>DATKQH010000001.1:0-10658 GCA_035532775.1 Streptosporangiaceae bacterium
CCGTTGCGATGTGATCCGCGTGCTGACCCACGGGGCGACTTCCGCTATCCTTCTCAGAGTCTGTCCTCTACCGGACGGCGCTAGGCAGGTTGCCCGAGTGGCCAAAGGGAGCGGTCTGTAAAACCGTCGGCTCAGCCTACGTTGGTTCGAACCCAACACCTGCCACCACCTCAGTAAAGAGCCCCTGGCCTGCGTGTATGCGGTCGGGGGCTGATCTTGTCGGGGTCCGGTGGTGTCCGGCCGGGAACGGGCGTTTGCGGGTGTTCGTGGCTGAGCAGTGGTTGAGCCCGCCGGGCGTGATCTTGTCGTTTGCGCTGGTCACGTCGGTGGGATTCGAGACTGGCGGTCGCGCTGTGGGCTGGGTGTGGGCCAGGTGCAGCGATGACTGGCTGTCTGCGGGATATGCGCGGGATGTTCGGCGACTGCGGTGGCCGTTACTCGTGCTCGGGCTCGGCCTGGGGTGCTGGCTCGGCTTCCCGGATCTTCCGGAGGGCGTTCTGCTCGGTGCCGGACAGGCACTTGGCGTAGACGCGGAGCAGGACCGGGACGCTGTTGCCTCCCCATTCGGCGACGCGGGCGGGTTCGACGCCGGCGTTCAGCCAGGTGGACAGCCGGGCGTGCCGCAGGTCGTAGGGGCGTTCGCCAAGCGGGGAGGCTGCCTCGGCCTCGGTGAGCGCGGTATGGCGGGCCTTGTCCCAGGCGCGGCTGTAGACGGAGTCGGAGAGCAGGCCGCCGGCCTCGCCGCGGAACAGGCGGCCGTCGGGCGCGGTGCCGTGCTCGGCGAGGTGCTCGCGGAGCAGGCGGACGAGCGCGGGGGATGCCGGGACGGGTCGGACTTCGGCGACGGCGCGGTGCTTGAGCTGGCGGGGCTGCCGTCGGTGGCCCGAGTCGTTCCACGCGCCGCCGGTTGAGGGTGCCGAGTCGCCTAGGTTGAGCCAACCCCACGCGTTGTCCTGGTCGGGCAGGTCGACTTCGTCGCGGGTCAGCATGACGGCCTCAGATGGCCGGAGCCCGGCGTGGTACAGGACGCCGAAGAAGGCTGTCAGGTGGCGGCCCATTGGTCCCTGGTCATGCACGGCATCCAGGAGTGCCTGCGCCTGGGTCGGGTTGACCACGCGCCTGCGGTCGATGGCCTCGGCGGTCTTCGGGGACTTCCAGCTCAGCGAGGCCAGCGGGTTGGCCGCGAAGTGCTTCTTGTCGACCGCGTAGCCGAGCAGGTTGTAGAGCACGGCTCGCTTGCGGGCGACGACCGTGGCGGCGGCCCGGCCGCCGTCCATCTTCCGGGCGAGCTGGTTCAGGACGCGGCGCAGCACGTCCGGGTCCGCGAGGCTGTTCAGCGGGGCCGTGTTGCGCTCCAGCCAGCTAATCGTCGGCGCCAGGTCCGGTGGCGGCCCGGCGGCGCGACGGGGCGCGTTGAAGGACCAGGTGTAGAGAGCAGGCCGCAGCCGGTCAGGCGGCGGCGTTCCGGAGCTGGGGGTCAGCAGCGCCTGGGTGGCCGTGGCCAGGGCGTCGGCGATGGCGCGCCGGGAGTTGGGCGCGGCCTCGTCCCACTTCATGTCGACGTAGGCGCAGGCGAAGTCGTACCAGCTCAGCTCGCGGTCCCGGTCCTCGGTTAGCTGAGAGATGGGCAGGCCGGTCGTGACGTCGAACGCCTCGCCTTCCTTCGAAGCTGTTCGCAGTTTCGCCTCGTGGCCGTCGGCGAGGGCCTTGGTCGCGAACGTGGCGTAGTGCGCCTCGCCCGCGACGGTCCAGCGCACCTGGTACTTGCGTCCCTTGGCGCCCTTGACAGTACGGTGCTCCACAACCGGACGTCATAGGAGACTCGCCGCTCCTCCTTCCCGGCGGTTGTACTGAAGTCGTTACTCATCCGATCTCTTGCGTTCCGAGCCAGGCGTCCAGGTCGCGGCGGCGGATGCGCAGGTCACCGTTGGGCAGCCGGATGCAGCGGGGACCGCGGCCCTTCTGGCGCCAGTCGTAGAAGGTCGAGCGGGAGACCTTCAGCTCGGCGCACAGTTCGCGGACGGTCAGTTTCTCGTTCGGGCTTAACTCGGCGGGGCTTAAGCCGGGATGGCTTGTCGTGGCCGGTGCGTTGCGAGGCATGATCGGCATGCTCCTGGGAGGTCTGCTGGGTGGCGGGAGCGCGGGGCCCTGGCGGGTGGGCGCCAGGGCCGTTCTGCCGCTCGGCGGCGGATTAGCTGGCGGGTTCGGTACGGGGCGCCATCGCGGCCGGTAGGCGCGGCGCTCCCTGGGTGCTGGGGTTCTCATGGCGCTCCGGGGGTAGGTGGAAGGTTGAGAAAATCTTATTTAAATCAGATCGTCTAGAGCAAGGCGATAAGCGGCGGCGCTTGACGGGATCTGCCAGCCGCAGTTCGTCACCCGGCAGGGCCTGGGGAACCGCCCGGCGGCGCTGGCGGTGTCAGGCGATGGCGGGACGTTCCCGGGCATGACCGAGCTGGCTTACCTGAGTGATAGCTGGGCGGCCTACGACACCGTGGCTGTCGGGTACGCCGGGCTACTCAGGCCCGGGCTGGAGTCCGGGCCGCCTGACCGCGCGCTGCTGGCCGCACGACGAGTTCGTGCGCGGCGGCATCGCGGAATGTGCCTGATTGGGCCGAGTCTCGCGATGCCGCCCGAGGCGTCGGCCAGCGGTGTGGCAGCGTCAGCCCCCACCCCGCAGCCCCCCGCGCCGGGCATCGGGCGAGTGGCTGCGGAGTGGGCGCTGACGGAGAGTGACCGCATCATCGTGGCCCGGATCGCTGGCATGAGCAGCCGCCGCCGCGGCACAGCGGCTCAACGCTCAGTGCTCCGACGCCGGGCCGACCTGCTGGCCGAGCACGCGGGCGTCATCGGCGCGACCGAGGGTCGGCCGCAGCAACTTAGGGCTTAAGACCGTGATCGAGACCGCGCTTGATGACAAGATCACCGGGCACCTGCATGATGGAGAGCACGACCTGGCCGACCGGCAGTATCGCCGCCCGTGGCGGTGCTCGAGGATCCCGCCGTGATCCGAGCCGCCCTGAGCCTGCGCGCGGCGGCTGGACGGCAGGCCCGCCGCCGCGACCACCACCCGCCGCCAGCGGGCGTCCGCATCGGGTACGCTGTCGATCCGGACCTGGCCTGGGCCTGCAAATTCCCAGCCCGCCAGCTCCAGCCGATCGCCGGGCTGATCGCTTCTGCAACCAGAAGGTCGACGTGATCGTCGACGGCCGCCGCCTCGACCGGCCGGTTGCGCACTTCTCCTAGCAGGTGCCGGCCGGGGAGCAGGTGCCCGACCGGCCATTTCATCAGCGGTTGCAGGTAAGGATGACGTCGGATGCGTTTCCTGTTCACGTTCTCGGGCGGCACCGGGCACTTTCTTCCCACCACCCCGTTCGCCACGGTGCTCCGCGAGCGCGGGCACGAGATCATTTACGCATGCCAGGAGGCGATGGTGCCCGCGGTCGTGTCCGCGGGATGGCATGCCGTCGCGACGGGCGGGGCGACATTGCTGGCTCCGGCAGTGCGCCGCGCGCTAGCGCCCGTGGACCGCCTCGCAGAGGAGCGAGCTATCCGCCAGAGCTTCGCGGGCCTCATCGCCCGCGAGCGGGCTGGCCGGCTCCGCGAGCTGGCCGCCGAATGGCGGCCGGACCTGGTAGTCCGGGACGAGGTGGATTTCGCCGGGGCCGTGGCGGCCGAGGCCCACGGGATTCCCCACGCTAGCGTGGTCGTGATCGCTGCTGGCGGCTTCCTGCGGCCGGAGGTGATCGGGGAACCGCTGGCCGCGCTGCGGGCGGAGCACGGACTCGACCCCGATGACGCGATGAGCATGCTGCACCGCTACCTGACGATCGTGCCCGCGCCCTCCAGCTACCGCGATCCCGCCGATCCCCTGCCCGCGACCGCCCGCTACGTGCGCCCAGCGGTCCTGGAATCCGCGCGCGGCGAGGGCCGGCCGCCCGCCCCGGCGACACCTCCGACCGTGTACTTCACCCTCGGAACGATCTTCCATCAGGAGTCGGGCGACTTGTTCCGCCGGGTGATCGCCGGGGTCAGCAAGCTCCCCGTCAGCGTCCTGGTCACGGTGGGCCGCGAGATCGATCTCGCCGAGCTCGGCGGCCAGCCCCCGAACGTGCGCGTCGAGCAGTTCCTCTCCGCCGCCGACACGCTCGCGGTCTCGGACGTCGTGGTGTCCCACGCAGGATCTGGCACGGTCATCGGCAGTCTGGCATTCGGGCTGCCTCAGGTGCTGCTTCCGCTGGGCGCCGACCAGCCGCTCAACGCCGACCGCTGCGAGGCCCTGGGCGTGGCCGCGGTCCTCGATGCCGTCACCAGCACGGCGGACGCCATCGGCGCAGCCACCGCCATGGTCTGGCAGGATCCGTCCTACCGGACAAAGGCCGGGCTGATCCGAGACGAGATCGCCGTGCTGCCGGACGCGCGGCACGCCGGATCGCTGCTGGAGCAGCTCGCCCGTTCCCGGGCACCGGTGTCTCGCGCCTGACGCCAGCGGCGGGCGGCGCGATCCTCACCGGTTACGGACTCCCACCGGGTCTCGCGTGATGAGCTCGCCGCCGTGTTCACTCGTCCCGGAGTGGCCGGCGTCATTGTGATGCCGAGCCCCGCGAGCTCGCCGTGGATCCGCCGGTATCCCCGCGACTCGTTCTCCCAGTCCAGCCGCAGCACCACCGACCGCACCCTTGCGATGCGCTGCAGGGCGCCCCGGGCGGCCCCGGCGCGACAGCCGCGCCCGCCGGCGGCGGACGATGCCGCTGCCAGCGGCGATCGGAGCTGGCGTCGACGCCGGAAATCAGAACGCATAGACAATCAGATATTGCCCGGCTGGTTCGGGCTGATTGCGGGGCGACCGCCGAGTTGGCGGCGTAGCTCGGCGACTTGCGGTCAAGGACGGGAGGTCCTGATGACTTGGCGTGACCAGGTAATCGCTGTTTCATCATCTGTAGGACCCGCTATGGATGGTGCCGCCTGTGACGGAGATGTCGCTCTTTGCCCCTGATCCGGAATCCGCCCCTGAGAAGCCTCCTAGCGATCAGCTCGTCTGGCTTCGCGTCATGATCACTGTCAAGGCTGCGCCCAATCCCTCGGAGCAGTACGGCGAGACCGTTTGCGTTGCCGGAATCCGGCTTGACCCCGACAACTCCGGCTGGGTACGCCTGACCCGATCAACTTCCGCGAGCTTGACGGCCAGGCGAGCTTCAAGAAGTACGACATCGTCTCCGTGCAGGCCCGCCCGAGCCGTGGCGACCCGCGCGGCGAGAGCTGGCGACCGGTGATGACGACGCTGCGGCGGGAGGGTCATCTCCGAGACTGGGGCCACCGCTGGCCGTACCTGACGGATCACATCTCCGACTCGATGTGCGGCCTGCTGGCCGGGGTGCGCGATCACCCTCCGGCCCGATCGCTCGCTGCGATCCGGCCGAGAGAAGTCACCGATCTGGACATCGAGCCGCACCCTGGCTGGACATCCGCCGACCAGGCCAAGATCGATCGGTACATGAGCCAGTTAGAACTGCCAGGCCTGACGAGGACGCCCAGGGCGGCACTGCAGGCCCCGCGGTTCAAGGGCTGGTATCGCTACCGCTGCGCCTCTGCTCAGTGCGGGGGCCACCGGCAGGGCATCTACGACTGGGAATGGGTAGCCCTGCAGCGCAGCCTCGCGGGCCGCGACGACGCACGAATACGCGCCGGGTTACGCGGCAAGTTTCTGGATGAGATGTGTGCCCCTGACCGCGACGTCATCTTCTACGTCGGCAACCAGCAGAAGCACCAGCAGTCGTTCATGGTCCTGGGCCTGTTCTGGCCTCGGCGCAGACCGCCGCTAACTAACTGACAGCCCGTACGAAGTGAGGCAGGCGGCCGCGTACCTCGCTGAGCACGACGTAACGATGGCAGTGGCGCTCGTCAGACTCGACGCACAAGACCGCTACGAGCCCCGTGGCCGCTGCCTTCGCGATTTCGTCAATGCGCGCCGATGCCTTCCCGGACCGGATGAGCTGGCGGTAGGTAATTCGCGCGGAGGTGACCTCGGCATCGGACCCAGAGAAACCAGCGCGGTTCCAGCTGGGGTTGCCCAGCTCCGGAGCGTGCTCATACCCGATGCCGCTGTCCGCCAAGGCCTGGGCCAGCCCGCGCTTGCTGAACCCTTGCTTGCGCGAGATCGCGTTCAGCCGGACGTCAACGAGCAGGCCGACCCCGCTGCGGGCCAGGCTGGTCACGAAGGCAGCCTGGTCGGTGCCTTCGTAGCCGAAGCCGATCACGCCGTGCGACCCGGACTCAGCTGTCATGCCCAGCAGCCTTTCACGGTCGAGGCTCCGCCACTCTCCCGGTGCTGCTTCGGCCCTGTCCGGCCGAGGTCGCCGATGGCGCTCTCGCCCTCGATGCGGTCGATCTGCCATCGCGAACCTCCCTCGCCTCTCGATCGTCCAGCAGCTATATCGCTTGCCAGTTCTCCCAGGATGCCACATCCTCTTGATTTATCTGATTTAACTCACACCTACGCATTATTAATGATCATGGTCCGTTCAGCGCGGAGGGAGGGCACCGCCGGTGGCCGGGATCATCACCATCTCCAAGGGCCATGACGCGTCCTATCCGTGGCGGCAGATTGGCACGAGCACGTCGGTGGCAGCGACGCGACGCGCGGACATGGGCGCGGGGTACTACCTGTCCCCGGCCGAGAAGGGCGGCGAGCCGCCCGGAACCTGGACCGGCAAGGCCGTCGCCGAGCTCGGCTTACGCCCCGGTGGCGTCGTCGACCGGGCCGTCTTCGAGCCGCTCTACGGCCGGCACCTTGATCCCCGCGACCCCACCGGCCAGACCCGCCTGGGCCGCGCCCCCAGCCGCTTCCGTTCCGCCGAAGACATCTACCAGGCCCTGCTGGCCGCCGAGCCAGAAGCAACAGCCGAGCGCCGCGCCCAGCTGCTCATCGAGGCCAAGTCACAGGTCAGGACCCCGGACCTGTACTGGGACGCCACCTTCAGCGTCTCGAAGTCGATCTCCTTGTTCCATGCCAGCGCCCTGGCCAGCGCCGCCGCCGCAGCCCAGCGCGGCGACCTCAGCACCTTCCAGGAGTGGGAGCAAGTAGCCGAGGACATCTGGGCCGCCATCATGGAAGGCAACGCCGCCGCCCTGGACTACCTCCAGCGCGAGGCCGGCCAGACCCGCTCTGGCTATCACCCCGGCGGCCGGTGGGAGGACGCCCGCCAGTGGGTGATCGCCTCGTTCCGCCAGCACACCAGCCGCGACGGCGACCCGCAGCTGCACGTCCACAACCTGATCCTGCACAAGGTCCAGCGCGAAAGCGACGGCCAGTGGCGCGCCCTCGACTCCATGTCGCTGTACCGCCACCGCCCCGCAGCCTCCGCGATCGCAGCCCTGGCCGCGGAGAACGCGCTCACCCGCCGGTTCGGCGTCCGGTGGGTGCCGCGCCGCGACGGCCATGGCCGGGAGATCGCCGGGGTCGCGCAGGGGCTGATGGACATGTTCTCGTCCCGCCGGCAGAGCATCGGCCCGGTCACCGCGCGCCTGGCGCGGGCTTATGAGGCGCAGTTCGGGCGCGCCCCGGACGCGCGGGCGCTGGCGGGCCTGCGCCAGTGGGCCAACCACGCCACCCGGCGCGGTAAGGACGCCGAGCCGCTCGACCTCGCGGCGCTAGTGCGCCACTGGGCGGCGCAAGCCAGCGCCAGCGAGTCCGGCGCCCTCGAGCCCCTCGCGCCCGCCGTCATGAACACCAGCGCGCCCGGCGCACCCCCGGCGCCCGCCACGCCCGCCAACACCGACCCCGAGCAGACCGGGGCGCTCACCGACACGCAGTCCCAGCGCCTCATCCAGGAAGCAGTCGCCGCCGTCCAGGCCGCCCAGCCTGCCTGGACCGAAGCCGACCTGATCCGCCACCTCGGCGAGCGCCTGCCCGCCAACATAGGCGCGATGAGCCCGCAGGACGCCGCCGCCCTCCTCCCAGACCTGGCACGGCAGGCGCTGGCCACCGAGGCCATCCTGCTCGCCGCGCCCGAATGGCCGCGCGTCCCCGACACCCTGCGCCGCGCCTCAGGCGAGAGCCTCTACATCCCGCACGGCGCGACCCGGTACGCCACCGGCGCGCAGCTCGACCTGGAAGCGCGCCTCCTGGCGCGGGCGCAGGAACCCGGCGCACCGCACCTCGAACCCGCCATCACGGCGCACCTCCTAGGCGCAAAACAGGCGCACCTGGAGGCGCAGCTCCGCGCCGACACCACCGCGCCGGACGCCATCACCGAACACACCGGCTCCGGCCTGCGCGCCGACCAGGCCGCCGCCGCGTACCACGCGCTCACCTCCGCGCGCCGCGCCGAGGTCATCGCCGGCCCGGCCGGCTCCGGCAAGACCCGCACGGTCGCCGAGATGGCCCGCATCTGGCGCGACGCCGGCCCCGGCGACGTCATCGGCCTGACCACCTCCCAGACCGCCGCCAACGTCCTGAAGGAAGCCGGCGTCACCGAGGCCTGGAACACCGCCCGGTTCCTCGGCCACCTCGACGGCCGCCGCGAGGCCCTGCCACCGCGGCCAGTCGCACCGGGATCGCTGCTGATCCTGGACGAGGCCAGCATGATGTCCCTCGCCGACCTGGCCGCGATCCTGGCCATCGCCCGCGCCCGGGACTGCAAGGTCGTCACCACCGGCGACCACCAGCAACTCGCCGCCGTCGAGGGCGGCGGCGGGATGGCCATGCTCGCCCGCCGCCTGGGCTTCGTCCAGCTCGCCGAGCCCCAGCGGTTCACCCGCGCCTGGGAGCGCGAGGCGACCCTGCGGCTGCGCGCCGGAGACGTCACCGTCCTGGCCGACTACGACAACCACGGCCGGCTGCGTGGCGGCACCCCCGAGGAGACCATCGAGCAGGCCTACCAGGGCTGGCTCGCCGACCACCTCGACGGCACCGACACCATCCTGATCGCCCGCACCGAGGACCAGGCCCGCGAGCTGTCCCGCCGCGCCCGCGACGACCTCATCCGCTACGGCCGCGTCTCCGCCGGCCCGCACGTCCGCCTCACCTGCGGCCAGCACGCCAGCGCCGGCGACCTGATCATGGCCCGCCGCAACGCCTGCCCCGGCCACCCCGCCAGCCCAAGCCGGGAACTCACCAACCGCGACGTCCTCCAGGTCACCAGCACCACCGCCGGCCCCGGCGGCACCCGCGCCGAGGTACGCCGCCTCACCGGCCACGACCCCGAGACCGGCCGCCCCTGCTGGTCAGCGCCGTTCTGCGTGCCCCGCCGTTACCTCGCCGACCACGCCGCGCTCGCGTACGCCACCACCCAGCATGCCGCTCTCGGCCGCACCACCGGCACCGCCCACGTCCTGGTCGACGGACTCGGCGACCGGCAGGGCCTGTACGTCGCCATGAGCCGAGGACAACAGGCGAACTACGCCTACGTCATAACGGACAGCTCCCCGTCAGCCGACATCCGCGCCGGCAGCCGCCCCGCCCCCGAACTGGAACGCGCCCGCCGCCAGGCCCGCGAGCACCAGGCACTCCCCGCCCCCGAACCCCCGCCAGGCGACACCTCCGCGGCCGCCCTGAACCCGGTAGCGGTCCTGGCCCGGATCCTCGCCCGGGATGGCAGCCAGCTCACCGCCACCGACACCCTCGAACGCGAGCTATCCCGCGCCGACCACCTCGCCATCCTCGGCGGCATCTGGGACGACCTCACCCGCCGCGCCCAGCACACCCGCTTCCAGCAGGCCCTCCGTCAGGCCCTGCCCGCCGGCCTCGCCGAGCAGGCCCTCGCCGACCCCGCGTGCACCTGGCTCTGGCGGACACTGCGCGAAGCCGAGGCAGCCGGACTCGACGGCGGCCAGGTTCTCCGCCAGGCCGTCGCCGAGCGCACCATGACCGGAGCCCGCGACGTCGCCCGCGTCCTGGACTCCCGGCTCCGCCGCCGCCTCGACGGCATCCAGCCCCAGCCTCCCGGCCCCTGGTCCGCCCGCGTCCCCGACACCGGCTCACCCGACCTGAACCGGTACCTCCGCGACCTCGCCGACGCCATGGACGACCGCACCCGCCGCCTCGGCGAGCACACCGCCCAGACCCAGCCCGCCTGGGCACGGCAAGCCCTCGGCCCCGTCCCCGGCGACCCGGCGGCCCGTGCCGGCTGGGAGCACAGGGCCAGCCTGGTAGCCGCCTACCGCGAGCGCTACGGCCACGCCCGCCCCGCCGACCCGATCGGCCCCGCACCCGGCACGACCAGCCCCGAAGCCCGCGCCGCCTGGCACACCGCCCTGGCCGCTCTCGGCCGCGTCGACGGCATCGACCTGCGGGCCTGCACCGACGGCGAGCTTTGGCTCCGCCGCAGCACCTACGAACGCGAGACCGCCTGGGCGCCACCCCACGTCGCCGCCGAACTCCGCCTCATGCGCATCGCCCAGCGCGACGCCCACGTCAAAGCCGTCCGCGCCCACCACGAGGCTAGCGCCGCGCGCGACGACACCACAGCAGCCCGCCACCGGCAGCTCGCCAGCACCTGGCAGGCCCTCGAAGCCAAAGCCGCCCGCGAAGCCGACATGTTCGCCGCCGCCCAGGACACCCGCCGCCACTGGGAAGCCCTCACCGAAACCACCCGCCGCATCGCCATCGCCGCCGACCTCGAACTACGCCGCCGCCACCCCGACGAGCGAATCGAGCCCCT
>DATKQH010000002.1:0-4376 GCA_035532775.1 Streptosporangiaceae bacterium
GAATTGACCAGGCGCACAGCTAGGTCGGCAAAGGATGCCAGATTCACGCCGGTCCTTACAGGCAGGGAGGTGAGCCAGCCTTAGCCGGGAGTATCTCACAGCCGTGTGACTCGGCGAGTGCCTTCTCTATAAGCCCTTGCGCGGCATTCGCGCCCTGTATGCACTCGCGCGCTATCCGCTACCCGATTGGCCAGCCCGCGGCCACCGGCGACCTCCCGGGAGTCATCCGCCCGATTGAGCGGGCAGGCGATTCGCTAAGGTCCTGCCATGTTCGCAGTCACCGCAGCCAGGATCAGTCCCGACGACCCGTTGTCCGGCCTCGAGCTGGGCGAGCACGCCGAGCCGGCCCCCCCCGATGGCTGGACGACGGTCTCGGTCAGGGCGGCATCGCTCAACCACCACGATGTCTGGACGCTCCGCGGCGTGGGCATCTCAGCCGACCAGTTCCCGATGATCGTCGGGTGCGACGCAGCCGGAGTCGACGAGGACGGCAACGAGGTCGTCGTGCACGCGGTGATCAGCGATCCGGGCGCGGGATTTGCCGACGAGACGCTGGACCCTCACAGGTCACTGCTGTCCGAGCGGTACGACGGCACCTTCGCCGAGCGGGTTGCCGTGCCGCGCAGGAACCTCATTCCCAAGCCTGCCGCGCTCTCCTTCGCTGATGCCGCCTGCCTGCCAACGGCGTATCTGACCGCGTACCGGATGCTCTTCGATAAGTCCGGGCTCCAGCCGGGGAGCACGGTTCTGGTCCAGGGCGCGGGCGGTGGCGTCGCCACCGCGCTGATCCGGCTCGGCGCGGCGGTCGGCTACCGGATCTGGGCGACCAGCAGGAGCGAGGAGAAGCGCGATCGGGCGCTGGCACTCGGCGCTGACCAGGTGTTCCCGGCCGGGGCGAGGTTGCCCGAGCGGGTCGACGCCGTGATGGAGACCGTCGGCGAGGCCACTTGGTCGCATTCGCTCAAGGCGCTGCGCCCCGGCGGCCGGATGGTGATCTCAGGCGCGACCAGCGGCCCCATGCCGCCCGCCGACCTGAGCCGGATCTTCTTCCTGCAGCTCTCGGTCGTGGGCTCGACGATGGGCACCAGGGATCAGCTCGCCAGGCTGATCCGGTTCTGCGAGCAGACCGGCGTGCGGCCCCTGATCGACCGGACGATGCCGATGAGTGAGGCGCGGGATGGCTTCGCCGCCATGATCAACGGCGAGCTGTTCGGCAAGGTGGTCTTCACGCTCTGAAGGCCGGCCGACCGGCAGGTCCGGCTCGACCGAGTAATCGACAGCCCGTTATATGCAAGAACGATAGAATTGCCCGGCCGACGGACGTCAGCAGAGCATCATGATCGTGGTCGATTCTCAGATCGCGGACGATTTTCAGTCGGTGACGCTGACAGAAGTCCGCGCTCTGAAAATAGTCCGAGATCTTGAGAGAGTTGCTAGCGCCTGACGGGCCACCTAGGTGCACTGGCCGGGGTGCCAGGAAAACAGCCGTCCTTGCCCGCCGGGTCCGGGTAGCAGCCGTCCTGCGCTGCTGAGCTTGGGAAACACCAGCGCTGGCCGGTGCCAGCCGGCGGCCGGGCTGTCGCACGGTCCAGAGCTATCCTCGCCTCGCGCACACGTGCGTCGAGAAGGTGCCTCATGACTCTTCCTTGCCCGGCTCCTTGCCGGACCCTGGCGACCGGAAGACTTCGTTCCTGATCCGGTTCAGGGCGTCGGTGAGAATCCGGCCGAGATTGCCGACGGCGTCCTCACTCAACGCTTCCGCCTGCCAGGCGACGCCGCGCAGTTCCCTGGCGAACGCCGCCGCGAGGCGCTCGAGATCCACGATGAGCTCGGAATCGGGGACGCGACGGCCGCTAGCGGCCCACTCCTGCTTGCTCGCCTTCGCCCACTCTTTCCATTCCTGCTGGCTCGCCCTCGCGCGCCCCTTCCAGTCCTGTCGTCCCGCCCACTCACGCCAGTCCCGCTGCTCTGCCCAGTCCGCCCATTCCTGCCAGTCCCGCCGTTCTGCCCAGTCGGCCCACTCCCGCCAGCCGCCTGACGGCCAGCGCCGCTGGCTGCTGTCGGGCCCAGTGGACGCGTCACCGCCTCCTGAGCCGTCGCACCCGGGACCTGAATCGCCAGCTCGCTCTGAGCCGGGCGCGGACTCGCCAGCGGCTTTGCTCCAGGCCGAGCCCGTCTGCGGTTCCGCAGCATCGGCTTTCGCGGCCTGGGTTTCCGCGCCCTGTGCTTCGGCGGCCTGCGCTTCCGCAGCCTGTGCTTCGGCGGCCTCTGCCTCGTCGGCTTCAGCCCGCGTCTCGTCGGCTGGAGCCCGGGCCTCGTCGACTCTGGCCCGCGTCTCGTCGACCTCGGCCTGCGCCTCGTCGACTCTGGCCCGCGTCTCGTCGACCTCGGCCTGCGCCTCATCCAGTCTGGCCCGGGCCTCTCCGGCTCTGCCCTGCGCCTTAACTGCATCGGCCTCGGCCTGCTGAGCTTCGGCCTGCTTCTGGTCCGCGGCCGCGCGAGCGCCGGCCCTGGGCGGCCGCTCCCGGCGCCCCGCGTCAGTCCCCGTCCGTCCTGCCTCGCGCACGGCCCAGGTGAACTCGTCTCGCAGGCTCCTGACCGTTTCCCTGACGTCCCTCGAGATCTCCCTGGCAATGTCGCGGACCGAGGCGGACAGCTCGTCCTCGAGGTCGGCCAGGTCATCCAGCCGGCCGTTCAGTTCCGCGCGGCCGGCGTCGGTGATCTTGTAGACCTTCTTGCCGTCCACCACGTCGTGCGTGACCAGACCCTCTTCCTCCAGCCTCGCGAGTCGCGGGTAGATCGTGCCTGGCGAGGGGGAGTAAACCCCGAGAAACCTGTCCTGAAGCAGCCTGATGACGTCGTAACCATGCCGCGGTGCCTCGTCAAGGAGCTTGAGCAGGTACAGGCGCAGTCCGCCATGCCTGAAGACCGGACTCACGTTGGCGTCCCCTCTCGTCAGACGCACAGGCCGCCGCGACCCCGCGTCCATCACTGCCGATCTTATATGCGATATATCTCGTCTGGCAAAGCTGACTAGGAAGCGCGACGCTCCGCGGCAATGCCGGACGCGCTGAGCCGGGGCCGGGCCGGGCTGGTGGGCCGCGCCGGGCGCACCGCGCCGCGCGCACCGCGCCGGCCGCACCCGCGCCAGGCGCACCGCGCCGCACGCACCGTCGCACCCGCGCCGGCCGCACCGCGTCGGCGGATCCAGCGGACGCGACCGCGATCACCCCGGTCCCTGTCTTCCCATCAGCCTCAATGGTCGTTCCCGTCCCATCGCGCGACTCCGAGCCAGCACTGACGGCGCGACTGGCTCGCCGAGGCGGAGCGACCGGCGTCGCAGTGCGTTCACGCTGCCGGGCGACCGGCCTGCCTGGCCGACCGGCGCCGAGGGATTTGTTAATCCTCGTCGTCTTCAGCACGTGCTAGCCAGGTCGCCAGCCTCTCGACGGCGGCCTCGTGCTCGGGATAGATATCGACGAACTCGGTCAGCTTCTCGGCCAGCCAGGCGAGCGTGACGTCGTCCGCACCGCGCCGCTCGGCCAGCTCCTCGATACCGCGGTCGGTGAAGTACACCGCGCTGGTCCTCGCGTCAGCCCAGCGCGGCGGCGACCAGGGCGGCGTGCTCGGCCGCGTGCTTCTTGGCCGAACCCTGGGCCGGCGCCGAGCTCTCGGGAAGGGCGATCACGCCGAGTCCGCGGCCGAGCGCTCCGGGCAGGTGCATCGCCATATACGGCCACGCGCCCATGTTGACCGGTTCCTCCTGCACCCAGATCAGCTCACTCGCATTCGGGAAGACGGACAGCTCGGCGGCGATCTCGGCGGCGGGCAGCGGGTGCAGCCGCTCGAGCCGGACGATCGCGACATCGCCGCGCTGCTCGGCCCGCCGCTTCTCCGCCAGGTCGTAGTAGATCTTGCCGGAACTCAGCAGCACGCGGCGTACCTGCGCCGGGTCGGAACCGCCCGCGCGGCCCGCCCCGGCGAACTGCGGGTCTGCCATCACTGGCTGGAACGAGCCGCTCGTGAAGTCGGCGACCGCGGAGACTGCCGTCTTCAGCCGGAGCATGGACTTCGGCGTGAAAACGATCAGGGGCTTGATCCGGTCCGATTGCACCTGCCAGCGCAGCAGATGGAAATAGTTGGCCGGGGTGCTGGGCATCGCCACGGTCAGGTTGTCCTGCGCGCACAGGGTCATGAACCGCTCGACCCTGGCCGACGAGTGGTCAGGACCCTGGCCCTCGTAGCCGTGCGGCAGCAGCAGCACGACGCCGGAGCGCTGACCCCACTTCTGCTCGCCGGAGGAGATGAACTCGTCGATGATCGTCTGCGCGCCGTTGACGAAGTCGCCGAACTGGGCCTCCCAGCAGACCAGGGCG
>DATKQH010000003.1:0-76191 GCA_035532775.1 Streptosporangiaceae bacterium
TCGCGCAGCGGGGCAAGGCGAAGCAGAAGCGCACCGACCTGCGGCTCGCCGGGCTGGGCCTGGTCGTCACCCGGGACGGCGGGATCCCGCTGACCTGGCACGCCTACCCCGGCGACCGGCCCGACGTCACCCAGTTCGCGAGGCTGCAAGGCCTGGACGGGTCGACGTCGATCAAGCCGCCGACGACGGTCAGCGTGTCTCCTTCGCGGGCTATCACGGTGCCGGCGGGGTTCACGATCTCCAGGGGGTTCAAGCGCGCCCGGTAGCCGCGTGGCCAGATCACCGCGAGGGTCATGCCGCGGTCGACCAGCCAGACGCAGTATTGCCCGCCTGGGCGCGGGCCGCCGGCGAGTGTGCCGCCCGATCGCGCCAGCCGGGCGGCGTAGGCGACGCCCGGCCGTGGCGCCGGGCTGACCGGAAGGTCGATGACTGGCCTGTCTGTCACTGGCTTCCTGCTTCCTGCGGATGAGCGCGTTGCGAACAGTCTGGAGCCGGGGAACCGCCGTGGCTAGCGGCGGGTGCTGGCTCGCCGGGCCGGCGCCGCGGGCGATGCGCTTTGATGCTGCGGACCGACTGGGTGGTGGTCCGCCGGATGGTGCGGGTGTCGTCGCCTCCGAGGTCGATGGTCATGGTGTGCTCGGCGACATGGACGTTGACGATCTGCCCGGCGTGGATGCGGCCGAGGGCGATCTTCTGCCCGGCGACCATGATCACTCCGGTATTGCTGGCCCGGCGCTGGACGGTGATGGGCTCGGCTGACGGGCGGGGCGGCGGGCCGACCGGGCGGGCGCCGCACAGCCGGCGTGCCTGGTCCCAGGTCAGCGGGCTGGGCCGGGTGCGGAGCAGCTCGCGGGTGCTGGGGCCACTCCTCGCGGGCGGAGCGCCCAGGGTGTCGCGCTGCCCTTGGAGCACCGGCGGGAGTGTCAGAAAACCGGTGTGAGGAGGTGATCAGCCAGAGACAATGTCGCAGGTCACGGGGTGACCTGGAAGGGGGAAGGTCAAGATGTCCGCTGTAGAGATGCGGGACGGTCAGTTCAACGACCGTGTGCGGGTGATCTCGGCGGAGGTTCCGGAGGCGCTGGCGCCGGTGACGGCGGGCGCCGCGGAGCGGGGGCTGGTGCTGCCCGATGGGGTGGTGGCCGATCTGGCGGGGCAGCTGGTGGCGCGGGCGCGGGCCGGGGAGCCGGTGGCGCTGACGGGCCGGGATGGGCTGCTGTCGGGGTTGATCGGTCAGGTGCTGCAGCGGCGCGCACCTGCGCGGCGGGCGGGGAGTACGCGGACCGCCGCGGTAACGCCCAGGGGTTCGTGACCAGCCAGGCCTAACCCCACCGCCCGCGCCGGCAGGCAGCCGCCGGTCCGCCGGCCGTCCTGCCAGACAGTGGCCCGGGCCCTGACATACGCGCGCGAGCGGCCGGCTCGTACCGCGGGGCGCCCGAAGCCACCCGGCTCACCGGCCACCCGCGCAGCCAGACGCCGCCACCCAGCCTGGGGCCATGGCGGCCCGCGCGGCAGGGTTCGCGCGAGCCTTCCAGGTGGGAGGGCGCGGGCGTGCAGGGCGGCCTTTCGGAATACAACGACCCGCGTAGATGATCTCTGGCCAACTCGGCCGGTGGCCTGGAGCTGCGGATCCCGAAGCTGCCGGCCTGGTCGTTCTTCGCGTCGCTGCTGGAGCGGCGCGGCCGGGTGGATCAGTCGCTGTTCGCCGTCATCATGGAGGCGTACCTGCACGGCAGCTCGACCGCAAGGTCGATGACCCGGTCAAAGCCGTCGGCGACCTGGCCGCCGCGTGCCCTGTGGCGAGAGCGCGTGACCACGGGGGCCGGCCGCACTCCGACGGCCGGTCCGCACGACCTGAGCAGACCTGGCCTGCCTACCGGGCTGATCTGGACCGGGTCTTCCAGGCTCTGGCCGACCCAGGCCGAAGGCTCATGGTGGAGCGGCTCAGCCAGGGCCCGGCGTCAGTGAGCGAGCTCGGCAAGCCGCTCGCCAGATCGCTGGCGGCGGTTGTGCAGCACGTACAGGTGCTGGAGGCCAGCGGCCTGGTCCAGTCACAGAAAGTCGGCCGGACGCGGACCTGCCGCATCAACACAACAGCGCTGCGATCAGCGGAGACCTGGATCGCGGAGCGCCGGACTCTGGTCGAGCGCCGCCTCGACCGGCTTGGCGGATACCTCGCCCGGACCGCCGACACCCCGGACCCCGGCTGGGTCGGCGGGGTGACCCGCGCCGTCCAGCCCGCCGAAGAAAGTTAACCCACACAAGCGGATTCTCCGCGGGAGGAGAAACAGTGACCGACCATTCTGTCCTTCACGACACATTCCGGATCGACCGCACCTACCCGGCCACGCCGTCCAGGGTGTTCGCCGCATTCGCCTCTCAAGAGGCCAAGGACGCCTGGGGCGACACCGGCGACCTCGAGCCGGCCGACCCCGGCGGCGACTCCGAATTCGACTTCCGGGTCGGCGGCCGAGAGCGATTCAGCCACAAGTGGCAAGGCACCAGCTTCCGCTATGCCGCCTTGTATTACGACATCGTGCCCGAGCAGCGGATCGTGTACAGCTACGAGATGTACGCGGACGACGTAAGGATCTCCGTGTCGGTCGCCACCATAGAGTTCGCGAAGACGGGTGACGGTACCGCGCTGACGTGGACCGAGCAGGGCGCCTACCTGGACGGCTTCCGCAAGGACGGCACGACTGAGATGCTCGACGGCCTGACTCGCTACCTGCAGCCACCGGCCGCGAACTGATGCTTGGCGGCCCTCGCCGCGCTGTACTTCGAGACCGACGAGGGCGTTCGCAGCGCTCGGACTGGCAGGAAGCGCACGGTTCCTGGCGTGACCCTTTTCCGGGCGTGACCCTGTGCCTGGTTACTCTTAGTCACACAAGTTGGCTCTGTCCTTCGCCCGGCTCGTGGAACGGGTCGTGGACCGGGTGCGGTGCTCAACGGGTGCGTCGTGTGCAATGTATGCATTCGGCCGGGCTATCTGTGCAGCCAGCGCGTCTGGTGCTGCGGCGCGTGTTTCTCGCAATGAACAGGTCGTCGGTTCGATTCCGACAGGCGGCTCCCAGGTAGTAGCTGTGTTTTCGAAAACCTTGCCGTTCCGTTTTGTCGCTTTCGTGGAACGGGTCAGTGAACGGGTCGAACGTTCAGAATGCACAGGATGCACCCAGCGAATAGCTGCCCGTCACTCAGCGTGATAGAGACTTGCCTGACCGCTCGCCAACTGGGCTTTAGCGCGGAATCATTGCCGCACGCCAGCTCTTGATGGTCGATGGTGTGCAGAACCGGCCAATTGAGCGCCGGTCGTTCCGTAGGGGCCGGACACCTGATCGGCGCGGTGCTGGTCCTATGTGGGTCGTGATCGCGGAATTGCGCACTGATCGTGCCCCGGCCGTTGCGGGTGCGCGGTGGCCGCGGTGGCCACGCGCGGCGGATAGGTGCACCTAATGGGCCCGCGATGCGTCTGTTATATAGACGTGGCCGGCAGGTGCCGGCAGGGCCGCGGGTGCGTGCTGGTGCGGAGTTTCGCGGAGGAACAGATGAGGCGATGCCGGGTTCTGGTGGTTGCGGCGAGTTCGGCGGCGGTGTGGGGTGCCGGGGTGCTGGCGGCCGCGGGCGCAGCTTACGGCGGGGCTGTCCCGGCGGCCAGGGCGGCAGTCCCCGCCGTCGGCTCGTGGGGCCGGGCGATCCAGGTGCCCGGCCTGGTGGCGCTGAGCAAGGGCGGGCAGGGCCGTGTCGCTGTCGTGCGCGTCGGCGGGTGACTGCGCGACCGGCGGAGCGTACCGGGACGGCGCGGGCCATGTGCAGGGGTTCGTGGCCGTCGAGCGGAACGGACGGTGGGGCCGGGCGATCGAGGTGCCCGGCCTGGGAGCACTGAGCCCGGGCGGGAGCTCCGAGGTCAGATCCGTGTCGTGCGGCTCGGCGGGCAGCTGCGCCGCCGGCGGGTGGTACGCCGACCGGTCCGGCTTCGGCCAGGACGGATTCGTAGCCGACGAGCGGCGCGGCGTCTGGGGCAAGGCGATCGAGGTGCCCGGCCTGGGCGCCCTGAACACGGGCGGGTCCGCCTATACCGGGTCGGTGTCGTGCGGCTCGGCGGGCACCTGCGCCGCCGGCGGGTACTACTCGGACCGCCACGACAACCTGCACGGGTTCGTGGCCGCCGAACGCCACGGTGTCTGGGTCAGGGCGATCCAGGTGCCCGGCCTGCGGACCCTGAACAAGGCGAACGCCGCTGTCAACTCGGTGTCGTGCCCTCCGGCGGGCCGCTGCGCCGCCGGCGGGTACTACGCCATCCGCCTCGGCCATCGGCAAGGGTTCGTGACCAGATGACGCCACGCCCACCCGCCGCGCCCACTCCGCCGCTCCTTCTCACGCACGCATCCGGACCAGCGGACCTGAAGACCCGGTCGCAGCCCCGCATGCTCACCGCCGCGCCCGGCCACTGAACCGGATGTTCCGCGCACGGCGCCCGGCAAAAACCGATCAGAGTAGTAGGCATTCCTATTCGGCGAACACTGGAGTCGCGCGGCGAGGTCGCTAGTGGTTCCGGCAACTCTGCGTCGTGGACATGTCCATGACAGAGTTCCTGTCGGAGGTCTCGAACGTCAAAAGCGCAGCGACGAAAGGACAGTCGCGGCTGCTCGCGTCAAGGACGTGGCTCCAGAGAACGGGTCCACGACGAGCCGGCACGCCGAGAGAAACAACGTCGTGGACGCCTCAAGATCGCTCCAGAGTATCGGCGATCCGCGCAATGCGGGTTGCGCTTCTTGTCACGCCTTGTGATCGGTGTTGTGAGCTTGCCCTGTGCAACATCTGGGTGCCTGTCCGCGTCTGTTTGGATAGAGACGGCACGGGCCGCTGGCAGCTGATGGCGGCGGCTCTGGGCTGGGAATGGCGCGGCGCATGCGGAAGTTCATGACCTGGTGGGTAAACCGCGGGCGGTGCCGCGCGTCGGTTTTGAAGGGTCCGGGCATCGCTGCGGGCGGCTTGTGCGCGGCGGCCAGGTCAGAAAGGCACTGGCCCATGAAACGACTTTGGCTGGCCATCATTGCCGTATCGGCGGTGGTCTCCGCGGCCGCGGCTGCGGGCGTGACCATGGGGGTCGGGCCGCCGGATGTCCGAGACGTCGCGGCGGTCCGGCCGACTGGCTCGTGGGGTACGCCGATCAAGGTGTCCGGTCTGGCGGCCCTGAGAAAGGGCGGGACTGTCGAGGTCTTGTCGGTGTCGTGCGCCTCGGCGGGAAGCTGCGCGGCCGGCGGGTACTACCTGGACCGGCACGGTCACCGGCAGGGGTTCGCGGCCGCCGTGCGGAACGGCGCCTGGGGCCGGGTGATGGAGGTGCCCGGCCTGGGGGCGCTGGACAAGGGCGGGCGCGCCGAGGTCTTGTCGGTGTCGTGCGCCCCGGCGGGAAGCTGCGCGGCCGGCGGGTACTACCTGGACGGGCACGGTCACCGGCAGGGGTTCGTGGCCGTCGAGCGGAACGGCGTCTGGGGCACGGCGATCGAGGTGCCCGGCTTGGCGGCGCTGAATGCGCACGGCGACGGCGGCGTTAGCTCGGTGTCGTGCGCCTCGGCGGGAAACTGCGCGGCCGGCGGGTTCTATGCGGACGGCCACCGCCATCGGCAGGGGTTCGTGGCCGTCGAGCGGAACGGCGTCTGGGGCACGGCGATCGAGGTGCCCGGCCTGGGGGCGCTGAACGTGGACGGGGACGTCGGCGTCGGCTCGGTTTCGTGCGCCTCGGCGGGCAGCTGCGCGGCCGACGGGTTCTATACGGACCGGCATTACAACAGCCAGGGGTTCGTGGCCGTCGAGCGGAACGGCCGCTGGGGCACGGCGATCGAGATGCCTGGCCCGGGGGCGGTGAGCAAGGGCGGGTACGGCGCCGTCAGCTCGGTGTCGTGCGCCTCGGCGGGTAACTGCGTGGCCGGCGGGTACCACGAGTACGGCTTCGGCCAGCGGGGGTTCGTGGCCGTCGAGAAGAACGGCCGCTGGGGCCAGGCGATCGAGATGCCCGGCCCCGGTGCCCTGAACAAGGGCCAGGGCGCCCAGGTCAGCTCGGTGTCGTGCGCCTCGGCGGGCAACTGCGCGGCCGGCGGGCCCTACACGGACGGCCACGGCTACGGGCAGGGGTTCGTGGTCAGCGAGAAGAACGGCGTCTGGGGTCAGGCGATCGAGGTGCCCGGCCTGGGGGCCCTGAGCAACGGGGACTTTTACGTCCAGGTCAGCTCGGTGTCGTGCGCCTCGGCGGGCAACTGCGCGGCCGGCGGGACCTACCCAGACGGCGGCGGCGACGGCAACGGGCAGGGGTTCGTGGCCGTCGAGAAGAACGGCGTCTGGGGCACGGCGACGCGGGTGCCCGGCCTGGCGGCCCTGAACGAGGGCGGGTTCGCCGGGGTCAGCTCGGTGTCGTGCGCCCCGGCGGGCTACTGCGCGGCCGGCGGGTCCTACACGGACGGCCACAACAATAAGCAGGGGTTCGTGGCCGTCGAGAAGAACGGCGGCTGGGGCATGGCGACCGGGGTGCCCGTCTTGGGGACCCTGGGGCCCCCGGGAAAGGGCGGGTTCGCCCGCGTCACCTCGGTGTCGTGCGCCTCGGCGGGCAACTGCGCGGCCGGCGGGTACTACGGGGACCACCACGGTCAGCAGGGGTTCGTGGTCAGCGAGCGGAACGGCCGCTGGGGCAAGGCGACCGCGGTACCTGGCCTGGTGGCCCTGAACAAGGGCAGGTACGCCTTCGTCTTGTCGGTGTCGTGCGCCTTGGCGGGCAACTGCGCCGCTAGCGGGTCCTGGGCGGACGCGGACAGCCATGATGTCGGGGGGTTCGTGGCCGTCGAGGAGAACGGCGTGTGGGGCAAGGCGGTAAACGTGCCGGTGGGAGACGGCGAGATTGACTCCGTTTCCTGCACATCCGCAGGCAATTGCCTGGCCGGCGGCGCCGCCGCCGCCTTCTACACCTCCTCTCACGATCACGCCTTCCTCGTCGAGGAGCAAAACGGCGTCTGGGGCAAGACGATCGCGGTGCCCGGCCTGCCAGCCCTGGGCAAGGGCGGGGAAGCCGGGGTCAACACGGTGTCGTGCACCTCGCCGGGCAACTGCGTGGCCGGCGGGTTCTACACGGACCGGCATGCCAGCACCCAGGGTTTCGTGGCCGTCGAGCGGAACGGCGCCTGGGGCACGGCGATCGAGGTGCCCGGCCTGGCGGCCCTGAACACGGGCGGGAACGCCGGCGTCAGCTCGGTGTCGTGCGGCTCGCCGGGCAACTGCCTGGCCGGCGGGTCCTACCAGGGCCGCCACGGCCTGCAGGGGTTCGTGGCCGTCGAGCGGAACGGCCGCTGGGGCAAGGCGACCCGGGTGCCCGGCCTGGCGGCGCTGAACAAGGGCGGCGGGCAGACCCAGGTCCTGTCGGTGTCATGCGCCCCGCCGGGCCGCTGCTGGGTCAGCGGGCTCTACTCCGGCAGCTCCCGCCATCGCCAGGGATTCGTGGCCAGCGAGGACAACGGCGTGTGGGGCAAGCTGATCCAGCTGCCCGGCCTGCCAGCCCTGAACAAGGGCGGGGCCGCCGAGGTCGACTCGATCTCCTGCCCCGCACCGGGTACCTGCGCCGCCGGCGGGGCCGACACCGACCGCTCCGGTCACCACCAGGGATTCGTCACCCAGGGCAGATAGAGCCCCGGGCTCGCTGGCACCCCCGGGCTCGCTGGCACCCCCGGGCTCGCTGGCCCCCCGGGCTCGCTGGCACCCCCGGGCCCGCGCGCCGCGTATGGCCTGCCGCCCCCGCGGGAAGACAGCGGCCCGGCACCCGCAGGCACGCCGCAGCCCGCCGGTGATCGCCGGCGCCGGGACCGCGGCCAGCCGGGCAACGGGCCACCCGGGCACGGGAACGCCGTCCTCGCAGCTGTCCCGTACCAGCCGCCCGGCCAGCGCATCACCGGGTTCCGGAAAACTGACGTGCGGTCAGCCGGGAACTCAAGGGCGGGAGTTGCTCGCGGCTGAGGGTGGACCGTCGGGTTCAGGAAATGGCCGGCTGGTTTTCGAGCTCGTCGCGGTGGCTTCGGGTGGCTGGCGGGATAGCTGGCCGGCGTGCCTCACTGCGCAGGAGCCGCAGCCCGTTGGCGATGATCAGCACTGCGCTGCCCTCGTTGAGCAGCAGCCCGGCGGCGAGCGACATATGCCCGGTCACGGCGGCGGCGTCCAGGGCTGCGATGGCGGCCAGCGAGAGGGCTATGTTCTGCCGGATAGTGCTCGCGGCCTTGCGGGCCAGGGTGATGGCGGCGGGGAGCTTGCCCAGGTCGTCGGCCATCAGGGCGATGTCGGCTGTTTCCAGGGCGACGTCGGTGCCGGCAGCGCCTATGGCGATGCCGACGTCGGCGGTGGCCAGTGCGGGGGCGTCGTTGATCCCGTCGCCGACCATGGCGACCGGCCCGGCCTGGCTGCGCAGGGCGGCGACGGCGGCGGTCTTGTCATCGGGCAGGAGGCTCGCGCGCCACTCGCCGATTCCCGCCACCTGGGCAATGGCGGTGGCGGTGGCCGGGTTGTCGCCGGTGAGCATGACGACGTGGCTGATGCCGAGCCTGCGCAGGGCGGTCACGGCGCGGGCGGCCTCGGGGCGGAGTTGGTCGGCGATGCCGAGCAGCCCGGCCGGGTGGCCGTCGATGGTGACCAGCACGGTGGTCTTCCCGTCGGTCTGCAGCGCGGCCAGCTGCTGGCGGGCCTGGCTTGGCAGGTTGTCCGGGTCGGGTGGCCTGCCGACGAAGACCTGGTGGCCGTCGATGACGGCGTGGATGCCGGTGCCGGGCGTGGCCTGCGCGCCGGGGGCCGGGGCGACGGTGAGGCGGCGTTCGGCGGCGGCGTCCAGGATGGCGGCGGCGAGCGGGTGCTCGCTGGCGGCCTCGGCAGCGGCGGCGAACGCCAGGACAGTCTCGGGCCGGCGGCCGTCAAGGGGGATCAGGCTGGTGAGCCGGGGCTGCCCGGCGGTAAGGGTGCCGGTCTTGTCGAGCGCGACGGTGCGCACCCTGGCGAGGGTTTCCAGGTGGATTCCGCCCTTGATCAGGATGCCCTCGCGGGCTCCCCGGGAGATCGCGGCGATGACCGCGGTCGGCACGGAGATCACGAGCGCGCACGAGCAGGACACCACCAGGACGACCAGGCCCCGGTAGACGGCCTCCCGTGCCGTGAGCCCAGCGTCCGGCCCGCCGATAGCGATCAGCGCGGCCAGAGTGAACATGACCGGGGTGTAGATGGAGCCGAACCGGTCAGCGAACCGCTGCGTGGTCCCGCGGCTGGCCTGGGCCTGCTCGACCTGCTCGATGACGCGGGCCAGCACGGTCTCCCGGTAGGGCTTGGTGACCTCGATGGTGAGCGCCCCGGGCCCGTTGAGGGTGCCGCCGAACACCTGCGACCCTGCCGTCACCTCGGCGGGGATCGACTCGCCGGTGACCGGGCTCTGGTCGGTCCACGAGGAGCCGGCGGTGACCTGCCCGTCGGTGGGCAGCCGCTCGCCGGGTCGCACCAGCACCAGCTCGCCAGGCTGCAGCTCCTCGACAGGGATCTGCGCGGTGGTCCCGTCGGGGTGCAGGAGGGCCGCGACTGGCGGGGCCAGGGACATCAGGGCCCGGATGGAGCCGCGGGCCCGGTCGGCGACGTAGTCCTCCATCACCCCGCCGAGGGAGAACACGACCACCAGCATGGCGGCCTCGGCGACCTCACCGAGCGCCAGCGCGCCGATGGCGCCGGCGACAAGGAGGGTGCCGATGGACAGCCGCCGCCGTGCCAGGACCTGCCAGGCCGACCGGACCGGGAAGATCCCGCCGGCCGCCAGCGTCGCCAGATACAGGCCGGTGGCGGCAGCGTGCTGGCGGGCGAGATGGGCGGCCAGGCCAGCCAGCAGGAGCGCCAGCGCGGCGGCGAGCAGCGCGAGCCGCGGGGAGCGCCACCAGCCGCGGCGGGCACCGCCCGGGGCGGGGCTGGGCCGGCCGGCCGGAGAAAGCCCGATGCCCAGCCCGGCGGCCCGGCGGACCACTAGCTCGGGCGTCACGCGCCCGTCGTGGCCGATCACCACGACCCCGGCGGCGCCCAGTACCTCCACCTCGCGCGCGCCCGGCAGGCCGCGCAGCAGCCCGGCCACGTCCCCGGCGCAGTCCAGGCAGCCCCCCGCCACCCGGTACCGGTCCCGTACCAGGCCGCCCGCAGCGGAAGCGGCGCCGCTCACCGGTCGTCTCCGGGCGCGGGCGGCGTGGTCTCGGTCAGGCACCAGGCCAGGTCCAGCAGCTGGACCACGCACGGGTCGGTGACGCGGTACCAGATCCGGTTGCCGTCCCGCCGGGCGGCCACGATGCCCCGGTCCACCAGGCGCTGCAGCTGGTTGGACACCGCCTGCGGGCGCAGGCCCACTGCAGCGGCCAGGTCGGTGACGCACAGCTGCCCCGAGCGCACTAGCGCGTGCAGCAGCCGCAGCCGGGTGTCATTGGCCAGCACCTTGAACACCGCTTCCAGCCGAGCGGCCTGCGGCTGGCCTATCAGCGGGCGGCCCGCCAGCTCCGGCCGGGCCGGCGCGCACGCGGTTCCTTCCGCAGCACCTGTCATGAGAACAACTATTACACGTTCTAGTGGAATAGTCATCCGGCGGGCTGCCCGGCTGCCGGGGCGGGGGGACGGCGGTCTGCGAAGATCAGACCGGCCGTCGGGCGCCTTACCTTCGGCGGGGGCGGCTGGCGCGCACGCGAGCCGCGCACAGTCAGGTGGCCGGCACTCCGATGGCCTTGTCGATGGCCCGATCTCGGCGCAGTAACGGATGGCGGTCGGGTCGCTGATCCCGAACAGGTGGGTGAGTCGGAGCGGGTCGCCTGCCGTGGCGTGGACCTCGTCGAGGATCCGGTCGGCGCAGGTCCTGCGCGGTGACGCCGGCCCGGCCCGCGGCGGTCTGGACGTAGCTGCGGCTGACGGGCCTGCCCCCGCACCTGCGGTGGCCTGGCTGACCAGCAGGTGCGGGTTGGCGCTGCTGGCCAGCGTGCGTGCCGGGCCTGGAGCCAGGCACGCAGGCGCCAGGTGGTCAGCTTGTCGAGGCGCCGGAGCCGGCGGTCGATGAGCAGGGCGCCCGGGGTGATCTGCTCGCCGGCGACGAAGCCGTCGTTGAGCCAGCGCAGCGGGGTGGAGGGCGCGATCCCGAGTTCGCGAGCGACCTGGGTCACGTTGAGCAGCTCTCCTTCGGGCATCTGTTCGCTGGGCTGGTGGCAGCCGATGTGCCAGTGGTGGCGCAGTGACTGGACCCTACCGGCGGTGTGCACGGCGAGCCGGCGGACCAGGTCGATGGTGTCCTCGCTGGTGCGGATCTTGGGGGCTTGCGCCGGAGCGGGACGGTCAGCTCGCTGATAGCGCCGCCTTTCCAGCGCAGCACGAGGTCGGCGCGGCCTTCGGCGTGGTCACGGTGCACGGTGATGGCCACCTCGTCGAGCAGGGTGCGCAGTAGCTGCTTGCGGTCCCTGCTGGTGGTGGTCGGCGCGTTCCACACGTGCCCGAGGTCGTCGCCGAGGTGGCTGTTGACATCGTGCGCAGCATGCAACTGGGACGCCATCTGCCGCCGTTGCTCGTCGTCGGGATCGGCTACGGGCGGGCGGTATCGCCGACACCATTGAGCCCCGCACTCGCGACCTCACCCCCACCCGAGATGCGGGGGTTTGCCAGGCTCTTTCCTGGCCAGGACGCCATGGGAGGAGCCGGGGCACTGCTCCAGTTCATCGACAAGGAACTGAAGCCGTGGGTGGTGGATCGCTACGACGTAGACCACGGCAATGCCACGTACTTCGGGCACTCCTCCGACGGGCTATTCGGTGTATATATGCTCCTCACCGCGCCGGCGGTGTTCCGGCGACTGCTGCAGTCTCCTGGCCTGATCCGTGCCCTCGATTCCGAAGTAGCCGATCAGGTCCCTGATATCCCGCGGTATCGGCCGGCCCTGTGCGTTCTCAAGCCGCGACAGCTTACTTGCCGACATCATCAGCTCGGGATCCGCGTGCATACAGACGGTCATCGTCTAGCCGCGGCTGGAACGGGTGCGCCGGGGCCGGCACGACGCCGAGATGCGCGTTGAGTATGAACCGGAATCGGGGCCGTCTTGAGTTGGCATACAGCAACGCACTCGGCTTGCCGCCGGACTCGAACCGCTCGACCGTGAAGCCGGGTCCGACGAAGTCACGCACGAAGCTGAGCGCTCGATGCAGGTCGCCGGGCCGGCCAGCCGTCGAGGGCACGGCGAGCAACTCGCATGCCTCGGCAAGGAATGTCGCAGTATCCACCGCACCATAATGCGGCCACCAATAAGCGACCCTTCCCCCGGATTGGTATAGCCGTCCGATATGACTGCGCCGCAGGCCTTGGCGAATCCTGACTGTCGTGGTCGCCCGCGGTCATCGTGCAACGACATGACCGGTGCCCGCGGCTCAGACCGTCGTGGCGATCCCGCCGTCGACCGGGATGACCGTGCCGGTGACGTAGGCGCCGGCCCGGGATGAGAGGTAGACGGCCACCCCGGCCATGTCGTCCGGACGGCCGATCCGCCGCAGCGGCGCAGCATCGGCGATCGCGTCCCCGAAGGACCGCAGCGTCGCGGCCATCATCTTGGACTCGAACGGTCCCGGGGCAACCGCGTTGACCGTGATGTGCCTGGGTCCGAGTTCCCTGGCGAGCACTCTGGTCAGGTGGTGCAGGCCAGCCTTGCTGGCCGAGTACGAGTACGTGGGCAGCGAGGCGACATGCAGGCCGTCGATGCTGCCGATGTTGATGACGCGCGCCGGGTCGTCGTGCGTCCCGCCGGCCTCGAGCAGCGGGAGGAATGCCCTGGTCAGGAAGAACGGGGACTTCAGGTTGAGATCGAGTACCTTGTCCCAGGCGGCAGCGGGGAACTCCTCGAGAGGCGCACCCCAGGTGGCTCCCGCGTTGTTGACCAGGACGTGCACCGCGGACTCCTTCCCGCCGACCTCGCGGGCCAGCCGCCGGCACTCAGCCTCGGTCGACAGGTCCGCCTGGACGGCCGTGACCTGACCGTACTGGCCGAGTTCCCGCTCGGCCTCGGCGCATCCCTCGGCCTTGCGTGAGCTGACGTAGACCTGGCGAGCCCCTGCCTGGAGCAGGCCCCGGGCGATCATCAGCCCGATGCCCCGGGTTCCTCCGGTCACGACGGCCGTCTTTCCGGTCAGGTCGAACAGGTCCATGGGTTACCCGCCTCCGCAGACAGTGTGATCGCCTCATTGTCCATGTACGACAGACAGCGCCGGGAGTACCCGACATGCGGGCAGCTCCCGGCGCAGCGCGCTAGCTCAGGCCAGTCAGCAGCCGGTAGCTGGCACCTGGAAGCCGGGGTACGGGTTCAGGTTGCCCATGAACGTGTACCTGCCGGTCTCGGAGGTGCTGGGGCTGAGCCGCATGAACCACGGCATGAGCACCTCGTCCTCGGGGTGGTAGTAGCCGTCGGCGACCTGAGTGCCGTTCGGCGTCGGTCCCTGCTCGAACGTATTTGTTCCCTTCGCAAAGCCGATGCCGACGACGGGGTCACCGGTTTCCATGACTCCGGTGCAGCCGTACTGCGGCGCCGTTGGCGTCAGCCACGGTTGGACCGTGTTGTTGACGAACGGGTCGTCCGCCCACTCGGAGATCTCATGGCTGAGCGCGTGGATGTCCTGGAGCGCCCAGTCGCGGCTCGGGTTGAAGAAGCCGGGGGTCACGTACGAGCCCCAGGCGTAGGTCTGCACCTTGGCGCTGCCGCTGCTGTGGGTCGAGCCCAGCCCGTGGCCTACGACCTCGCTCGCGCTGTGGAATCCGATGATGCAGCAGTTCAGCGGGTCTGTGCCGCTGTACAGCATGACATTGTTCGTCAGGTAGAGGGGCAGGTGGGTCGGGTCCATGTAGCCGAGGTTGTTGTTCAGGTTCTGCAGCTGGGCCGCCCACCACGTGACGTTGATGTCCGGAGCGATGACGCCCCGCACCGACTCAAGGAGCGTGCCATGGTTGGCCGGAACATCGATGGTGATCGCGTCGTGCACCACAGGATTGAGTATCACGTGGTAATTGGTGCCGCCCTTGTTGAACTGCGACCGCATGGTCGCGTCCTCAAGCTGGCTGCCCGTGCTGGCGCTTGACAGCGCGCCTGTCCCTGAGGTGAAGCCGCCGGCCGAGCTTGTCCAGGCCGGGGTTGTCGTGTAGTCGTTGTTAGTGAACAGGGGCGAGTTAAGCGTCGGCTGAAGTACGTCAGTCCCGCTGAAGGTCATGCCGCCCACGACGACGTTGATCGGGATGATGTCCGTCGTGATCGTGGTCGACTGGTTAGTCGACGGGTCGGCGCCGACCATGTTGAAGCCGTAGGTCACGCCGTCCGTCGGGTTCGCCGCTGTGCCGTACCAGTGCGCGACGGTCCGTGTCGTCGGCAGGACCTTCGCGCCGCCGAGCGCCACGGTGGTGGGGGTCAGGGAAGAGTCGGGCACGATGGTCGGCGTCTGGCCACTCGTGCCCGCGCTGGCCGCTGTGGCGAGGAACGGAAGCATAACGGCTGTGCCGGCCGTCACCGCCAGTTTGCGGATCAGCAGTCGTCTCATAGTTCTCCTAGAAGTGCTGGTTGCGGCTAGCGACATCCTCGCTCATCGCTGTGGCCACGGAACCAGTTTCAGCGGACTTCATCGAAAGGTCCGTCTCAGCGGGCGATCACGCGGCCCGCCTTCGAGGTGCCGCATGGCCCCTTGCGCCTGCGAGACCGAGCCATTTACGATTCGGCTGCCAGAACAACTGCGCAATGCTGACGAACGCCCCGCGATCGCCCCCCGCGATCGCCCCCCGCAAGTCCCCGGCAACCCCCGGCAGAAGGTGGACCGGCATGGCAGCACGAAGGTTCCGTCCGCTCCTGATCACCATCGCATTCACCCTCGCCGGCTCGGGGCTCGCCATGGCGGCCGTTCAGCCGGCGGTCGCCGCGGCCCGGTCTGGTGCCGGGGACTGCATCGCCCACCATCCGAACGCGAACACGCAGTATCCGGTCTGGTACGTCGCCGGATGCAGCGGGCACGACGAGCCCGAACTCGACCCCGTGTCATCGCTGGCCGGCTCCGCGCAGGACCTGACCTGGACCGTTGTGCTGCCGTCCGACGGGTCGGTGCCCGTGTCGGCCGTGGGCCCGACATTCTGGTGGGGCGGCACGGTGACCGATCCGAATCCGCACGCCCTGTTCGGGCAGGCCTTCCTGGAGCTGCAGTTCTATCCGGACGCGATCGTCAACAACTGCTCGTCCAGCGGCGGGTTCAACGTCACCTACGCGCCGAACAAGTTCTCCGTGTGCTCTCCGGTATGGCAGGTGAGCTCCACAAGCTCCGCCGAGACGGCCGCCTTCAACGCCGAGCTTTACAACGGATCGAGCTCCGGGCCTCTCGTCATGAACGCGGGCGACACCATCAAGATCCACTTCTTTGTCGGCGCGCCCGGCCAGGGGTGGAATGTCAACGTCCTCGACGTGACCACCGGCCAGTCAGGGACGATCGTCCTCAACAGCAAGTACGGCCCGCTGCTTCCGGCCTTCGGCAAGCAGCAGATCGGCAACGCCCTGGGCTGGGGCCTGGTCGATGACACGCCGAATTCGTTTGTCTGGGAAATCGGGCATACCTCGCCGTTCACGAATCCGGCCAGCCAGTTCTGCGTGCCAGGGCAGACCTTCTGCGACTCCTACGACACCGCGCACTGGCTCGGGTTCAGCCCGCTCAGGATCGAGTCGGTGACCTTCGCCGACGGGTCGACGGCGAAGCAGTGGGCTGTGACCAGTGACTACGGCGGCGCTGCCGAGGTGAACCAGTTCTGCTCGAGCTACGGCGGCCCCTACTGCAGTTATCCGTGGTTCGCTTTCAACGGGACGGACAATGCCCTCACCTACGGTGCCGACTACCCAGGGACGAGTTTCGACTACGGTCAGGCCAGCCAGTTCGCGCCGACGACCACCTGCGGCGGACCGTTCGGGCCTGACACGACCTACTGCGACACGGTGCTGAAGCCGACGCCGTAAGAGCGGAGGACCAGGCAGGGGACTTTCGTCCCTAGCTGCGGGCGAGCTTGCCGGATTGAATTCGCTGGATGTTTGTGCATGCGGAGCTCACAGTTGACGTCGGCTTCCAGGCTGCCGCGGCGAGGATGGCGGCGCTGGGGCAGGATGGCTGGCTGACGCATGCGTCTGCGGATGCCTACGACTCCGGTCTGACCGGGCTGGCGCGCGTCGGCCCGCGCGGCGACGTCCGGGGGATGTCGAAGCTCGTCCGGGTCTACGCCAGGGACCTGCTGACCCAAGACCACAGGGCGGTGCTGACGCTGCGCTGGGAGGCGACCGGCGCGAGCGGCGCGCTGTTCCCCGCCCTGGACGCGGACATCACGCTTACCCCGGCCGGTCCTGACAGCTCGCTGCTTACCCTGGATGGTGCCTACCGGCCCCCGCTAGCGGCGCTAGGCGCGAGCCTGGACCGGGTAGTACTGCACCGGGTCGCAACTCCCACCGCGCGGTCGCTGCTGAGCCAGATCGCCGAATCCATCTCGGAAGCCAGCGAGGAGCCAGCGTAGCCCGGTGGGCCGCGCTGCCGGGCTTGTCGTCTGGGCTGCACGGCTCGTTTCTGCGCTGCCGGGCTGGCCAGCCCTTAGCAAGCCGTTAACCCTGGCGAAACCGATATCGGCGTAACTTGCCGACGTACCTGATCATCGTTAGATATCGTTTCGGTCACGAGGCCGGAAACGCTCAGGGTGTGCGGCGGAGCATCGGAGGTGCGGAACGGATGACGCATGCCGCGCCGGCACGGCGGCGTCGCGGGCCGAGCGCCACCGGTCAGTTCCAGTCCGAGCGGCTGCCGGGCCCGGAGTCCGCGGTCACGAACGCTCCCCACCACCTCAGCCCCGTCGCGCCCGGCGGGCTCGGAGAGGATCATGCATCACCCGTTCGCTCACTTCATGATCTGGCTCGTCATCATCAACGTGGGGGCGACGCTGGCGATCGTGACAGCGATCCGGCTGTTCTTCCGCCGCGGCATGGACGCGCTGGACATCTGCGCCGCAGCACCGGCGGCCGCAGCACCGGCAAGCCCAGCTACCCGCCCGGCAGCCACAGCTACGACATCCCCGACGTCACCTTCAGGCCGCGCCGGTGGCTGGCGCTGATCCCGCTGATACTGATCGCCGGCGGGTCGATCTACCTGCACGGCTCACGGCTCGGCGGGCAGGTCACCGGCGATCCCGTCCTGCTGGCCAGCTGGCTCGCCATGCTGGCGTTCGTCGTGGTCCAGCTCGTGCTCGCCTGGTGCCAGAAGCCGTTCACCGTCAGCCGCCGCCAGCAGGCGCAGCTCGACCAGCTGCGGGTGACCGTCGTGATTCCCTGCTACAACGAGGACCCGAAGATACTCGACCGCACCATCGCCTCGCTGATGCGCCAGACCAGGCTGCCCCAGCACGTCGAGGTCGTGGACGACGGGTCGGCGGTCGACTACACGCCGGTCCGCGACTACTGGCTGGCGAACCAGCCGGACGACGTCCGGTTCACCTGGGTGCGGCAGCCGAACGCCGGCAAGAAGGCCGCCCAGGCGGTGACGTTCACCACCGACGACGAGGCGCACGTCTTCGTCACCATCGACTCGGACTCCGCGCTCGACCGCCGCGCTATCGACGAGGGCCTGAAGCCGTTCGCCGATCCGCGGGTCGTCTCTGTCGCTGGCCTGGAGACGGCGATCAACATCGACCGGAACCTGCTGACCAGGGCGATGGGCCACCGGTCCCTGGTCTTCCAGCTGTTCTCGATGAGCGCCCAGTCGGTGGCGGGCGGGAGCGTGCTGATCAACCCTGGCGCCTTCTCGCTCTACTGGGCACCGCTGATCAGGAAGATCGTTCCTGCCTATCTCGGCGAGACCTTCTTCGGCACGCCGGTCACGATCGGCGACGATACGGCGCTGACCATGTACGCGCTGCTGCATGGCCGCGCGGTGCACCAGCCGACCGCGGTCTCCCTTCCGGTCTATCCCGAGACCCTCGCCCATCATCTGAAGCAGTGGACCAGGTGGATGCGGGCCTCGACGATCAGGATGCTGTGGCGTGCCCGCTACCTGCCGATCCTGTCGTACGGCTGGCTGTTCACCGTCTACACCATCTGCTCGTTCCTGACCTCGGTTGCGGTCACGCTGGCGATACCGCTGGCCTGGCCCGCCACCAGGAACCTGCTCCTGATCCTGCTCGCCGCGATGGTGATCTGGCCGTGGTCGATCTCGCTGCGGCTGGCTACCGTCCGGCGCAGCGACCAGGGCACGCTCAGCCGGCTGGCCGGGATCGCGCTGCTGCCGCTCGCGGCACTGTGGTACCTCATCGTGCTGCGTCAGATGCGGTTCTACGGCATCGCAACCTGCTGGCGGCAGGACTGGGTCACCAGGAGGCGGGTCGAGGTCCGCCTGGACAGTGATCACGCCACGCCGGAGGACAGCCAGGGCGACGCGGAGTTCGACACTGCCGGGTACGCGGCCGGCTACGAGGCCGAGTTCTGGCTGAACGAGGATGACGAGCGCCTTCTCAGCAGCTACCACAGCCAGCTTCTCGGCAGCTACGACGACGCTGACGGGAGCGACCGCGCGGAGTACGCGGAGCTCTACGGATGAACCGTGCTGCGCTGGCAGCGCGGCTCTTCCTGGCGGCAGCGCTGCTGCCCGTCACCGGCGCGGCCGGATACGCGGTCTACGAGTACCGGACCCAGCCGCCGGCCGTGGCCGGAACCTACCGCCAGGGCGGTGCCAGCGCCCCGGTGATCGCCGCCGCCCCGCAGCGCCGGGGCCTCCTGCTCGGTGCCTTCGCTCCGAGCAGCCCGCGCACCGCGCCGGACGCGCATGGCCTCGCGGCCTTCGACCAGGCGACCGGCGTGACAGCCGCGCTGACCGTGAGCTACGTCAACTGGGGACAGTCGTTTCCCGCCAGGTACGTGATCGCTGCTGCCAGGCTGGGCGCACAGACGGTGGTCGAGCTGGAGCCCAGGGGACCGAAGGCACCGACGCTGACCCAGATCGCCGCCGGCGCGGGCAGCGGCTATCTCGCCAGGTTCGCTCGCGAGCTGGCCGCGCCAGGCGATCACGTCATCGTGTCCTTCGCGCCCGAGATGAACGGCGCCTGGTACTCCTACGGCTCCAGGCATGCCACCCCGGCGGACTTCGTCAGCGCCTTCAGGCGGGTGCACGACGAGCTCATCCGCGACCTGGGCGAGGAGCTCGGGCCGGCGAAGGCGGCCAGCCTGATCACCTTCATGTGGCAGCCGTCGGCCATCCACCTGTCTGACCCGTCCCCCGCGCCGTACTGGCCGGGATCGCGATACGTGGGCCTGATCGGCCTGGACGGGTACTACTTCTTTCCCGCCGATACCTTCGACGTGATCTTCGGCCGTACCGTGGCGCTGATGAGGCGGCTGAGCCCGGTCACGCCGATGATGATCGGAGAGACGGCCGTCGGCCCGAAGACAGGTCGTCAGGTAGCCGACGTCCGCGACCTGTTCGCCGGGGTCAGGCGCAACCACCTGCTCGGGCTGATCTGGTTCGACCGGAGCCAGGCCCGCAAGTCCTACCGGCCGAACCTGAGGGTCTACCACCAGGACTGGCAGCTCCAGGACCATCCGGCCGTTCTGCGCACGTTCGCCGCCGAAGTGAGGTCTGCAGGGCCAGTTGCGTCTTATGTGGAACGCAAATCACACCGCTGATCAGCAACGCCGACCAGCGTAGCGCCCGCTAGGGCCACCGGCGCCGGCGTCCGGGCCTGGTTGCCCGCCCGGGCCGTGATGATAGTTTTCGGCCCATGCATGGAGTCGACGGGGTCACCGAGCAGATGATCCGCTCCGTGCTCGCCTACGCGGAGAACCGGCTCAGGCTCGATCCCGTGCCCCTCGACAAGGGATCACACGATCCCGCGGCACTGGACGCGGCGCTGGCCGGCCTGATCGGTGAGGACGGGAACGATCCCGACCAGGTTCTCGGCGCCTACGCGGCGATCGTCGCGCCGGCCGTCATCTCAGCGGACAGCCCGCGCTTTCTCGGCTTCATCCCGGCCGCTCCGACCAAGGCCGCGCTGCTGTTCGACATGCTCGTCTCCTGCGCCTCGATCCAGGGCATCTCCTGGCTGGAAGCGGCCGGGGCCATCCACGCGGAGAACCAGGTGCTCGCCCTGATCGCCAGCCGGGCGGGACTTCCTGAGTCGGCCGGAGGCTGCTTCGTCTCCGGCGGATCGGCGGCCAACCTGTCGGCGCTCGCCGTGGCCCGCGAGATGGCCAAGCGCCGGAACGGCGGGGCCGGACCTGCCCAGGGCGGGGACGGCCGGGACCGGGCTGGCGGGGACGGGGCGGGCCAGAACAGGCGGTGGCGGGCGCTCGTCAGCGCTGACGCCCACTCGTCCGTCTCGAACACCCTCCGGCTGCTGGAGATGGACGCGCTGTTCGTCAGGACCGCAGATCACCGGCTGACCGGCAAGGCCGCCGCCGCGGCCGTCGGGTCCGACCCTGACCCCGGCTCGATCGCCGTGGTGGTGGCGACGGCCGGCACGACGAACGCCGGGATCGTCGATGACCTCGCCGGGCTGGCCGATGTCGCGGCCGGGCTCGGGGCGTGGTTTCACGTGGACGGCGCGTATGGCGGAGCAGGGCTGTTCGCGCCGAGCGTCAGGGACAAGTTCGCCGGAATCGAGCGGGCCGACTCGTTCGTGGTGGACCCGCACAAGTGGCTGTTCGCGCCGTTCGACTGCGCGGCCCTGCTCTACCGCGAGCCAGCGCTCGCCAGGTCGGTGCACACGCAGGACGCCTCCTATCTCGATGTCATCCACGACAAGCCGGGGGAGTGGAATCCCACCGACTACGCCTACCACCTGACCAGGCGGGCGCGAGGGCTCCCGTTGTGGTTCTCGATGAGCGTCCATGGCGTGCGCGCGTACTCCGATGCCATTGAAGCGGCGATCAGCCTGGCGCGGGAAACGGCCGCTGAGATCGCCGGACGGCACTACCTTGAGCTGATCATGCAGCCCGATCTGTCGGTCGTGCTGTTCCGCAGGCGCGGCTGGACCCACGAGCAGTACACGCGGTGGGCGCAGCAGCTGCTCGACGAGCAGATCGCCTTCATCCCGCCGTCTGCCTGGGAGGGAGAGACGGTGGCGAGATTCGCTTTCCTGCACCCTCGTACGCCGATAGACCTTGTGGTGAGCATCCTTGACCGGATGGCCTGAGCGCGGAGGAACGGCGCGGTGAGCGGACCGGAGCCCGGGCCGCAGCCGTCGCCGGGTGGCGAGCCTGGCCAGCACGAGGCCAGCCAGCGCGAGGGCGCCCAGCAGCCTGGGGCCACGCAGCACGAGGCCAGCCAGCGCGAAGCGCGCGACGCTCGCCTGCGCGAGGCCGGCCTTCGCTCGCTCGGCCAGCCGAACGCGCTGGCCAGGCAGTTCGACTTCAGCGACGACAGCTACGAGTGGCGGCGGCTGTTCGCTGAGCTGTTCGGCACGTTCCTGCTGGTTTTCGTGGCGGTGGGCGGTCCGATGGTCAACGCGAGGTTCGGCGGTCATGCGATCTCATCGTCGGCGCTCGTGGTCGGGCCCGGAATGATGGTGCTCGCGATCATCCTGTTCATGGGCGCCGTGTCTGGCGCGCATCTCAACCCGGCCGTCACGATCGCGTTCACGCTCCGTGCCGACTTCCCTCTCCGCCGGGTGCCGATGTACCTGCTGGCTCAGTTCGCCGGGGCAGCGCTGGCCACCCTCGTCCTGATCGGCATGGTCGGCAAGCAGGGCACGGCGGGCCTGACGCTGCCCGGGCCGGGCATCTCCGCCTGGGGAGCGCTGGCCTGGGAGGTCATCCTCACCACGGGGCTGGTCAGCGTGATCCTCGGCACCGCGTCAGGGGCCCAGCAGATCGGTGCGATGGCCGCCATCGCGGTCGGAGCCTATATCGCGCTGGCCGGCCTGATCGGCGCTCCGGTCAGCGGCGCGTCGATGAACCCGGCGAGATCGCTCGGCCCGGCACTCGTGCTGGGCGACTGGACCGACTGGTGGGCCTACCTGGCCGGGCCGCTGGCCGGGGCGATCGTCGCGGTCGGGTTCGCGCACATCCTGCGCGGCCGGGGCGGCGGCACCTTCGGCAGGCGGGCGGCCCAGGGGACGCTGGGTACGGCCTGGCTGCCCGGCAAGCCAGGTCAGCCTGCCGGTCCGGCGTTCGAGGCGGGTCCGGGCCGCCAGGACTGACGTAAGCCTGAAGTAGATTCAAGACATGAACCAGCCACTGACCCTGATGGCAGTCCATGCGCACCCCGACGACGAAGCTTCGAGCACCGGCGGCGTTCTGGCGAAGTATTCCGACGAGGGCGTCAGAACCGTCGTGGTGACATGCACGAACGGGGAGTTCGGGGATGGCCCGGCCGGCATCAAGCCAGGCGAAGACGGTCATGACAAGGACGACGTCGCGCAGATCAGGCTGAACGAGCTGCGCGAAGCGTGCAAGCATCTCGGTGTCACCGAGCTCGAGCTGCTCGGTTTCCACGATTCCGGGATGCCGGACTGGGACTACCGGCACAGCCCTGAGGCGTTCTGCAACGTGCCGCTCGATCAGGTTGTCGACCGGATCGCGGCGCTGATCGAGCGTTACCAGCCGCAGGTCGTGATCACCTACGATCCCGACGGCGCCTACCAGCACCCCGATCACGTGCACGCGGCCAGGGCAGCGATCGGGGCGGTCGAGAAGACCGGCCTTCCGGCCAAGCTCTACCTGACGGCGATGCGCCGGAGCGAATGGCAGAAGATCTTCGAGGCTCTCCGCGAGGCCGGCGAGGATGTCCCCGAATGGGAGATGACCGAGGAGGAGCAGCGCCAGATCGCCGGGTCCGAGGCGCGAATCACCACTGAGGTGGACATCAGGCCCGTTCTCGAGCGCAAGCGGGACGCGCTGATGACGCATGCCAGCCAGATCACCGATTCCTGGTTCAGCAAGATCCCGCCGGAGATCGTGGAGTCGGCGTTCGGCTACGAGATGTTCATCAGGGTCCGTAACGAGACCGAGGCGCCAGTTCCGGAGACCGACCTCTTCGCCGGCCTTCGCTAGACAGGGCGTTCGCCAGACAGCAGGTGTTCGCCGGGCCACGGCGTTCGCTAGCCAGCCGCGCTCACACGGCCGGGCTGGCCAGCTCAGGAGTGTCGGCACGCTGCGCGCCACCGGTGCTGCGCGGGCGCGCGAACAGGTAGCTTCCCGCGATCGTGAGCCCGAGCACGCCGGCCGGCGGAAGCGTGACCAGGGCGGGCAGCTGGTAGCGCCACGAGAACTGGAACGCGTCGGACATGGCCAGGACGGCGACGCCGGTGGCGAAGTACAGCACGCAGGCCCGGGTGAGCTTCCGCCGCTGCCAGGTCGGCCGCCAGGCCAGGACGAGAAGTGATCCGCACAGGCCGGCCAGCGTGAGCAGGGCCATCAGCGGACCGGGAGTAAAGCCGCCGTCCAGCTGATACGAGCGCAGGAAGGCGGCGAGCGGCTTGCTGACGGCAGCCGGGCCGCCGTACGAGCGGTCAAGGACGTGCCGGGTTATGGTCGCGCTGCCCGGCTGGAGGCGCAGGCCGAGCACGAGAGCATGGTGCCGGCCGAGCGTCACCCAGTCACCGTAGGTCGGGTAGAAGTCCTGGAACTGCCAGCGCGCGATCGGCGTCCCGCCCTGGCTGGAGGTTCGTGCCAGCGAGAACAGCTTGAGGCCGTCGCGCGCTACCGCGGCCAGGACTCGCTGCGGCTGCTGGGCGAGTACCTGCTGGTCGAAGCGGGCGATGACGGCGAACCGGTTCTTGCCCGCCGGCGCGACATAGCTCTTCAGCGGCGAGGCGATGTCATGGTCGAGCCAGTCGATGCCGTACGCGCGCTGCCGTGCGGTCGGGCAGAGCGCTCGCTCGTAGCCGGGAATCCGCAGCGTGGCGCAGTCCGCGGCGGTCGCCATCCGGCCGTAGCTCGAAATGCTCGGGGTCGAGCTAGCCAGCCAGAAATGGCTGGTGATCAGGTAGGACCCGGTCATGTAACCGGCGATGGGGATGGCGAAGGCGGCGGTGAACGCGCCAGCCCGCAGCAGCACGGCCCGCCAGCCGCCGCCCGCGATAAGCAGGTACAGGAGGCCGGGCAGCAGAAGGATCTCGCCGACCTGCCGGATCGTCGCGGACGCACCGAGCACGAGCCCGGCGATGATGACCGCGCCGAGGCCGTGGCTCCAGCGGCGGGAGGCGGCCGTGCGCGCGCCAGCCTGGGCGGGGCCGACGGCCGGGACGAGCAGCAGCGCGATGCCCGCGACGAGGAGCGCCTCGAACCAGACGTCGGGCATGATCGTCTGCTCGATCTGGATCTGGTACGCGTCGAGCAGCACGGGCGCGGTAGCCAGCGCGGCCAGCCAGCGCGGCGTGCCGCGGCGCAGCAAGGTCAGGTAGATCGTGGTGGCGATCGCCAGGCCGAGCAGGTGCTGGACGGCGGCGACCGTGCTCAGGTCGCCGACCGCGAGAATCGCCTTCAGCGGTGCCTTGTAGCCGACCGGGTCCGCCCCCGGATAGGCGTTGTACAGGTACTTCATCGTGTCGATGTACAGCAGCGCGGGCCGGTAGGCGAACTCGGCGAGCACGCGGAGCAGCAGGCCCGCGGTCAGCAGGACGGCAAGCACCCAGTTCCTGCGCGCGTTGCGCAGGCACGCCCCGGCCAGGCCGGCCGCGGCAGCGCGCGGGCTGCCCGAGCGGCTCGGCGGACTGGTCACGGTGCCGGGGTGGCCATCTCCGGTGCTCGTCCGGACACGGTCTCGGCGGCGGCCGCCTCGCGAGGCTTGCGGATCGCGAGGATCAGGGCGCCGATACCGAGTGCGCCGGCCGGCGGGAGGGTGACCAGCGCCGGTATCTGGTAGCGCCAGGTGAACTCGAACAGATCGGACACGCCGAGCACGAACACGCCGGTCGCGCAGAAGAACAGGCAGGCCAGAGCAGCCGGCCGCGCGGCCGCGTAGCGGGGCCGGCGCATGAAGGCGAGCACGGAGCCGACCAGGCCGGTGATCAGGCACAGGGCAAACAGCGGACCTGGCGTGTACGCGCCGTGCAGCTGGAAGTAGCGCAGGAACGCCGCGATCGGCTTGTTCACCTGGGGTGCTCCGCCGTAGGCGGGGTTCAGTTCCGTGAGATTCGAGGACTCAAGCGAGCCGAGGTCGAGCCAGATCTTGTTGTTGCGGACGGAGATCCAGGGGCCGTACTGGACGGTCGGGAAGTGGCGCTGGAACTGCCACCGCACGATTGGGGTGTCGCCCGGGCTGGTCAGCCTGTTCACCGCGAACAGCTTCACCGAGTCGTGCAGGATACCGGAGGCCACCCGCAGCGGCTGCTGGCGCTCGACCGACTTGTTGAAGTTCGCGACGAGCTGGTTCTCCTGGCCGAGCAGCGGCACGGGCAGCGACGTGTCGTAGGTGCGCAGCGGAGAGTAGATGCCGTGGTCCAGCCAGTCAGGACCCTTCGCCTGCTCCGCCTTGGTCGGGCACAGCGGCTGCTCGACCTTAGGAAGCTTCAGCGTGGCGCAGTCCGCGACGGCCGCCATCCGGCCGTAGGTGAGGCTGACCGAGGACCGTGAGATCCAGAAGTGACCGGCGAGCTGGTAATCCGCACTCAGGTAGAAGAGCAGGGCCAGGGCAAACGCGCAGGTCACCGCGGTCGCGTTCTGCACCACCTTGCGCCAGCCGCCGCCCATCGCCAGCACGAAGATCAGCGCGGGAATGATCAGGATCTCGCCGACCTGCCTGATACCCGTCGAAGCGCCGAGCAGGGCGCCGCCGATCAGGGCCAGGCGCATGGTCGGCACCGGCCGCCAGAGCAGGACGACGATGCCGGCCACGACGAGGGCCTCGAACCAGATGTCGGGCATGATCATCGCCTCGACCTGGACCTGGTAAGTGTCGAACAGCACCGGCGCGACGGCCAGCGCGGAGAGCCAGCGCGGAAGGCCGCGGCGGACCATGACCGCGTACAAGGTGACGGCGATCGCCAGGCCGAGCAGGTGCTGGACGACTTCGACCGTACCGAGATCGCCGACGGCAAGGATAATCTTCAGCGGGACCTTGTAACCGACGGGATCGGAGCCGGGCCAGTTGTCGTAGAGGTACTTCAGGGTGTCGATGTAGATGATGGCCGGGTGGTAGGCCATCTGGGCGAGCACCCGCAGGACCAGTCCTCCGACGAGCAGGATCGACACCAGCCAGTGCACCCGCAGCATCGAAGGGATCTTGCCGATCAGCGCCAGCACGCCGCGGCGGCGTGCTGGCCATTTGCCCGCGCCGTTGAGGCTGCCAGGCGCGGTGTGCACCGGCATTCCGTCGGAAGCAGCACCCGCAGCCGGGTGCGCGCCGTTGCTCCCGGCGGCGCCGCCGGGGGAGGCAGAATCAGTTGCCGACTCGTCGGACTTTGCCCGTCCGGTTGCTGGCTGAATTCGCATTTACGGTCGTCCCGATCGTGACTGGCTGTACTCGGCGGGCCGCAGTGCCCTGATGACAGTAGTGCCGGCAGGAGGCGGGACCCCTATCGTGCGGACCCGCCGCTTGCGGCAGTGCCCCCAGGACAGGCTCCCAAACGGTGACCACGGGAGCTGCATGTGCTTTCCCGCAGAGACTACCGGACCACCGGAGCCGTGCTGTCGCAGCCTATCCGGTCGCTGCCGGTCGCGCCGGCGGAGCGGACGAAGCCTCAGCAAATTGTCAGAGGCTTTACCTACCGTGGCGCTGTGCCGGACGATGCGCCGGGGACAGCACAGCCAGCCGGCTGGACGGAGCTGCGTGCCCTGGTGCGGGCGCAGCAGCCGGTGCTGAGCGCGCCGCGAGCGTCCGGCGCCGGCCCCCGTGGTGCTGGGCTCTGCCTGGTCTGCCACGGGCCGCCCGGTCAGGGCAGCCCGCTGTGCTTCCAGTGCGACCTGCACCGCCAGTGCGCCGAGGGCAGCCTGGCCGACGTCGTCGTTCCCGTGGCGTTCGCGGTCAAGGGCAGCCCGCATGCCCGGCAGCTGTGGCAGTACAAGTCCGCCAGGCTGTCCGCGGCGGCCCGGGCCGCCCCGGCGACGATGCTGCGCGCGTTACTGCTCGTGTTCCTGCGCGACCACGGGCCCTGCATCTGGCGTGCGGCCGGCATCGAGTGGCGAGCCGCCGGCATCGGGGCCCCGACCCAGCTCGCCGTGGTCCCGACCGCCCGCGGCAGGCAGGGCATGCACCCGCTGCGCGCCCTGATCGGCCCGTATCTGACTGCGCCGTGGGCGGAGCTAGCGGCACGACCAGGCGGCGAGCAGGCCAGGGATCTCGACCCGGGCAGGTTCGCGGCAACAGTTCTCCCGGGCGCCCGGGTCCTGCTGATCGACGACACCTGGACCACGGGGTCGAGCGCCCAGTCCGCGGCGATGGCCCTGCGCAGGGCGGGAGCTCGCTCGGTCGCCACCGTCGTGCTCGGCCGCCACGTCGGCCTGGCCGCGGCAGCACGCACGGGGCTAGGACCGGCCGCGATGCCGTTCCGGCCCTGGAGCTGCGCGGTGCACGATGACCACGTTGTCGCTCCGTCACCATAAGCTGGACTAGTGATGACCGTGCCGTCTGCCACGCCCACGCAGGTTCCCGCCGAGCCCGGGCCAGCCGTCGCGGACGTGACGCCAGCTGCGGCGAAGCTGAAGGCCGCGGGAGCCAGGCTGAAGCCGGCGGCGGCGAAGCCCGAGCCGTCCAGGACGGCGGTTGTCCGCCGCGCACGGCGGATCAACAGGGAACTGGCCGAGCTCTACCCTGACGCTCACTGCGAGCTCGACTTCACCTCGCCGCTCGAGCTGCTGGTCGCGACGATCCTGTCGGCCCAGTGCACGGACAAGCGCGTGAACCAGGTCACGCCCGTGCTCTTCGCCCGGTACCGCACCGCAGCCGACTACGCCTCGGCGGACCGGGATGAGGTAGAGAAGATCGTTATGCCCACGGGGTTCTTCCGGGCTAAGACCACGAGCATCATCGGCCTCGGTCAGGCGCTGTGCGACCGGTTCGGCGGCGAAGTGCCCGGCAAGCTCAAGGATCTGGTCACGCTGCCGGGGGTCGGCAGGAAGACGGCCAACGTGGTGCTCGGCAACGCGTTCGGCGTGCCCGGCATCACCGTCGATACTCATTTCGGCCGGCTCGCCAGGCGATTCGGCTGGACCACCTCCGACGATGCCGTGAAGGTCGAGCAAGAGGTCGGGGCGCTGTTCCCGCGCTCGGAGTGGACGATGCTCTCGCACCGGCTGATCTGGCACGGGCGCCGGATCTGTCACTCGCGGCGTCCGGCCTGCGGAGCGTGCCCGCTCGCCGCGCTCTGCCCGGCCTACGGCGAGGGCCCGACCGACCCGGTCGTGGCCGCCCGGCTGGTCAATTCGGGTCCTTTCTCGTGACCGAAGCCGGACCCGGCGCGCGGCCGGAGCCGTCCGGGTCCGCGCCTCACCATCCCGGGCCGCCCCGGCCGGACGACGGCGCGCCGGGCTGGCTCAGCGAGCTTGCCAGGTCGGCCGCGGAGATGGAAGTTCCGCAGGCCCTGCGCCCCCCGCCAGGCGGCGGACGGCACTCGGCGATCCTGATCCTGTTCGGCGACGGACCTGATGGTCCCGACGTGCTGCTCGTGCAGCGCAGCAACACGCTGCGCCGCCACGCTGGCCAGCCGGCGTTCCCCGGCGGCGTGATCGACGCGGGCGACGAGGGGCCGGTCGGCGCCGCGCTGCGCGAGGCGGCGGAGGAGGCACTGGTCGATCCGGCGGGGGTCGACGTCATCTCGGTCCTGCCCGATCTGTACATCTCGCGTACCGGGTACCGGGTATCACCCGTACTCGCATGGTGGCGCAAGCCGGTACCCGCGGCGCCAGGAGACCCGGCGGAAGTCGCCTCGGTGGCCCGGGTCCCGGTGGCCGACCTGGCCGACCCGGCGCGCAGGCTGATGATCAGCTATCCCAACGGCGTGGCCGGGCTGGCCTTCCGGGCGGCGGAGATGCTGATCTGGGGGTTCACCGCCTTCGTCATCGACCAGCTGCTGGCGATGGGCGGGTGGGAGCGGTCCTGGGACACGACCAGCGTGCTCGATCTTCCGCCGGGCACCGCACTGACCGGGATAGACGGCCCGGACCCGGTGAGCTGACGCCAGTTCTGCCCGGCAGTGTGCCGTTACGATCCCGAGCTTGGACCGATCGGCCGTGTGTCGTTTCCTGCGGCTCGGAACACGGATACGGTTAGGGCCGTGTCCGGTGACGTGCTCGACCTGGTGCTGATAGCGCTGGCATCCGCCTTCGCGGTCGCCGGGTACCGCCAGGGGTTCATCATCGGCGTGCTCAGCTTCGTCGGCTTCACCGGCGGTGCCGTGCTCGGCATCTACGTGGCTCCCGGCGTCGCCATGGCCATGACCTCGCGCCAGAACCTCCAGGCGGTCCTGGCGATCATCGGCGTCTTCGCCTTCGCGGTCATCGGCATGCTCATCTCGTCCGCGCTCGGCGTGCTGCTCCGCTCGCATGTCAGGGGCCGACCGTCGACGCTGCTCGACTCGATCGGCGGCGCGGCCGTGAACGTGGTCGCGATCCTCGTGCTCGCCTGGCTGATCGGCAGGCTCGTCGCGTACGCGCCGCCGTTCCCGGCGATCGGGCGCGAGGTCAACGGGTCGGTCCTGCTCAGGACCGTCGACCGGCTGATCCCGGTGCACCCCGAATTCAGCGCCCTGAGCAAGCTGCTGAGCACCCAGCCGTACGTGCAGGTATTCGGCGCGCTCGGAGCCGAGACCGCGCTGAACGTGCCGAAGCTCGACCCTGCCGTGGTGCACTCCGCCGGCCTGCTTCGTGACCGCAACAGCGTGGTGAAGATAGAGGGGGTGGCGCCGAGCTGCTCCCGGACGATCGAGGGCACCGGCTTCGTGATCAGCAGGGATCACGTGATCACCAATGCGCACGTGGTCGCCGGCATCACCAACGGACCCGAGGTCTACACCAGGTTCTCCTCGCTCGAGCACCCGGCCAGGGTCGTGCTCTTCGACCCGGAGAGCGACATCGCGGTGCTGTACGTTCCCGGCCTCAACTTGCCGGCGCTGCATCTCGCCGACTCCGCGCCGTTCGGCGTGAGCGCGGTCGTGGCCGGGTATCCGCTCGACGCATCGTTCACCGTCAGGCCCGCTCGGGTGGGCAGGTCGGAGTACGCGAGCGGCCCCGATATCTACAACTCGACCCGCGTGGTGCGCGACATCTATCCGATTCGCGCCGTGGTGAAGCCTGGAAACTCCGGTGGCCCGCTGATCGCAGCCAGCAACGGGCAGGTCTACGGCATGGTCTTCGCCGCCGCTGTCGCCGTGCCGAAGACGGGTTATGCGCTCACGAGCAGTCAGCTCGCCGGGGACATCAAGCTCGGCGAGTACCGGGTCAGCGCGGCGCCCACCGGCGCCTGCCAGTAGCCCGCCCGCCCTCTTCGCATGGATGAATGTGCCATCCATCATGGTTTTCGCGGATGGATGGCACATTCATCCGCCTCAAGCAGCCCGTTCCCGTGGTCGTCGCCTGCTGCGGGGCCGTAACGGTCTATATCGGGCGCTCCGCGCCGACTCCGACGCCCTCGTGGTCCCGCCGCCAGCGCCAGCCGCCCGTTCCCAGCGCACTCCGCGGGATGGATCCCCGGTTCCCTCCCCAAATTCGGGATGAATCCCTAGATTCATCCCTCGTCTGGCGGCGTCAGGCGGATCAGGAGATCATCGGCGGGAACCGAGTCGAGGCCGCCGGCCGCGATCCGGTCAGCGAGTTGCGTCGCGGCCCGGCTGACGGCAGCCGCATCGACGCTGGCCGGTACCTCGCCGCCGCCCGGCCCGCCGCCGCCCGGCCCGCCGCCGCCCGGCCCGCCAACCTCCTCGCGGTCCGCTCCGTCGGCCCCGCTCGCGTACCTGCCGACGGCATCGCCCCCGCGTCTGAGCAGCGTGACCGCCCCGCGGCCATTTCCGCGCCTGGCGTGGGTCAGGCCCACGGCGATCTGGGCCAGGCCCTTCCAGAGATCTCGCTGGCCCTGCGGCGCCGCCTTCCAGGCGACCTCGAGTACCTCGTGGGCATGAAAGGGCCGGCCTTCGCCGATTAGTTGCTGAGCGAGCAGTACGGTGTCATCAGCCGACACAACCAGGTCATCGGGCATCGGCGGCTCGCCGACCGAGTCCCGGCCTAGCGGCCTGCCGAGGCCGTCCCTCGACCTGGCACTCCTCGCCCGGCCAGCCGCGTCACGATCACGATCCCGGTCACGAAGCTCCGGCCCGGTCACCGCTCTGGCTCGGGATCGAGCAGCCAGGAGCGCAGCTCGAGATCGAACCGGTCGGGTACCTCCTCGTGCGGGAAGTGGCCGGCCCCGTCAATGAGCCGCCACCGGTACGGTGCGTCAACGTAGGCGCCAGACCCGCGCGCCGCCCGCGGCCGGACGCAGGTGTCGAGCGCCCCGTGGATCTGCAGCGTCGGCGCCTGGACCGGTGTCTTCATGGTGCGGGCGTAGCGCATCCCGTCGGGCCGCAGCCGCGACCTGAGCAGCCAGCGGTGATACTCAAGCGCGGAGTGGGCCACCGACGGCAGTGACATGGCGGCCCGGTACGTCCGCTCGGTCTCGTGGTCGGGCCAGCCAGGACCGGACCACGACTCGAGCAGGGTGCCCACTCGCTCGGCGTGGTCGCGGAGCAACTGCCGCTCGGGCAGCATCGGCATCTGGAAGCCGAGCGCGTACCCGCTGCTGCGGCCCTGGCCGAACGGATCGGCCAGTACCGCCGCGCGTAGCCGGAGCGGATGCGCGGCCGAGACGATCCCCAGGCGGCGAACCACCTTGGGGAAGTAGGCGGCCATCGTCCAGGCGATCATGCCGCCCCAGTCGTGCCCCACGACCACGGCGTTAGCCTCACCGAGCGACCGGACGAGCCCGGCCGCGTCCGACGCGGCGGTCACCAGGTCGTAGCCGCGGGGCGGCTTGTCACTGCCGCCGTAACCGCGCAGGTCGACGGCGACGGCGCGGAACCCGGCCTCGCTGAGCGTGGTCAGCTGCCGCCGCCAGGTCCACCAGAACTCAGGGAATCCGTGCAGCAGCAGGACCAGCGGCCCGTCGCCGCTCTCCGCGATGTGAAAGCGGGTGCCGTTGGCGCTCACCGAGCGGTGCGACCACGGGCCGTCGAGGTAGATCGATGCCTCGCCGCGCGCGCCCATCGCCTACCTGACTCCCGCCGACCCGCTGACGGAGCCGGTGTCGTCGCGCTTCATCAGCGCCAGGTCGTCGGAGACGGTGCTGCGGGTCTTGCGCAGTCCGGTCAGTCCCTTGAATCTCGTGAAGCCGACTAGGACGGCCAGGGCGGCGAGCAGCACGTAGGTGCCCGCGACGATCAGGAACGCCGCCCAGCCCCAGATGCCCAGGGCCATCAGGCCGTAGGCGAACGCGAAGCTCAGCACCATGAGCACGAGGCAGCCGACGAACGCGGCCACGCCGAACAGGACCGCGCCAATTCCGAGCCGGCGGGCATCGGCCTTGAGTTCCAGCTTCGCCAGGTCGACTTCGTACCTGACGAGCTGTGAGATGTCGCTGACGGCGAGCGCGACTAGGTCACCGAGAGATTCCTTCTCGGCTGCTGACTGGCCGCGCAACGCGGGTTCGGCCATACTCCCTCCCTTCCTCGCTGTAGGGTCCAGTCTCGCGCATGACAGCATGTGGCATCCGCTTGGCGTCCCATTCGGCGTCAACGGGAATCCTGGCGCTCGTGCCGACCGCGGCGCCAGGGCACGCGATTCGCGGGTGAAATTCGCCGTCCGGCTACGAGGCGAGAAAGGCCGGCCACGCAATAAGCAGGCGGCGCCCCAGGCGGGGCGCCGCCTGTAACACGTCAGGTCCGGGTTACCAAGCGTGCACCTTCACTGCCGGACAGGGCACCCGCCGCAATTTGCTGCGGCGCTCGGTCCTGCTGGGTGCTCCTGCCTCGGCCGCCTCCCGCGGCTGGTCGCGCGTGGGTGCCCGGTTGCCGTGTCAGGACCATCGGTCCGTGACTCATTTCTACGACGGATCCTTCGCCTTGGGAAGACCCAGCCGTGATCGATTCGTGATCTTTATTGAACCTGCTGTTCACATGTCTGGCCGGCCAGCCTGGCTGGCCTGGCCCGCACGTCCGGCGAAGGCGAGCACCGGCCAGCCCCTGGACAGCGCCGCCCTGCGCAGCTGCCGGTCCGGGTTCACGGCGTGCGGGTGACCGACTACCTCGAGCATCGGAAGATCGGTGAACGAGTCGCTGTAGGCGAAGCAGTCAGCCAGGTCGTACCCGCGCTCGATGGCCAGCTGGCGGATCCGCAGCGCCTTGCCCTCGCCGTAGGCGTAGAACTCCACCTCGCCCGTATACCGGCCGCCGGAGTGCCGCATCTGGGTCGCGATGATGCCTGACGCGCCGAGCATCGCCCCGATCGGCCCGACCATCTCCTGGCCGGCGGTTGACACGATGATGACGTCCCGGCCGGCCTGGGTATGCGCGTCGAGCAGCCCGCGTGCCTCGGCGTAGACGAGCGGCGCGATGGTCGCGGCGAGGTTCGCGGTCACGATCTCGGTGACCCGCTCCACGGACCAGCCCCGGCATAGCCGGCTGAGCTGCTCCTTGATCCTCTCCATCTGCTGGTGATCGGCACCGCCTGCCCTGAAGACCAGCTGTGCGAACGCGCCGCGCGCGGCCTGGGAGCGGTTTATCAGGCCGTGCCGGTAGAACGATGGTGCGAATGCGAGCGTGCTCGACCTCGAAATTATCGTTTTATCCAGGTCAAAGAAGGCAGCGGAGGCCGCGCGCGGGCCGTCGGCCAGAGTGTTCATGGCGCGCAGCATAGGGGACGATCCGGAAATCCAATCTTCGTTCATCCTGACCGACTGGTAACTTTGCACCGCTGCGCGTAGGATTTCCTGAGTTACGGAACCGCTCTGTCCCCCCGGAGCCGGGCCGTACGGCGACCCCCGCTCTCCCCCCCGGCGGGGGTCGCCCCCTTTTATCTGGTCTTATGTGCCTTCGCCCCAGTTGGCGACCGGTTCAGTCCGGGGCGCCGGAGAGCGCCAGATCAAGCAGTGCGAGCGCGCCGGCCTTGGACAGCGGGTCATTGCCGCTGCCGCATTTGGGTGACTGGATGCAGGACGGGCAGCCCGCCGCGCATTCGCAGTCGGCGATGGCGAGCGAGGTCGCGCGCAGCCATGGCGCCGCGGCGGCGAACCCGCGCTCGGCGAAGCCCGCGCCGCCGTCATGCCCGTCATAGACGAAGACCGTCAGCCGGCCGGTCTGGTGATGCAGGTCGGCCGAGACGCCGCCGACATCCCAGCGGTCGCAGGCGGCGACGAGCGGCAGCAGGCCGATGGCCGCGTGCTCCGCCGCGTGCGCGGCGCCGGGCAGGTCGGTCCCCGCCGCGGCCAGCCCGGCCCGCTGCTGGGGGGAGATGGTCCACCAGAAGGCCCTGGTCCGCAGCGTGCGGGATGGCAGGTCGAGTGCCTCCTCGCCGATCGGCTGACCGGTCTCCGGCTTCCTGCGGGTGAACGAGACCACCTGCCGGGCAACCAGGACGTCGCCGAAGACGATCGCCGCATCGCCCCAGTCGCAGCGGCGATGCTCGGCACCGACCGCGATGTCGGTTATCTCGCGCGCGGAGGTGACGTAGCCGGGATCGCCCGGTTGCACCAGCGCGACGCCGTCGGCCAGGTCCAGGCTGGTTACGAGGTAGAGGTCACCCTGATGCGGGTAGACGGCGCCCGCGTGCAGGAAGACGTGCCCGGACGGCTCGTCCATCGTGCCGATCAGCCGCCCGGTGGCCTCCTCGACGATCCTGAGCGGTCGGCCGCCGGTGCCGCGCAGGCCGGCGAGCGGGACTCGGCGCCCGGTCGGGTGCCACCGGCCGCCGCGGTCCCTGAGCGTCCCCCGTCGGACCAGATCCGCGATCAGCGGCGGTGCGGCCGATCCGAACAGCTCCACGTCGGCACTGGTCAGCGGGATCTCGGCGGCGGCCGCGCAGAGATGAGGAGCAAGGACGTACGGATTCGCCGGGTCGAGGACCGTCGCCTCGACCGGGCGATGCAAAAGTGCCTCCGGATGGTGCACCAGGTAGGTGTCGAGCGGGTCGTCCCTGGCGATCAGGACGGCGACCGCCTCGCGCCCTGCGCGGCCCGCTCTTCCCGCCTGCTGCCAGAGCGCCGCCCTCGTCCCTGGCCAGCCTGCGATGAGCACCGCATCGAGGCCGGTGATGTTGATGCCGAGCTCCAGCGCCGGAGTCGCCGCCAGCGCGGTGATCGCGCCTGAGCGCATTGCCTCCTCGAGCTGCCGGCGCTCCTGCGGAAGATAACCAGAGCGGTACGCGGCGACCCGGTGCGCCAGATCGGCGGCGCCGGCTTCGATCAGCCGGCTCCGCGTCGCCGCCGCGGCCGCCTCCGCACCGCGCCGCGACCTGATGAAGGCGAGCGCCGGAACGCCGTCGGTAACCAGGTCAGCGAGAAGGTCCGCCGTCTCGGCCACGACCCCGCGGCGCACCGGGGCTCCCGCTTCGCCGCGCAGCTTCGTCAGCGGCGGCTCCCACAGGGCGAAGGTCATCGCCCCGCGCGGCGCGGCGTCCGAGGTCACCGGCTCGGCGGCCAGCCCGGTCAGCAGCTCGGCGCACCTGGCCGGCTCGCTGATCGTGGCCGAGGCCAGCACGAAGACGAGCCCGGGAGCGCCGGCTTCGCGGTGATACTCGGCTACCCGGCGCAGCCGGCGCAGGACCTGGGCCACGTGCGAGCCGAAGACGCCGCGGTAGCCATGACATTCGTCGACGATGACGTACCGCAGCCGGCGCAGGAAGCCGCTCCAGCGCTGATGCTGCGGCAGCAGGCCGTAGTGCAGCATGTCCGGGGTAGTCAGCAGGTAGGTGGCGTACTTGCGGGCCCAGGCCCGCTGATGATGCGGCGTGTCGGAGTCCACGACGGCAGGCCGCAGGCCAAGGCCGCGGCCGGCGGACCCGCCGATGACGTGCAGGAGATTCAGCTGGTCGGCGGCGAGCGCCCTGGTCGGCGCGAGGTAGAGCGCGGTCGCGCCCTCGCCGATCGCCGTCAGCGCGGGGGCGAGGTAACCGACCGACTTGCCGGACGCGGTGCCGGTGGCCAGAATCACATTCCGGCCGGCCCTGGCCAGGTCGGCCGCCGCCGCCTGATGCGTCCACGGCTCGCTGACTCCGGCCCGGCCGAACGCCGCGACGAGTCCGGGCGGTACCCAGGCGGGCCAGGCGGCCGGCACGCCGGGCCGGGCAGGCAGGCGCTCGACATGGGTGAGCCTGCCCGCTGCCGCCCCGCGTCGCAGGATAGCCTGCGCGCCAGTAGGCAGCAGGCGGTCAGCGGTCAGTGCAGTCCTATCGATGGCGGTCCCATCGGGGGCGAGCGGCAGCGGATCAGGCATCGTGTAACGAAGTTTGTCATCGGCAGGCCGGGTACCTCGAACTGTGATCTGGTATAGACATGAGACTGGGCATGGTTGAATGCGCGACGGAAGCATCTCGTCCGGCGCGCCGGACGAGATCTGCTCGGCCGACGGCTGAGATAATGGATGCATGGCGCTGGAGGAATCTGTGGATCTGAAGCTGGATCACCACAACAAGGACGGCATCGAGATCGTCGACGTGGAAGGCGAGATCGATGTCTATACCGCGCCTCGTCTCCGCGAGCTGCTTATCGACCTGGTGAATAACGGGCATTACCAGCTCGTCGTGAACATGGAAAAGGTGGAGTTCCTCGACTCCACCGGCCTCGGTGTCCTCGTCGGCGGTCTCAAGCGGGTACGTGCCCATGACGGGTCCCTTGACCTGGTCTGCACGCAGGAGCGGATCCTGAAGATCTTCCGCATCACCGGGCTGACGAAGGTCTTCGGCATTCACGACACGGTGGACGAGGCCATCTCCACGAGGAAGTCGGAAAAGTAGGCACCGGGCCGGCGAGTCAGGTGCCACCAGATGGCAACAGTTGAGGTCACCTTCACGCCGCTGCCGGCGCACGTGCGAACGGCCCGGCTAGTGGCCACGGCTGTCGCGCGGCGCAGCGGCGTGGCTGAGTCGCTTCTGGACGAGGTCAGGCTGGCGGTCGGCGAGGCGTGCTCGAGAGCAGTCGAGACCCATGCGGTGCAGTGCCCTGACGAGCCGGTTCGCCTCGCGCTGTCGGACCAGGCGGGGCGCTTCGAGATCGAGGTCATCAACGCGGGCAAGGCCCCGGGTCTGGTCGACGGCGGGCAGGTCGGCGACGGCACGCTGATGCCGCCCGGGTTCTCGCTCGCGGTGATCGCCGGCCTCGCCGAAGACGTCCAGATCAGCGAGACAGAGGCCGGAACCAGCATCAAGATGAGCTGGCCGCTGTCGGGTTCGCTGGCAGCCGGCTCGCCGGCCTGAGGCGCAGGTATGCGACACTCTCGTCAGTTACCGTTTGATCACGAACGGATTGCAGCGTCGTGACATCCGGACCCGCCGCGCCGTGCGGGGGTTCGGATGCATAGACTCCCCGCACTGCCGTGGCAACGTGACGACCTTCGATGCGATGTCGACACTGACGAAATTTCCGAATGTTTACGAGAGGTACCTGACTGAGTGCTGCGCCGCGTCAGCGGAACGCCCCCAGCTAGGCTTGCTTTCCCCTGTTGAGGAGGACGGATGACAAGGCTCGGTTCCGCTCTGGCGGATGGAGCGGCCACCGTGACTGGCTCTAACGTGACCTGGGTTGTAGTCGTGGCCGTCATCGCGGTGCTCGCGCTCGCCATGGCCGGCTGGCTGGTCAGGCAGGTTCTGGCGGCGAGCCAGGGCACCGAGAAGATGCAGGAGATCGCCAAGGCGGTGCAGGAAGGCGCCGCCGCGTACCTGCGCAGGCAGTTCAGGACGCTGGGCGTCTTCGTGGTCATCATCTTCTTCGTGCTGCTCGTGCTGCCGGCCGACACGGCCTCGGTCAGGTGGGGCAGGTCGATCTTCTTCCTGGTCGGCGCCCTGTTCTCCGCCCTTACGGGCTTCACCGGCATGTCCCTGGCTGTCCGTGGCAATGTCCGCGTCGCCGCGGCTGCGCGCGAGAGCGGCGAGCGGCAGGCCACGCGGATCGCGTTCCGCACCGGCGGCGTCGCCGGCATGTTCACCGTCGGCCTCGGCCTGCTCGGTGCGGCCGCGGTCGTCCTGATCTACAAGTCGAACGCGGCGAGCGTGCTGGAGGGCTTCGGCTTCGGCGCCGCGCTCCTCGCGATGTTCATGCGTGTCGGCGGCGGCATCTTCACCAAGGCCGCCGACGTCGGAGCCGACCTGGTCGGCAAGGTAGAGAAGGGCATTCCCGAGGACGACCCGCGCAACGCCGCCACGATCGCCGACAATGTCGGCGATAACGTGGGCGACTGCGCCGGCATGGCGGCCGACCTGTTCGAGTCCTACTCGGTCACGCTGGTGGCCGCGCTGATCCTGGGCAAGGCCGCGTTCGGCTCGCAGGGCCTTGTCTTCCCGCTGATCGTCCCCGCGGTCGGCGTCCTCACCGCGATGGCCGGGATCTTCTTCGTCGCGCCGCGCAAGAACGACCGCAGCGGCATGACGGCGATCAACCGCGGCTTCTTCCTGTCAGCGATCTTCTCCTTCGTGCTGGTCGTCGTGGCCGCGTTCGTGTACCTGCCGTCGTCGTTCAGCAAGCTGAGCGGCGTCACTGACCCGTCGATCCTGCATCACTCAGGCAACCCGCGTTTGCTCGCGATCGGAGCGGTGCTCATCGGCCTGGTCCTGGCCAGTGCGATCCAGCTGCTCACTGGCTACTTCACCGAGACAAGCCGCCGTCCGGTCAAGGAGATCACCGACGCCGCACGCACCGGTCCGGCCACGGTCATCCTGGCCGGCATCGCGGTGGGCCTCGAGTCGGCCGTCTACTCCGCGCTGCTGATCGGCGCCGCGGTGTACGGAGCGTTCCTGCTCGGCACGGGCAACCCCACGATCGCGCTGTTCGCCGTTGCGGTGGCCGGCACCGGCCTGCTGACCACGGTCGGCGTGATCGTCTCGATGGACACCTTCGGGCCGGTCTCGGACAACGCCCAGGGCATCGCCGAGATGAGCGGCGACGTCCAAGGCGAGGCCGCCCAGGTCCTGACCAAGCTCGACGCCGTCGGCAACACGACCAAGGCGATCACCAAGGGCATCGCGATCGCCACGGCGGTGCTGGCGGCGACGGCGCTGTTCGGTGCCTTCCGCACCACGGTTTCCGCCGCGCTGCGCGGCACCAGCCTCGGCGGGTTCAGCCTCTCGATCGACCGGCCGAACGCGCTCGTCGGCCTGATAGTCGGCGCGTCCGTGGTCTTCTACTTCTCCGGGCTCGCGATCCAGGCCGTGGGACGCGCGGCAGGCCGCGTGGTCTTCGAGGTCCGCGAGCAGTTCAGGAATCACCCGGGCATCATGGACTTCACCGAGAAGCCCGAGTACGGCCGGGTCGTCGACATCTGCACCAAGGACTCGCTCCGTGAGCTTGCGACCCCAGGGCTGCTCGCCGTGCTCACCCCGATCGTGATCGGCTTCGGCTTCGGGTACGTGCCGCTCGGCTCGTTCCTGGCCGGAGCGATCGCCGCCGGCGTGCTGATGGCGGTCTTCCTCGCCAACTCAGGCGGTGCCTGGGACAACGCGAAGAAACTGGTCGAGGACGGCATCTACGGCGGCAAGGGGTCCGAGGCGCATGAGGCCACGGTCATCGGCGACACCGTCGGCGACCCGTTCAAGGACACCGCCGGCCCGGCGATCAACCCCCTGATCAAGGTGATGAACCTGGTCTCGCTGCTGATCGCGACCAGCGTCGTCAAGTACGCGGACAACACGGGGCTGCGTATCGGCGTCGCGCTCGGAGCGCTGGCGATCGTGGTCGCCTCGATCGTGATCGCGAAGCGGCGCGCGACCGGCATCGCGCCGTCCGACTCCGATGGCGCCAGCGGCCCGGCAGCGCCAGCCAATGACGAGCAGCCAGCCGAGACGGCGACGGCCTGACCGGCCAGAACGTCGCTCGAGGCGGCGGTCCAGGCCACTGGCCAGGACCGCCGCCTCGAGCTGTCGCCACCCGTGACCCCGGTAGCTGCCGGTCCGCCGTTCCCGCGTGCCGGCCTTTGCCCATCGGCGCCCCGGCCTGGGACCATGGGTGACATGACAGCGCAACGGCAGCTCATCGTCATGCGGCACGCCAAGGCCGGCGAGCTGCCTGGCGGTCCTGACGTCGAGCGGGCACTGCGTCCCAGGGGGTGCAGGAACGCCTCAGCGGCAGGGCAGTGGCTAGCCGCCCGCGGGCTGGTGCCCGACCTTGTGCTCTGCTCGAATGCCCGGCGCGCCAGGCAGACCTGGCAGTACGTGAGCGCCGAGCTGGCCGGTGAGCCGAGGGTCTTCAACGATCCGCGGCTGTATCACGCCGACGCCACCGACCTGCTCGAGATCTTCGCCGAGGCGCCAGCGCAGGCGCGCAGCCTGATGTACGTCGGGCACAACCCGGCCGCCGCGGACCTGGCGGAGATCCTGACCGGCGGCCCGGTCGACTTCCCGACCGCGGCCATCGCGATCATCGGCCTGGACGGTGGCTGGCCCGACCTGTCGCAGGGTAGTGAGGGCGCGGGCGAGCTTGTCGCCGCCTGGACGCCCCAGCCAGAATCATGACCGGCAGCGCAACGACTGTTCGCTGGAAGGAAGCAGATGTCGGCTGAGGTACTGAGCCTGCGCGGCGTGGGGGTCTGCCGTGATCAGTCGATGCTGCTCAGGGACATCAACTGGATCGTGCGGCACGACGAGAGCTGGGTCATCGTCGGTCCCAACGGCGCGGGGAAGACCACGCTGCTGCAGGTCGCTTCCGGCTTGCTGCTGCCGACCGAGGGAACCGCCGAGGTGCTCGGCGAGCCGGTGGACGAGGCAGACCTGGACGAGCTGCGCAGCCGGGTCGGCATCTCCAGCGCCGCCGTCGCCGATCAGGTGCCCAGGGGCGAGAAGGTGATCGACCTGGTGATGACCGCGGGCTACGGCATCCTGCGCCGCGGCGGCGAGGAGTACGACTCGTTCGACGTGGTCAGGGCGGTCGACCTGCTGGACGCGGTCGGCTGCTCGCACCTGATCAGGCGCCGGTTCGGCACTCTCTCGGAGGGGGAGCGCAAGCGGGTGCAGATCGCGCGGTCGCTGATGGCCGACCCTGAGCTGCTGATGCTTGACGAGCCAGCCGCCGGCCTTGACCTGGGCGGCCGCGAGGAGGTGCTGAGCCGGATCGCGGCGCTGGCCCGCGACCCGATGTCGCCGGTGCTCGTCCTGGTGACGCACCACGTGGAGGAGGTGCCGGAGGGCTTCACCCACGCGATGCTCATGCGCAGGGGATCGGTGCTCGCGGCCGGGCCGGTGGAGGAGGTCTTCACCGAGCCGAACCTGTCGCGGTGCTTCGGCATCCCGCTGATCGTCGAACGTCGCGCCGCTCGCTGGATGGCCCGCGCGGCGCCCGTGTCGCGTGGCTAGCGGGGAAATCCTGGCGATCCTCGCCGCGGCGATCGCGGCCGGCGCCATCAACGCCGTCGTAGGATCCGGCTCCCTGATCACGTTCCCCACCCTGCTGGCGTTCGGCTTCCCGCCGGTCATCGCCAACGTTTCCAACAACATCGGGCTCGTTCCTGGCAACGTCAGCAGCGCCCTCGGCTACCGCGAGGAACTGAGCGGGCAGCGAGGCAGGCTGATCCGGCTCGGCATCGCGTCCTGCGCGGGCTCGCTGGCTGGCGCGTGTGCCCTGCTGGCCCTGCCGCCAGGGGTCTTCGAGGTCGTCGTGCCGGCCCTGATCATCCTGGCTTGCGTTCTCGTCGTGCTCCAGCCCCGGCTCTCGGCCTGGGTCGCGGCCAGGGGCAGGGAGCGCGGCGAGCACGGCGGCCCGTTCCTGATCGCGGGCGTCTTCCTGGCCGGCGTCTACGGCGGCTACTTCGGCGCGGCCCAGGGCGTGCTCGTGATCGGGCTGCTCGGAGTCTTCCTGACCGAGAGCCTGCAGCGGATCAACGCGGGCAAGAACGTTCTCGTCACGGTCGTCAACGCGACCGCCGCCATCGTCTTCGTCATCTTCGCCCACGTCGCCTGGCTGGCCGTGGGCCTGATCGCCGCCGGGTCGACAGCCGGCGGCCTGATCGGGGCGAAGGTAGGCCGGCGGCTGCCGCCGCTGGCGCTGCGGATCGTCATCGTGGTCATCGGCGTGGTCGCGGCGGTCAAGCTGATCTTCTTCAGCTAACTGGTCGGTCTGCTAGCGGGCCGGCGCCAGGATGCCGGCCGCGACGGCTCGCCTGACGAGGTTCCTGGCCAGGGCGCCGAGTGAGGCCGAGCCGTCCTCGATCAGCTCTACCTTGGCGAGTACCTGGTCGGCCGTGATGCCATGCCGCTGCCAGGTGCCGCCGCCCGCGGCCAGATTCTCCAGCATGGGCTGAAGCCGGTCGATCGCGCGGGCGAACTTGGCCTCCGCGGACTCCCGCTCCATGAAGTCGTCCCACAGGTGGCGCAGGACAGAACCCTGATCCGCCGGCGGGATCGCGAAGATCCGGTCAGCGGCGGCGCGCTCGGCGGCCTCCTGCTGCGCCTGCTGCTCGTCGTCGGCGTACACGAAGAGGTCACCAGCGTCGATCTCGACTAGGTCGTGGACGAGAATCATGCCGGTCACGCGGCTGAGGTCCGTGCCGGGCGGCGCGTGCTCGGCGAGGACGATGGCCATCATCGCCAGGTGCCAGGAGTGCTCGGCCGAGTTCTCCGGCCGGTCAAGTCCCGGGCCAGCCAGGACGGTCTGCCTGAGAACACCCTTGAGCTTGCCGATCTCCGTCACGAACCGCATCTGCTGATCAAGCCGCTCCATCAGCCCATTGGATCAGTTTTTTCGCGAACGCCTACCTACTGCGGACCAAATCCGATCAGGTGCAGCACGAGGAGCAAGGCGACAAACCCGACAAGTACCGCGGCTGACTTCGCGCTGGAGCGCATCCGCTGCCGTCGCGAGGACGCGGCCGGCTGCCCGAACCGCCGGCTGCTGGCCGCCTTGAACCGCCGCTGACCAGGCTTGCCTGACCGGGACGACCCGGCTTGCTTGCGCTCAGTCGGGGACACCGGCGTGCGCAGCTTGCTGGATTTAAGATTGCGCCATCTCATGCGCTGAAGCGGGTGGCGTCGCGCGGCCTGCCTGGCCCGCTCCGCTGCCGACAGCTCACGGAACCTGGCCGCTCCCGCCGCTCCTGACGCGAGGTCACGCAGCTGGCGGTCGAAGTCGTCCGGGCTCGGCGTCGCTGGGCTGTGTTCCATGGGCATGTACGCAAGTATGCCTGCCTGCACCGGCCTGAAGGAATCGGTTGCCGCAGGTCAGCAGCGAGCTCTGCGGCGGTGAATAAGCACGCCTCCGGCCGCCCGGCCGCACCTGCCCCCGGTGAGTAACAGAGAGATTGCTCCGTGTAACTATGCAAGCTGAGAACGACAACGCGGGGGGGACAGCAGACATGACTGAACATCGGCCACGCACGACGACCGACGCCGGCATACCAGCGCCGAGCGACGAGTACTCGCAGTCGGCGGGCCCGACCGGCCCGCTGCTCCTCCAGGATCACTACCTGATTCAGAAGATGGCCCAGTTCAACCGCGAGCGGGTTCCCGAGCGGGTCGTGCATGCCAAGGGAGGCGGTGCCTACGGCGTGCTGGAGATGACCGAGGACGTCAGCCAGTTCACCAAGGCCGGGCTCTTCGCCCGTGGCGCCAGGACCGACCTGCTGATCAGGTTCTCCACCGTGGCCGGAGAACTCGGCAGTGCCGACACGGCCCGCGATCCGCGCGGCTTCGCCATCAAGTTCTACACCGGCCAGGGCAACTACGATCTGGTCGGCAACAACACGCCGGTCTTCTTCGTCCGCGACCCGCAGAAGTTCGGCGACTTCATCCACAGCCAGAAGCGGCGGGCCGACACCCACCTGCGCGACAACAACATGCAGTGGGATTTCTGGACGCTCTCGCCGGAGTCGACTCATCAGGTCACGTTCCTGATGAGCGACCGGGGCACGCCGCGGACCTGGCGGAACATGAACGGCTACGGTAGCCACACCTTCCTGTGGTACAACGCCGCCGGCGAGAAGTTCTGGGTCAAGTACCACATCAAGACCGACCAGGGGATCGAGAACTTCACGTTCGCGCAGGCTACGGCGATGGCGTCGGAGGATCCCGACTTCCACCTGCGCGACCTCCGCACCGCGATCGCCGCCGGTGACCACCCGTCGTGGACCGTCCAGATCCAGGCGATGCCGTTCGCCGAGGCGGCCGACTACCGGTTCAACCCGTTCGACCTGACCAAGGTCTGGCCGCATGGTGATTACCCGCCGATCACGATCGGGAAGATCACCCTGAACAGGAACCCGGAGAATTACTTCGCCGAGATCGAGCAGGCCGCGTTCGAGCCGGCCAATTTCGTGCCCGGCATCGGCCCGTCGCCCGACAAGATGCTCCAGGGCAGGCTGTTCTCCTACCCGGACACGCACCGGCACCGGATCGGCACCAACTACCTCCAGCTGCCGGTCAACCGGCCGAAGGCGCCCGTGCACTCCTACAACAAGGACGGCGCGATGCGGTACCAGAACCCCGGCGATCCGGTCTATGCGCCGAACTCATTCGGCGGCCCGGTCGCCGACCCCGATCTCTGGCGCGACGACACCTACCACGTCATGGGCGATATCGTCCGCAGCGCCTACGCGCCGCACGCCCAGGACGACGATTTCGGCCAGCCGCGTGCGCTGTGGGAGAAGGTCATGACCGAGACCGACCAGGAGCACCTCGTCGCCAATATCTGCGCCCACGCCGGCGCTCCCGAGGTGAGCACGGACATGAAGGCGAGGGTCGTCGAGTACTGGCGTCATGTGCATCCGGAACTCGGCGCACAGGTCGGCAAGGGCCTGGACGGCGGCTGACAGCCGCCGCGGTCACGCCGCCGGTCCGGCGACGGGGCCACCGGCAGACGCGGTCAGCGCGCGGCCCGCCAAAGCAGCGTCACCTCACTGTCCTGGATCCCGTCGGAAGCAGTCACCGGCAGTACCCGCGTGGCCTTCGACGCCGGATTTACCCACTACGACGACCCGCCGCCAGCCCAGCCGGTTCCCCAGGTACTGGCTGTACGACTCGGCGGGCGGGCTGACGCAGCCCGCCTGGCGACGGCGAACCCGCGTGCCGTCGTCGCTGCCGAAGGCGGGACACTCGACCCATGACTACCGACGCGATCGTCGTGGGCTCGGGACCGAACGGGCTCGCGGCGGCGGTCACGCTCGCCAGGGCGGGCCTGTCCGTGCGCGTCATCGAGGGTGCCGACACGCCAGGAGGCGGCTGCCGTACGGCCGAGCTCACCCTGCCGGGCTTCCGCCACGACGTGTGCTCGGCCGTCCACCCGCTCGCGGCCGTCTCGCCGTTCTTTGCCCAGCTTGACCTGGCCGGGCTCGGGGTGACCCTGCGCACGCCGAAGGTGGCCTTCGCGCATCCTCTTGACGGCGGCCGGGCGGCCTGGCTGGCAGGCTCGGTGGACGAGACCGCCGGCGGCCTGGGCGCGGACGGCCGTGCCTACCAGCGGCTGCTCGAGCCACTGGTGCGCGACGCGGCGCGGACCCTGCCCGATATCCTCTCGCCGCTGCGTTCGGTTCCCAGCCACCCGCTGGCCATGGCCAGGTTCGGCCTGGACGGCCTGCCGCCGGCCAGCCTGCTGGCCCGCCGGTTCAGGACCGACGAGGCCAGGGCGCTGCTGGCGGGCGCGGCGGCGCACAGCATGCTGCCGCTCACGGCGCCGCTCACCGGTGCCTTCGGCCTGACCCTCATGATGACCGCGCACGCCGTGGGCTGGCCGGTCGTCGAGGGCGGCAGCTCCAGGCTCGCCGATGCCCTGGTAACCGAGGTCACGTCGCTGGGCGGCGAGGTGGAGGTAGGCCGGTGGGTGACGTCGCTCGACGAGCTGCCGCGGGCGATGGCTGTCCTGCTCGACGTCACGCCGCGCCAGCTGGCGGCGCTCGCGGGCGCCAGCCTGACCGCCAGGCAGCGCGGGACGCTCGAGCGCTACCGGTACGGCCCCGGAGTCTGCAAGGTGGACTGGGCGCTCAGCCGCCCGGTGCCCTGGGCGGCGGCGGCCTGCCGGGAAGCCGGCACGGTGCATCTCGGCGGCAGGTTCGACGAGGTTGCCCGCAGCGAGGCCGACGTCAACGCCGGCCGTCACCCGGAGCAGCCCTTCTGCCTCGTCTCCCAGCCCGGGGTTGTCGACCCGACCAGGGCCCCGGCCGGGCAGCACGCGCTGTGGGGCTACTGTCACGTACCGTCCGGTTCGGCGGTCGACATGTCCGCCCGGATCGAGGCTCAGATCGAACGGTTCGCGCCGGGCTTCCCCGACCTGATCCTGGCCAGGTCGGTCCGCACGGCGGCCGACATGGAGCGGTACAACCCCAACTACATCGGCGGGGACATCAACGGCGGCGCCGCGACACTGCGCCAGACCTTCTTCCGGCCGGTACCGCGCTGGAACCCGTACCGGACCGCGCTGCCCGGCGTCTACCTGTGCTCGTCCTCCACCCCGCCAGGTGGCGGCGTGCACGGCATGTGCGGCCAGGCCGCCGCCCGGACTGCCCTCGCTGACCTGGGCCGCGGACCGGCCGGCCGCCCATGATCACCGTTAGCCGAAGAGAATGCGGTCGCCGGCGACGCAGATCTTACGTCTAGCGAGTGCACCAGATGCTGGGAGCGGGGCCCGGCAGGGTGGCTAGCCGGCTGCGCGCTGCGCGGCGATCAGGTCGCGGTACCAGGCGAACGAGGACTTCGGGATCCGCTTCTGCGTCTCGAAGTCGGTGTAGACCAGCCCGAACCGCTGATGGTAGCCCTCGGACCACTCGAAGTTGTCGGTGAACGTCCACTCGAAGTAGCCGCGGACGTCGACGCCGGCGTCGATGGCGTCGTGCACCGCCCTGAGGTGCCCGTTCAGGTAGCCGATCCGGCCGGGGTCGTCGACGCTGCCGTCCGCGGCCACCTCGTCGGCCTGCGAGCAGCCGTTCTCGGTGACGTAGACCGGCGGCAGCGCCTCGCCGTACCACTGCTTCAGCGAGGTGAGCATCTCGGTCAGCCCGGCCGGGATGACCGGCCAGCCGAACGCGGTCACCGGGTAGCCAGGGATCGGCTGCATCTGGAACGGCAGCGGCGAGTCGGGCAGCGCCGACAGCCTGGTCGGCATGTAGTAGTTCACGCCCAGGCCGTCGATCGGCGCCGAGATCACCTCTACGTCGCCGTCCCGCACGCAGTCAAGACCGCCCTCGCCGACGCCGAACGCGCCGAGATCGGGGTACCGGCCGAGCAGCACGGGGTCGGTGAACACGCGGTTCTGCAGGGTGTCGTACGCCCGGGTGGCGGCCACGTCGGCGGCGCTGTCGCTGGCGGGCCGGGCCGGCGAGTAGTTGTTGGTGATCATCACCTCGCGGGCGCCCGCGGCCCGCAGCGCGGCCGTCGCCAGGCCATGCCCCAGCAGCTGGTGATGCGCGGTCGGCAGCGCGCCGAGCATCAGCGCCTTGCCCGGCGCGTGGATGCCGAGCGCGTAACCGAAGGCAGTCACCACGAAGGGCTCGTTGAGCGTAATCCACAGCCCGATCCGGTCGGCCAGCCGTCCGGCGGCGAGCGCCGCGTAGTCGGCGAACCGCTGCGCGGTGTCGCGGCTCAGCCAGCCGCCGGCGTCCTCCAGCGGCTGCGGCAGGTCCCAGTGGTACAGCGTCGGGACCGGCGTGATCCCGGCCGCCAGCAGCGCGTCGGTCAGCCGCTCGTAGAAGTCGAGCCCGGCCGGGTTGGCCGGCCCCGTGCCGCCGGGCTGGACCCGCGGCCAGCCGATCGAGAACCGGTACGCGGTGATGCCGAGGTCGGCCATCAGCGCGACGTCCTCGGCCCACCGGTGATAGTGATCGGTGGCCACGTCGCCGGTGTGACCGTCCCTGATCACCCCGGGCTGGCGGCAGAACGTATCCCAGATCGAGTCGCCGCGGCCGTCTTCGGCGACGGCTCCTTCGGTCTGGTAGGCGGCGGTGGCCACGCCCCAGCGGAAGCCGGCGGGGAAGGAGGGCATCGTCGAGTCAGTCACCCGCCGATCGTAACGGCCTGCCCCGGTGCGGCCAATACCTCACCGTCACTGCCGGTATGCCCGGACAGTGACGTTCGCTACCGGTGCTCGACCTGGTCGGCCGCCGGCACGGCTCCCATGATCATCGAGTCGCCGCGGAACAGCGGTGTATCCCTGACCTGGCGCTCGATCGAGGCAGCCGACATGGTGTAGCCGATGAACAGCATCAGCGAGATAGCCTCCATCACGATCCAGAGCCAGTGCGAGGCCAGCTGGGTGCTCCAGTCGTTCAGCCCGTGCAGCACCGCGGGCAGGGTGATGCCGAACAGGATCAGCGGGATCCGGCGCCTGCGGTAGTTCACGCCCATGCCGATGAAGAACGCCGCGATGCCCGCCCAGACCGCGTGCTGGAACCCGTCGACGAACACCCGCTGGGCGAAGGTCAGGATCAGCGGGACGGCGAGCCCCGCCTGGTGGTTGCCCTGCATCAGGTAACTCGACGTGTACGAGACCGACTCCCTGACTCCGAAGGCGAGCCCTGCGATGGTGCCGAGGAACATCCAGATCCGCACGTCGAGCGTGATCTTCCAGACCCAGCGGAGCAACAGGGCAGCGACGAGAATCGGGAGCGCCTTGGTGACCTCCTCGGCGAACCCGACACCGTAGAACCACGGCAGCAGGTTGTGCAGGTCCGCGGTCTTGTCGAGCGCGTCTTCCCAGGGCAGGGTCAGGATCGGCAGCAGCACCATGACGCCGGCGACGATGGCCACGGCCAGCCAGGCGACCAGCCTGGTGATTGGCCCGGGCCTGATCAGCACCCAGAACGTCACGGCCCACAGCGGCGCGATCGCGAGGCTGTAAGCCCAGCCTGGCGCGCTCAGGTCATGGGTGGCGGAGAACAGGACGACGAAGATCGACGGCAGCAGCCCGTACGCGATGACCAGCAGCCGCGAGCCCTGCTTCCAGCCGGGATCCTTCAGCCAGCTGCGGACCGGCAGCAGGATGTGCACCGCGGTCGCGAAGTCGCCACCGGGGAAGTCGAGCCTGGCGTGGTGCGCCGGCAGCTGCTGGTAGGCGGGGCTGGAGTGCGACCCGGAGATGTCGCCGCGCCACAGTTCCTCGCGGTGCACCGCGCTCGCGTGCCGCACCCGGCCTGGCATGCTCGCCTGCTCGGCCAGGCCGGTGAGATCGCCCCAGCCGACCGACTCGTCGCGCTCAGGACCTGACCCCGCAGCCGGGGGTCCCTGGTGCGCGGTGCTGGCCAGGGCCGCCGCGGCCGGGATCTGGGATCCGGGCGGGGTGGCGGCGTGCGCGGCGGCACCAGGCGATGCCGTGCCAGGCGATGCGGGGCCGGCCGGTGTGCTGCCAGCCGGCGGGGCGCCGGGCGGAATCGCGCCGGGCGTGCCGGTGCCGGCCAGCTCGATCCGCAGTTCGGGCCCGAGCGGAGTGGCGAGATGGACGTCGAGAGGCTGCTGGACGCCGACGGACGCGACCGGGAGCCCGCCCACGAACGTGCGTCCCTTGCCGAGATCGTCGAGAACCCAGCCGTCGGGATGCCAGCTGATCCTGGCGTGCTCGCGCGAGACGATCGGATCGGATATCACGACGGCGCTATCCGGGCTGCGGCCGATGCGAACCGTCTGGCCTGGTTCGAACGTGAACGTCTGGCCAGCGAACGTGATCCTGAGCTCGCTCACTCGCCCGCCTCCCTGCGCTGCCCCGCCACCGGACATTGTGCACGGGCTGGCGCGGGCTCAGATTACCGACACCAAGGCCATGGTCGGTCACAATCCGTGAACAGCGAGCACCCAGACTGCCCGGGGCGTCCTGGTCGCGGGGTCAGACGCCGGCGGCGGCCTCGCTGATCGCCGCGTCCACCTCCGCCTGCCTCGCAGCGAGCTCGGCCTGGTATTTCTCCTCGTCGATCCGCTCGGCCAGGTCCTCGTCGGCCTTCATCAGCGACTCGAGGTCGCTCTCGGCCGCGGCGAGCACGCCGAGATCGGCGAAGGCGTGCCTGACTTTCGGCCCCCACAGGCCGATGTCCCTGACGCACGGGACGATCCGGCTGAACAGCAGCGACCTGAACGCCTGCTGCACCGGCGACTTGTCGGTGAACTCCATGCACTCGTCGACGTCGAAGCCGAGCGTCTCCCAGACTTCCTGGGCGCGGAACCTGTTGTTCATCAGGTAGCAGCCCTCGATCAGGAACTCCTCGCGCTCGGCCCGCTCCGGCTCGGTGAGCTCGGCGTAGTAGTCACGCAGCGCGAGCCTGCCGAATGCCACGTGCCGCGCTTCGTCCTGCATGACGTAGGCGAGCAGCTGGGTGACCAGCGGGTTGTTGGACATGTCGCGGTGCACGCCGAACGCGGCCAGCGCCAGGCCCTCGATCAGCACCTGCATGCCCAGGTAGGGGTAGTCCCACCGGCCGTCGGCCAGCGCCTCCGCCAGCAGCTTGGCCAGGTCGTCGTTGATCGGGTAGTACACGCCGATCTTGTCCCTGATGAACCGGTGGTAGAGCTCGACGTGCCTGGCCTCGTCCATCACCTGGGTGGCGGCGTAGAACTTGGAGTCGATGTCGGGAACTGACTCCACGATCCTGGCCGCGACGGTCAGCGCGCCCTGCTCGCCGTGCAGGAACTGGCTGAACAGCCAGGACGACAGGTGCATGCCCAGGTTGTCGCGCTCCGCCTGGTTCAGCTTCGCCCACTGCCGGGACCCGTAGATCGGGCTGAGTTCCTCGGTCTGCTCCAGCACGTTCGTGGGGTTGACCGGGATATCCCAGTCGATCCGCTTGGTCGCGTCCCACTGCTTATCCTTGCCCCGCTGGTACAGGTCGAGCAGCCGGCTGCGGCCGTTGTCGTACTCCCAGCTGAACCTGGCGGCACCCGTCATCGGGACGTCCCAGGTGCCGGCCTTCACCTCGGTCACGTAATGGTCATAAGTACTCACGGCAACTCCCAGGGACGCGATACTCCGGATGCTACTCGCCGGTAGCGATTAGTTCCAGGGTGCCGCCGGACGGCTACTGGTGCATCGGGCGCTCGTGGTCGGCGTGGCCGGCCAGCTCGAGCTGGAAGGTCGAGTGACCGACGTCGAAGTGGCCGCGCAGGCAGTCCTGGAGCGCATCGAGCATCACCGCGCTCCTGCCGTCGGCGAGTACCTCGGGCTCGACCACCACGTGCACCGACAGCACGGGCAGCCCGGAGGTGATCGTCCAGGCGTGCAGGTCATGCACGTCGCGGACCCCGGTCAGGCCGGTCAGGTGCGCCCTGACCTCGCTCAGGTCGACGCCGCGGGGACTGGCCTCGAGCAGCACGTTGATCGCGTCGGCGAGCAGTCGCCAGGTTCGCGGCAGGATCAGCGCCCCGACCAGCAGCGACGCGATCGGGTCGGCCCGGGTGAACCCGGTCGCGGCGATCACGATGCCGGTGACGATGACCGCGGCGGCGCCCACCGCGTCGGACGCGACCTCAAGGAACGCGCCCCTGATGTTGAGGCTCTCGGCCTGGCCGCGGCGCAGGATCAGCAGGCTGATCGCGTTCGCCGCGAGCGCTATCACGCCGAAGATGACGAGCAGCGGCGATTCGACGGCTGGCGGGGAAATCAGCCGGCGGACCGCCTCCACCACGATGAAGACCGACATGGCGAACAAGATCACGGCGTTCACCATCGCGGCGAGGATCTCCGCCCTGGCGTAACCGAACGTGCGCCGGGGTGTGGCCGGCCGCGTCGCGAAGACGACGGCGAGCAGGGACAGGCCGACGCCCGCCGCGTCGGCCGCCATGTGCGCGGCGTCGGCGAGCAGGACAAGGGCGCCGCTGACCCAGGCCCCGGCCGCCTCGGCGATCGCGACCGTGATCGTGATCAGCATGACGGCGATCAGGGACCGGCTGTGCTCGCCGGTCAGGGTCAGCCTGGAGCCGTGGGAGTGCCCGTGGCCGTGACCGTGCCCCTGCTCGCGCTCTCGCCCGGCTGACGAGGATGGCGGCCCGGCCGCGTGCTCGGGTCGCTGGCCGGGCCCGAGCTGATCGCAGCTCGGCTCCGGATCGTGGCCGTGGCCTGGCCAGGTCATGACGCCGGCGAGTCATCCGTTCCCGGAGCGAGCAGTTCGTAAGCCGGGTTGATCATCACGGCCTCCTTGTCACGCACGCCGACCTGGCCGGTCAGTCTGACCTTCGCGCCAGGGTCGAGCCCGGGGATGTGCGAGCGCCCGTAGAACATGGCCGTCAGCTGCCCGGTGGCATCGATGATCTCGCAGGCCAGCACGGTATTGTGTTCGACCGGCCTGATCTCGACGGCGTGCACCCTGCCCTCGACCGTCGCCTTGCCGCGCCTGGGCAGCTGGCCGATGGGCGTCGCGGCCTTGGACGGCGACGGCCGGTTGTAGGTAGAGACGTTCGTGGCCTGCTCGGCAGTCGGTGCGCGCTCCGGCGGGGTCGGGGATCCCAGGACCGGCTCGCGCTCGACCTGGTCGGCCCCAGCCTGGTCGGCCCCAGCCTGGCCAGCACCAGCCTGGCCAGCACCAGCCTGGCCAGCACGGGCGGCCGCGTCGGCGGAAGCGGCCCGCGCGCGCTGTCGTGCGGCCACTCGCTCCACCCGGGTCCTGACGTCGAACGGGACGATGGTCGCCGCGGCATGCGGGATCTGGCTGACCAGGCTGGCCATCCGGTCGGCGGTGCGGTCGTGCAGCAGGCGGCCGAGCAGCGGGGTATAGCTGCGCCTGGGCATCACGGCCGTTACCCCGACGCCTGGCAGCTGAGCCTCGGCCTGGACCATCTCGGCCGCGGCCTTGGCCAGCCGCCGGTCCGGGCAGTCGACGAGATCGAGCACCACGCCGGTGTCGGCGCGGACCCAGTCCTGCCGGAGCCTGGCGGCCTGCGCGCTGTCGATGACGAAGTGGACCGCCCGCAGGCTGGTCGGTCGCAGGCTCCGCGCGTACCGCAGGCCAGCCAGCGTGGCCAGGTCGAATTCGTCGACGAAGACGTAGACGGTGCGCCGCGAGTAGGTCGGCGGCGACGTGGGCCTGGCCGGCCGTCCGTCACCCGAGCTGATGTGCTCGAGCACCTCGGCTTCCAGCCGGTACTGCCGGTTAAGCCGGATCAGCACGGGTACGCCCAGCGCGAAGACGATCAGGACCACCCAGGCGCCCTCGCCGAACTTCACCACGGCGAAGATCAGCACCACGATCAGCGAGGTCACGCCGGCCGCGAAGTTGATCACCAGCTTGTGGTGCCAGCCACGCTCCCGCGTGCGGTGGTGGTACCTGGCCATGCCGAAGCCGGCCAGCGTGAACGCCGTGAAGACCCCGATCGCGTAGAACGGGACGAGCGCGTTGACGTTCGCGCCGGCCACGGCCAGCAGCGTGCAGGACAGCACGGCGAGCACGATGATGCCGTTGGAGAAGACGAGCCGGTGCCCGCGCTTGGTCAGCCACCTGGGCAGGAAGGCGTCCTCCGCCACGAAGCTGGCCAGGAACGGGAAGCCGTTGAAGCTGGTATTGCCGCCTGTGTACAGGATCAGGGCGGTGGCCGCCTGCACCGCGATGAACATGACGTGGCCGAACGTCGAGGTGCCGAAGACCACCCTGGCCTCTTGCGAGATAACGGTCGGCACGCCGGACTTGTAGGGCGTCGCGTGCGTGACGTGAGCGAGCCAGGAGACGCCGGCCACCAGCGTGCCCAGGATCAGGCCCTCGGTGACCAGTACCTTGCGGGCGTTGATGCCCTCAGGCGGGCGGAACGCGCTCACCGCGTTGGAGACGGCCTCGATGCCGGTCAGCGAGGAGCCGCCGTTGGCGAAGGCGCGCAGCAGCACGAAGATCAGTCCGAAGGTGATCAGGCTGTCGTGGTTCGGCGCGACGCCCGCTCCGTAGACCTTGGCGCCCGCCGCGACGTGCCACTGCGGCAGCGTGAAGAAGAGCTCGCGCACCAGGCCGACGATGATCACCAGCAGCATCACGCCGGTGAACAGGTAGGTCGGCACCGCGAACGTGCGGCCGGCCTCGCGGATGCCGCGCAGGTTGCCGTAGAGCATCAGCAGCACGACGCCGATGGAGATGATGGTCAGCAGCTCAGGGTGGTTGAGCCGGGGGACAGCCGACGCTACGGCGGCGGTTCCTGCGGCGACCTGGACGGCGACGGTGACCACGTAGTCGATCAGCAGCGCCACGGCCGCGATCTGGGCCACCCGCGGCCCGAAGTTCTCCCGCGCGACGACGTACGAGCCGCCGGCCCTGGTGTAGACGCTGACGACCTCCCGGTAAGAGAGGACGACCAGTGCCATCACGAACAGCACGACGCCGGTGAGCGGCAGGATCAGCGCGAACGCGGCGATGCCGAGGCCGCCCCTGAGCAGCTCGATCAGGATTTCCTCGGTGCCGTAGGCCGAGGACGAGATGCCGTCAGGCGCGAGCACGCCGAGCGCCAGCGGCTTGGACAGCCGCTCCTCGCTGAGCTGCTCGTTCACCAGCGGCGGGCCGAGCAGCCGCCGCTTGATGGCGTAGCCGAGGCTCTCGCCCAGGTCGTTCTGACCGCCTGGCACGTCCGCCTGTTTCGCCGTCGCCACGCCTGTCGTTCCTCCGCTCGATCCGGCCGTCAGGAACGCGCTGCCGGCATCCCGAACGTGGCCTTCATACCATCGTTACCGTAGTGAGCAGGAATCCGGGATTGCGATCGCCCCGCAAGCCGGTGCTTCACCGGCCTGCTGCTACGACAATATTGATCACAGAACTGGTCAGATAGCCAACAGGTCGGCCAGGTAATCCTCCGTTCACCAGAAGATGGCAGAGTGAGCCAGCAGGCGGCGCCCGCTGGCACTGACAGTGTTCCCAGCGTCTGCGGTGCTACCCGTGCCGGGAACGGCCGCGCGGAGCTTCGCAGCCGCCCGTACTGACCGGGAGGTTCCGGGGTAGGGGAACGGCAGCGGCAGAGCAGAAAGGCTGCGTTGACATGACCACATCACCGGCGGCCGAGGCGCCGGAGGCGGGCAACGGGCGCGTACTGCACCTCTCCGAGCTTGTCGGCCGGCCGATCACCGACAAGCGAGGTGAGTCGATCGGCCGGCTCGCTGACGTCATCGTCCGGCTGCGGGGCGCCGAGCACCCGCTGGTCACCGGTCTGGTCGCCGCCGTGGGCAGCCGCGAGGTCTTCGTTCCGATCGAGCAGGCGAGCTCGTTCGACGGCGAGGTGCTGAAGCTCACCAGCGCCGTGCTCGACCTGCGCAAGTTCGAGCGGCGCCACGGCGAGGTGCTGCTGCGTGCGGACGTGCTCGGGCACCGGCTGATCGACGTGCCGAGCGCGCACCTGATCAAGGCGGTCGACCTCGAACTGCGGCAGCAGGGCTCCGAATGGGTGCTGGCCGGAGTCGACACGCACCGCCGGTCGCGTGGCCTGCTGCGGCTGCTCGCGCCGGCCGAGCCGACGCACCAGTTCGGGGAGTGGGCCAACTTCGAGCCGCTGATCGGGCATGCCAGCAGCGCCCTGCTGCGCGGGCCCTTCGGCCGGATCAGGCGGCTGAAGGCAGCCCAGATCGCCGACCTGCTCGAAGAGGCCTCGAAGGCGGAGGAGACCGAGATCCTGAGTCAGGTGCACGCCGACCCGGAACTCGAGGCCGACGTCTTCGAAGAACTCGACGAGGATCTCGCCACCCGCCTGCTCGGCGCCCGCACCGATCAGGAGATCGCCGAGGTACTCGACCGGATGCGGGCCGACGACGCGGCCGACGCTATCTCCGAGCTTCCGCAGCACCGCAGGCAGCCGGTGATCGACCTGCTGCCCGCCGGCCAGCGGACCAAGGTCCTGACCCTGATGGGGTTCAACCCGACGAGCGCCGGCGGCCTGATGGGGGTGGACTTCCTCACCGTCCCGGCCGACGCCCAGGTCACCGAGGCCCTCGCGGCGGTCAGCGGCTCGCAGAGCCTGCAGCCCGAGGCGCTGACCAGCGTGCACGCGATCGACCCGCACGGGCGGCTGTGCGGGGTGGTGAAGGTCGTCACCCTGCTGCAGACCGATCCGGCGGCTCGGATGAAGGATGTCTACGACGACGATCCGGTCAGGATCGGAGCCGATACCGACGTCGTCGACGTCGCCGTGCTGATGAGCGACTACAACCTCATCACGATCCCTGTCGTGGACGAGGACCGCACGATGATCGGCCTGATCACGGTCGACGACGTACTCGAGGTCACCCTGCCCGACGACTGGCGGCGCCGGGAGGCGGCCGAGCCGCCGGACTCCCGCCGTGGCAAGAGGTCATGACGGATCCGGTCGGGCCAGAGGTACCTCCGGCACGCCCAGGTCCGCCCGCGCCCGCGGCGCGCCCGGATCCGGCCCCGGCGCGCCCGGATCCGGCCCCGGCGGCCAGCCCGCCGCCCCCGCCGCCCGCCCGTCCGTCAGCCGGCGGCGACTCCGCCAGTACCGGCGCCCGGCCCGCTGGCGGCACACCGGGACCGGCGTCGCGGCCGTCGACGGTACTCACGCAGCCGAGGGCGGCGGCCGGCGAATTCAGCCTGGGGGACATCGAGGGCGCCTTCGGCCGGATCAGGGCAGGCGACGAACAGCGCTCTGGCTGGCGCCGGCGCCTGGTGACCTTCCTGGCGATCGTCGGTCCCGGCCTGATCGTGATGGTCGGCGACAACGACGCCGGCGGCATTGCCACCTACGCGCAGGCAGGCCAGAACTACGGCTACAGCCTGCTCTGGGTGCTGCTGCTGCTGATTCCCGTGCTCATCGTCAACCAGGAAATGGTGGTACGGCTCGGCGCCGTGGCCGGCATCGGTCACGCCAAGCTGATCTTCGAGCGATTCGGCAGGTTCTGGGGCTGGTTCAGCGTCGGCGACCTGTTCCTGCTCAATTTCCTCACGATCGTCACCGAGTTCATCGGCATCTCGCTGGCCATGAGCTACTTCGGCGTCAGTCCCTACATCTCCGTCCCGATTGCCGCCGCCCTGCTGATCGCGATTACCGCGAGCGGGAGTTTCAGGCGCTGGGAACGCTCGATGTTCCTGTTCATCGGCGCCAGCCTGATCCTGTTCGTGCCGCTGGTGATCTTCTCGCACCCCGACGTCGGCTCGATCGCCTATCACCTCGTCGTGCCGGGCGTTCAGGGCGGCATCAGCTCCAACGCCGTGCTGCTGGTCATCGCGATCGTCGGGACCACGGTCGCTCCCTGGCAGCTGTTCTTCCAGCAGTCGAACGTGATCGACAAGCGGATCACGCCGCGGTTCATCCGCTACGAGCGCGCGGATACCGTCCTCGGGTCGCTCGTGGTCGTGGTCAGCGCGGCGGTGATCCTGATCGCGACCGTGTACGCGGTCACCGGAACCTCCCTGGCCGGGCACTTCACCGACGCGCTCGGCGTCGCCAACGCGTTCAGGGGCACGAGCAGCTTCCTCGGCGCGGTCTTCGCGCTCGTGCTGTTCGATGCGAGCATCATCGGTGCCGCGGCGGTCACCCTGTCGACCAGTTACGCCTTCGGCGACGTCTTCAATATCAAGCACTCGCTGCACCGCAAGTTCCGCGAGGCGAAGGCCTTCTACGCGAGCTACACGGCGGTGGTCGTGCTCGCGGCCGGCATCGTGCTGCTGCCCGGCGCGCCGCTCGGCCTGCTGACGACCGCGGTGCAGGCGCTGGCCGGGGTGCTGCTGCCGAGCGCGAGCCTGTTCCTGCTGCTGCTCTGCAACGACCCTGAGGTACTCGGGCCGTGGATGAACGCCCGCTGGCTGAACATCCTCGCTGGCGTCATCATCGGGGTGCTGCTGATGCTCTCCGGCACCCTGGTCGTCACCACCTTGTTCTCGGGCCTCAGCGCGGCGACCGTCGTGATCTGGATCGCCGGGACGCTGATCGCCGGCTCAGCGCTGACGTTCGGCTTGCTGAGGGTCGCCGCGGCGCGGCGCGGCCCGGCCGCGGTGGCCGGGCCAGCCGCCGCCCGGGCGACGTTCGCGGGCATGACCAGGTCCGAGCGGGCGAACTGGCGGATGCCGCCGCTCGCCCTGCTCAGGCCGGTCGTCTGGTCGCCGGGAATGAAACTGGCGATCCTGTTGCTATGGGCTTACCTGGTGATCTCGGTGCTGCTGCTGATCGTCAAGGCGGTCCAGCTAGGCACCGGCTGATCATGGAGGGCCGGGTACTGCGCGCCGAATTGACATGTATGCGCCGGATCGGGCATCCTCGACAGTGGTTGATAAGGACACCTCGTTCGGTGAGGCGTCTTCACGGACACAGGCCACTGATCCCAACCGTCGAGAGACGCTCCGGATCAGGACACCTCTCCCCGGCCTAAGGGGTGAGGCCAAGTGGCTGCGCAGGCGGACAGCAGTGCCGCGCTACGCCGTGGAGTGCCAAAGCTCTAACGAGAGAGGTGCCTGCCCCGGTCTCCTTGGGGTGCGCCGCCTCCCGGCAGGTGGACGGTGTTGCCCGGCTGCCCGCGCTGGCCATCCGGGCGCGGATGCCTGGCACCAGGCTGGAGGGAGGCGAGTCGTGGAACACGATAGACCGGGCCGGAACCGGCCCCACTCGCCGTTCTTCCTGCCCGCTCCGGGCACGCGCCCGCGCCGTCCAGCCGATCCCGCGAGGGTCGCCCCCAGCCAGGCCTGACCGCAGCCTCGCCATCACGAGCCGCGCCTGGCGGCGCTTTCCGCGTGCCCCGTGATCCGCTGGTTCTCCGGCGGTGAAAAGGGGTGCTCATCATGACCTCCACCACCCAGGGCCTGGTAACGCCTGGCCGCGCCGCAGCGCTCGACTCCGCCCACGTCGGTGACATCAGGGGCGCTCTCGGCACCATTTCGCTGGACGACGTCGGCGCGCGCACGTCCGCGTCGGCCAGGCTGAAGACGCTGCTCGCGATCGTCGGCCCCGGCCTGATCGTGATGGTCGGCGACAATGACGCCGGCGCCTTCTCCACCTACGGCCAGGCTGGCCAGACCTATGGCACCCGCCTGCTGTGGACCTTTCTGCTCCTCGTGCCGGTCCTGTACGTGAACCAGGAGATGGTGCTCAGGCTGGGCGCTGTCACCGGCGTCGGCCACGCCCGGTTGATCCTCGAGCGTTTCGGCAGGTTCTGGGGCGCGTTCAGCGTCATCGACCTGTTCATCTTGAATGCACTGACTATCGTGACCGAATTCATCGGCATCGCTCTCGCGGCCAGCTACCTGGGCGTGCCGAGGATCGTGGCTGTCGTCCTGGCCAGCCTGGTCATCGTCTTCGCCGCCTCGACCGGCAGCTTCCGGCGGTTCGAGCGGATCGCGATGATCTTCTGCGCGGGCTCGCTGCTGCTGGTGCCGGTGTACGTGCTGGCGCATCCGCCCGCCGGCCAGATGGCGCGCGGCTTCACGATCCCCTCGATTCCCGGCGGCTCAGGTCAGCTGGCGACGGTCATGCTGCTCGTGATCGGGATCGTGGGCACCACGGTGGCGCCCTGGCAGTTGTTCTTCCAGCAGTCCTACATCATCGACAAGCGGATCACGCCCCGGTTCATGCGCTACGAGAAGGCTGACCTGTGGCTCGGGATCGTGATCGTCGTGATCGGCGGCGGCGCGCTGATGGGCGCCACGGCCGCGGCCTTCGCCGGTGCTCGGCACGTCCCGTTCACTGACGCGTCCGGGCTGGCCGCCGGGCTGTCCGCGTACGCGGGGCACGCGGCGGGTGCGCTGTTCGCGGTGGCCCTGCTGGATGCCTCGATGATCGGGGCGTTCGCGGTGTCGCTGTCCACCGCCTACGCCGTCGGCGACATGCTCGGCCTGAAGCACTCGCTGCACCGCGGGGTCAAGCAGGCGAAGGGCTTCTACGCCATGTACGCGGCGCTGATCGCCATCGCCGCCACGATCGTGCTGATCCCTGGCTCCCCGCTCGGCCTGCTCACCGAGGGCGTGCAGGTGCTGGCGGGCGTGCTGCTGCCGAGCGCCACGGTCTTCTTGCTGCTGCTCTGCAACGACAAGGAAGTGCTGGGGCCCTGGGTGAACGGCCGGGCGACCAACGTCCTCGCTTCCATCGTGGTCGGCATCCTGGTCATGCTCTCCGCGATCCTGATGGTCTCCGTGGTCTTCGGCACGATCTCGTCCGGGCAGGTCATCGCGATCATGGGCGGCTGCGTCGCGGCAGCCGCCCTGACCGGCGGGTTCCTGCTGCTGCGCCGTCGGCGTGGCGGCCGCGGGGCCGCCGCCGCCGCCCGGCCGGCCCGGGCCGGTCACCGCCGCGGCGGGCTGACCTCCGCGGCCCGCAAGGACAGGGACAACTGGAGGATGCCGCCGCTGACGATGCTCGCCCCGGCCCAGATGTCTGTTGCCCGCAGGGTCGCGATGTCGGCGATGTGGCTGTACCTGGGCGTCGCGATCATCCTGGTCATCGTGCGGGTGGTCGAGATCGCGCTGGGCGGCTGAGCGCTGGGTCGCTGAGGACTGGGCGGCTGAGCGCGGGGCGGGCCCGGCGGACCGCCGTGGCCTGCCTGGCCGCGGCCGTCGGCTCAGGCCATCGGCTGGCGGCGCAGCGGGCGAGCGCGGGCGCCGCCAGCCTGCCTGGCCAGGCGGCGCTCGCGGCGGATACGCCAGAACTTGCGTATCCGTGACGCCAGGAAGATGACCGCGATCAGGCCGCCGATCAGCAGCGCCGCCGCCAGCAGCGCCGCGGGAACCGGGTGCAGCAGCGCGAACACGACCATGCCGGCCACCGTCAGGTTCTCGATCACGCTGATGATGATGTTGCTGAACGGTTCCGGGCTGGTATTGACGCCCATCCGCACGCCGGTCTTGATCAGGTGAGTGGCCAGGGCGGTCCCGCCGCCAACCGCCGCCGCCGCTGCCTGTGGCAGCGTGTGGGCATGCCCGGCGAGCAGCGCGCCGATCGCGCCGCCCAGCACCGGCCGGATGACGGTGTGCACGATGTCGGAGGCGGAGTCCAGGTACGGGATCTTGTCCGCGACGAACTGGACGCTGAACAGCACGCCGGCCGCGATGAGCACGTCGGTTCGCCCCAGCGTCGGGGTACGGCCCCGATGTGGCCGTACCTGCCGAGCAGGCCCATCAGCAGCACGACGGCATAGGCGTCGATGCCACTGGCCCAGCCGCTGGTGAAGATCAGTGGAATGGCGGACACCTGATGGCCCCCTGCACCCTAGCCGCCATCGCCGTTCTTCAGCTGCGGCAAGCTTTTACCCAGAACAACCGGACCGGACGCTGGACATGCCGATCGTATCGAGCTATGGGTAGCAGTTCTGCGGTTCGTCAGCAGCCCGAATCAAGGACCGAGGTCATGATGCTGAACCCGGACAATCCCGCTCACGCCGCCGCCGATGCCCGGCTGCGATCCGAGCCGGTCATCTGGCTGACGACGGTGGCCAGGTCGGGCCAGCCGCAGTCCTCGCCGGTCTGGTTCCTGTGGGACGGCACCGAGTTCCTCAGCTACGGATCGAAGGATGGCCAGAAGACCCGCAATATCGCGGCCAATCCCCGGGTCGACCTGCACCTGGACGGAAACGGCCAGGGCGGCGGGATCGTCATTTTCGAGGGCACCGCGCGGATCGATCAGGAAGGGCCGCCTGCCGCGGCCGTCGCCGACTTCGTGGCCAAGTACGGCGGCCTGATCGAGTCGTACGGGTGGACGCTGGAGGGAGTCGCGAGGGACTACCCGCACGTGATCAGGGTGACGCCGACTCGCGCCAGGATCTGGTGACGGCCCGGCCGGTCAGCTCCTGACCGCGCCCGTCGCCGGCCGGCGGCCCGGTCAGTTCCTGACCGCGCCGGGCACCAGCCACCGCGATCCCCTGGCCCGCCACGTCAGGGTGACGAAGCGCGCGGCCAGCCAGGCCGAGATGGCCAGCCACAGGCCGAGCAGGCCGGCCCCGGAGACCACGACCACGGCCGCCGCCACAGCGAACACCGCCGTCGACACGAGCCCGGCCACCGCCAGGTAATTCTGGTCGCCCGCGCCGATCAGCACGCCGTCGAGCACGAAGACCACGCCGGCGACCGGCTGCCCGGCGGCGACCACGAGCAGCACGGCGAGCAGCAGATGGGCGACCGGCGGTGCCGCGGCGAACAGCCCGGGCAGCCACGGTCGCGCCGCCAGCGTCGCGACGCCGAAGACGACGCCGCAGCCGGTTCCCCAGCGGATCATCCGCGTGGTCGCCGCCCGCGCCCCGTCGACATCGCCGGCCCCGAGGTACTTGCCGGTGATCGCCTGCCCGGCGATCGCGATCGCGTCGAGCGCGAAGGCAAGCAGCGTCCAGAGCCGGAAGGCGACCTGATGAGCGGCGATCGCCGGGTCGCCCTGCTGTGCGGCGATGACGGTCGCCGCGATGAGCACGGCCTGCAGCGCCAGCGTCCTGATCACGAGGGCAGCCCCCGTCCTGGCCGCCGCCTTCACTCCGGCCAGGTCGATGGACAGCCGCACCCCCGCCTGCCTGGCGCCGGCCGCCACCATGGCCAGGTACGCGATGGCCGCGCCGTACTGGGCGATCACGGTGCCCCAGGCCGACCCGGCGATCCCCCAGTGCAGGCCGAGCACGAAGGTCGCGTTCAGCGCCACGTTGGCGACGTTGGCGACGACGGAGACGACCAGCGGCGTCCTGGTGTTCTGCAGGCCGCGCAGGATGCCGGTGCCGGCCAGCACGGCGAGCATGGGCGGCGCGGCGAGCAGGCTGATCCGCAGGTAGGTGACGGCGCCAGCGGTCACGGCCGGGGAGGCGCCGAACGCGCCGACGATCGGTGACGCGAACGGCAGCCCGATCGCGAGCACGGCGATGCCGATCGCGCCGGCCAGCCACAGGCCGTCGAGGCCCTGCCTGATCGCGGCCTGGCGGTTGCCGGCGCCGAGCTGGCGGGCGACCGCCGCCGTCGTTCCGTAGGCAAGGAAGATCGAGACGTTGACGAGCGCGGTGAGCGCCTGGGCGGCGACGCCCAGGCTGCCGAGCGGCGCGGTGCCGAGCCTGCCGACGATGGCCGAGTCGGCGAGCAGGAACAGCGGCTCGGTGATGAGCGCGCCGAACGCCGGAATCGCGAGCCGCAAGATTTCTCTGTCTTCCGCTCGCCTCCGGGTCCGGTCCCCCGTGGTGACCTCAGCTGGCTGGGCAGACGGCGGCTGGGCTGCGGAGGGCGGGGAGCTCAGGCGACTGCTCCGCTGCCGCGCAGGTCGGCGATCTGCGACTGGTCGAGCCCGAGCCCGGCCAGCACGGCGTCGGTGTCGGCACCGGGCCGGGCCGGCGGCGCCGGCTGGTCCGCGGCGGTGCGGCCGAACCTGGGCGCCGGCGCCGGCTGGGTCACGCCGCCGATGTCGGCGAAGACGCCGCGGGCGGCGTTGTGCGGATGGCCGGCCACCTCGGCCGGCGACAGCACCGGCGACACGCAGGCGTCGGTCCCGTCGAAGGCCGCTGCCCACTCGTCCCTGGTGCGCTGGGCGAAGACCTCGGTGAACCGCTGGCGCAGCACCGGCCAGCTGGCCACGTCCATCTGCTCAGGCAGCCCGGCGCCGGTCAGCCCGAGTCCGGCCAGCAGGGCAGCGTAGAACTGCGGCTCGAGCGCGCCGACAGCGACGTACTTTCCGTCGGCGGTGGCGTAGGTGTCGTAGCACGGCGCGCCACCGTCGAGCAGGTTCGTGCCGCGCTCGTCCCGCCAGGCACCCCGCGCACGCAGCCCGTAGATGAACGATGTCAGCAGCGCCGAGCCGTCGACCATCGCCGCGTCGACGACCTGGCCGAGGCCGGATCGCTGCCGCTCGACCAGCGCGGCGAGCACCCCGATCACGAGCAGCATCCCGCCGCCGCCGAAGTCGCCGACGAGGTTCAGCGGCGGCACCGGGCGCTCGCCGGCCCGGCCGATCGGGTGCAGCGCGCCGGAGATCGCGATGTAGTCGATGTCGTGCCCGGCGGTCGGTGCCAGCGGGCCGTCCTGGCCCCAGCCGGTCATCCTGGCGTAGATCAGCCCAGGATTGCGCTGCGCGCAGACCTCGGGGCCGAAGCCCAGCCGCTCGGTGACGCCCGGCCGGAAGCCCTCCACCAGCACGTCGGCCGAGTCCAGCAGCTGCAGGAGCAGCCCGACGCCCGCGGGGTCCTTCAAATTCACCCCGATCGACCGGCGCCCGCGGGTCAGCGGGTCGACCGGCGCGGGCCCGTCAGGGCGGCAGCTGGCTGGCCGCTCGACCCGCAGCACATCGGCCCCGAGGTCAGACAGGATCATGCAGCCGAACGGCGCGGGCGCCAGGCTCGCGATCTCGACGACACGCACGCCGTCCAGTGGTCCCATCCGCTACCTCCGGTTAGTGCATGAGATACATCCGCAACGGGCTCGCACGACGGCTGCCTGCGGCCGCCCGGTCTAGCGCATCGTAATCGCCCCGGCCGGATCACCGGCTGGCGGTCGGTGCCGCGGCTTCTCGGATGAAAGGCACATTCATCCGCGGAATCACGGATGGGTGGCACATTCATCCCTGCGCTCGAGCCGCGAAGATACCGGGCAACGCGAGTTATGTTCCGATTGCCTGGTTTCCAGGCTCGTCTGGCCAGCCGGGGGTCCGTTCGACGGTCCCGTCGTGGCGGACCAGCCGGGCCGGCAGCCCGGCCTGCGTCAGCCAGGCCCGCGCCGCCGCACCCCTGATGATCGCGGCGGTGCTGGCGATGTTGGCGTCCGCGCAGGACGCTGCGGCGACGCTGACCGTGCGCCAGCAGGACCGGGCGGGCTCGCCGGTCGCCGGGTCGATGATGTGGTGCATCGTCGCGCCGCCCGCCGTCCAGGTTCTGACCGTGGTGCTCGAGGTCGCCAGGCCGCCGGAGCGGATGGTCACCGTCTGGCCGTCGGCGTCAGGTCCGGCGGCCTGATCGTCGGTTACCCTGACCCGCCAGCCGCCGCCGGGCGGCTGCCCGGCCACGGCGATGTCACCGCCGAGGCTGACCAGGACGCCGCAGCCCAGCGTGCGGGCGATCAGGCTGGTGCAGTGGTCCGACGCCCATGCCTTGGCAGTGGAGCCGAGGTCAAGCTGAGCCCCCCGGGCCAGGCGGACGGCGGGCTGGCGGGCGTCCAGCCAGACGCTGCGCCAGCCTGGAACGGCGCCGGCCGTCACGGCGAAGGTCTTGCCCCCGGCGCGGATCTCGCCGAAGTCGCGGTCGTAGCCGGCGGCGGCCAGCGCCTGCCCGCAGGTCGGGTCGACATCGCCGCCGGTCAGCTCGGCCGCCCGCAGCGCCTCGGCGATCAGCGCCGCGAACAGCGCGCTGACCGGCGTGAGTTCGCCGCTGGATGTGTTAAGCCTCGAAAGCTCGGAGTCCGGCCGGAACCTGCTGCACGCCAGGTCCACGGCGGCGAGCTCGGCGTCGGCGATCGCGCGCGCCCTGGCGAGCGCGGCAGGGTCGGTGACCAGCAGGACGGCCGTCGTGCCGAAGACCGCGAAGGTGTCCCTGGCCGGGATCGTCATGACCCGTGCTGGCCGGCGTCCTGGTCGGTCAGCCTGGTGAAGGCGCGCAGGTTCGCCAGGCTCTCGCCGCGCTTGATCCGCCAGGCATACTCCGTGCGGATCGAGTCGGCGAAGCCGATCATCAGCGCCTGGTCGAAATTCTCGTCCGAGTAGCTGAGCATGCAGCCGAGCAGCCGGTCGATCTCATCGGGCGTGATCGTCGCGAGCGGGAGCCTGCCCACCAGGTGGACGTCGCCCGCCGGATCGAGGGCGAAGTGGAGGCCGAACATCCGGCTTCCGCGCTCGAGCAGGAACTTGTAGAACTCCGCGTGGTTCTCATCCGGCTGGCGGCAGAAGAACGCCTCCACGTGCAGGCTGTGCGTGTCCGCGATCAGCCACATCATCGTGACCAGCTTGTGCTGGCCCTCGAGCCGGACCAGGAACGTGCCTGGCTGCGGCGACTCGTAGCTGACGCCGAGCCCGGCGAGGATGCGATCGAGCCTGGCGGCGGCGCCGCCGGGCAGCTCCCGTTCCGGCTCGGCCGGGGCGGCGGTCACGCGTCCACCGTGACGGCCACCTCGCTCATGGCGTCACGGTACACGGCTAGCAGCTGGTCGACCGTCGACGACCAGCCGAATCCCGATGCGTGCTTCCTGGCTCCGCGGCCCATCCTGACCAGTCGGCCCGGGTTCGCGAGCAGGTCGGCGATGGCCCTGGCGTACCGCACGGGGTCGTGCCCGTCGATCAGGACACCGGAGACGCCGTCCTGTACCGCCGTCCGCAGGCCGCCGGCGGCGGCCGCCACGACGGGAATCCCGCACGCCTGGGCCTCGACGGCCACCAGGCCGAACGACTCGGAGTAGGACGGCACGACGACCAGGGTCGCCGCGCGGTACCAGTCGGCGAGGTCGCGCTGCGGGCAGGGCGGCTCGAGCCTGATGTTCCGCGAGATCCCGAGCGTCGAGGCCAGCTGGACGAGGCCGTCGGGATCGTTGCGGCCGGTGCCGCTCGGACCGCCGACGAAGGCCACCACGAGTCGGTCGGCCAGCCTGGGATGGTCGCGGAGGAGCTCAGCGGCGGCCCGCAGCAGGATGTCGGGTGCCTTGAGCGGCTGAACCCGCCCCGCGAACATGAGCACGATCGCGTTCGGCGCGATGCCGAGGTGCCGTCGGGCCAGCCGCCGCGACCCGGGCCGGAAGAGGGCCAGGTCCACGCCGGGGCTGACCGCCGCGACCCGGCCGGGCGCCGCGTCGTAGAGCTTGATCAGCTCGCGCGCCTCGGCGTCGGTGTTGGCGACGATCCGGTCGGCGGTGGCGATGACCTCGGCCTCGCCGCGGATCCGGAGATCGGGCTCGGCGGCGTCGCCGACGGCGAGGGCGGCGTTCTTGACCTTGCCCAGAGTGTGCATGGACTGGACGAGCGGCACGCCCCAGCGCTCCTTGGCCACCGCTCCGACCTGTCCGGATAGCCAGTAATGGCCGTGTACGAGGTCATACCGGCCAGGAGCGTGCGCGGCTTCCTCGCGCAGCACCTCGAAGGTGAACTGGCAGAGCTGACCCGGCAGGTCCGACTTGTCCAGGTCCTCGAACGGGCCGGCCTCGATGTGCCTGACCAGCACGCCGGGTGCCAGCTCGACCACCGGCGGCTGATCACGGGAGACGGCGCGCGTGAAAATGTCCACCTCGACGCCCCTGGCCGCGAGCAGCCTGGCCACTTCGACGACATAGACGTTAAGACCGCCGGCATCTCCTGTCCCAGGCTGCTCGAGCGGCGACGTGTGAACGCTGATGGTCGCGACTCGCTGAGGGTAGCGACGCGGCACTGGCATACACCTCCGAGACGGATGAACCCGAAAGTTCGCCGTCATGTTCCCGGCCCGGCTATTTCGGGCACGCGGACTTCCGGAAGGACCGCGGCGGGGGCCTTGGCGGCCGCCTGAGAAGGCGGGTCCGGCACGATACGCTCAGCCAATGGCGACCTTGGTGCTGCTCCGTCATGGCGAGAGTGTCTGGAACGCTGAGGGACTCTTTACCGGCTGGGTGGACGTCGGCCTGTCCGAGCGCGGCGCCGCTGAGGCGGAGCAGGCGGGGAAGCTCCTCGCGGAGAGCGGGCTGCGGCCGGACATCGTGCACACGTCGGTGCTGACCCGGGCGATCCAGACCGCCAGTGCCACGCTCGGCACCGCCGACCTGGCCTGGCTGCCCGTCCGCCGCTCGTGGCGGCTGAACGAGCGGCACTACGGTGCCTTGCAGGGCAAGAACAAGGCCCAGATCCGGGCCGAGTTCGGCGACGAGCAGTTCATGGCGTGGCGCCGGTCCTACGACATCCCGCCGCCGCCGATACCCGACGACGACCCGCTCTCGCAGGCCTCCGATCCGAGGTATGCGCTGCTGACCGGCGATCTGCTGCCGCGCTCTGAGTGCCTGCGCGACGTCGTGTGGCGGATGCTGCCCTACTGGCACGACGCGATCGTGCCGGATCTCGCCGTCGGCAGGACCGTGCTGGTCGTCGCGCACGGGAATTCGCTGCGCGCGCTGGTGAAGCACCTCGACGGCATCGGAGACGCCAAGATCGCCGAGCTGAACATCCCGACCGGGATTCCGCTCGTCTACGAACTCGACGAGCGGTGCCTGCGGGTGACCAGGGGCGGGGAGTACCTGGATCCGCAGGCCGCGGCGGCGGCCGCCGCGGCGGTCCGCAACCAGGGCCGATGAGGCTGGCTCCGATGCGGCTGGTACCGGTCAGGCTGGCTCCGATGGGGCTGGTACCGGCCAGGTGACGGGAACGCGGATGGTGTCCGGGCAGTTCGCGTCGCAGGGCTGGCCAGCCGCCGCCCGCAACGTGAACGCCAGTAGGAAGTCTCGTGAACTCTCCGCAAATTGACGCTGGTCAGCGACCCGCGCAGGTGCGCGGTAGCGGGCGCTCGGCATACCATCAAAGTGTGGATGTGGGGGTCATAGCGGTCAGACGGGCCTGGGTGGCTGCCTGGTCCGCGGCGGAGCGCCAATGAGCGCCAGGTCCTCGGCACAGGCCAGCGGCACCGCATCGCCAGCCGCCGGCTCGAAGGCTGCCGAGCCGGCCGCCACCGCCACCGCCACCGCTGCCGTACCGGCATCGCCTCCCTCACCCCCGCCCGCCCAGGTCAGGCTCCCGGCCGGGCTCGCCGCCGTCCTGGGCGTTCTCTCCTCCTCGGCTGTCCTGGTCGACAGCAACGACCGGGTGCTCCGGGCCAGTGAGGCTGCGCGTGCGTTCGGCCTGGTCAAGGGCAATAACCTCGTGGTGGGAGAACTACTCGCGCTGGCTCGTCAGGTCCGCAGGGACGGCGAGATCCGTGAGGGAGAGATCGACATCTCCACCAGCGGCTTCAACGGCAGGACCACGAGCTTCGCCGTCCGGGTAGCACCTCTCGGACCGGCCGTCGGCGATGGCGGGCTGGTGCTGCTGCTGGCCGAGGACCAGACCGAGCGCCGCCGGGTCGAGGAAGTCCGCCGTGACTTCGTAGCCAACACGAGCCACGAGCTCAAGACGCCGGTGGGCGCGCTCGCCCTGCTCGCGGAGACGGTCGAGGACGCGGCCGATGATCCGGAGGCCGTGCGGCGCTTCGCCGGCCGGATGCGCCAGGAAGCAGCCAGGCTGACCAACCTCGTCCAGGACCTGATCACGCTCTCCCGGATCCAGGCCGCCGAGCCGATCCCCGATCCGGTTCCCGCCGATCTCGATGCCGTGGTAGCCGAGGCGCTCGACCGCTGCCGGATGAAGGCCACCGCCCGCGGCATCGAGCTCGCGTCCACGGGAACGAGGCACCTGTCCGTGCTCGGTGACGAGGACCTGCTGGTGACGGCCCTGCGGAACCTGCTGGACAACGCCGTTGCCTACAGCCCGGAGAAGACCAGGGTGCTCGTGTCGACCAGCATGGATGGTACGGACGTCATCGAGCTGAGCGTCGCCGACCAGGGCATCGGCATCCCGGAGCGGGACCTCGAGCGGATCTTCGAGCGGTTCTACCGGGTTGACCCGGCCAGGTCCAGAGTGACCGGCGGTACCGGTCTCGGCCTGGCCATCGTCAAGCACGTGACGGCTGCACATGGCGGGAATGTCAAAGTGACGAGCAAGGAGGGGGCCGGATCCACGTTCACCCTGCGACTGCCGACGAGGCCAGGAGCGCCATCATGACCCGATCTGACCGACCTGCCAAGGAGGCAGTTAAGTGACGCGGGTGCTCGTTGTGGAAGATGAGGAGTCATTCAGCGACGCGCTGTCGTACATGCTCCGCAAGGAAGGTTTCGAGGTCGCGGTGTGCCCGACCGGGCCAGCTGCCCTCGACACCTTCGACCGGACTGGTGCCGACCTCGTGCTGCTCGACCTCATGCTGCCCGGCCTGCCGGGCAGCGAGGTCTGCCGCGCGCTGCGCGAGCGGTCCAACGTTCCGGTGATCATGCTGACCGCCAAGGACAGCGAGATCGACAAGGTCGTCGGGCTCGAACTCGGCGCCGACGACTACGTGACCAAGCCGTTCTCCTCGCGCGAGCTGGTGGCCAGGATGCGGGCGGTGCTGCGGCGCCGCGGCGAGGGCGAGGAGGCAGGCTCCTCGGTGATGGAGTCGGGTCCGGTCCGGATGGACGTGGAGCGGCACATCGTCATGGTCCGCAATGCCGCGGTCCAGCTGCCGCTGAAGGAGTTCGAGCTGCTCGAGGTGCTGCTGCGGAACTCCGGCCGGGTGCTCACCAGGATGCAGCTAATCGACCGCGTCTGGGGCGCGGACTATGTCGGCGATACCAAGACGCTCGACGTGCACATCAAGCGGCTGCGGGCCAAGGTGGAGCAGGACCCGGCCAGGCCGATGCACATCATCACGGTCCGCGGACTGGGCTACAAGTTCGAGCCGGGCAGCTAGCTAGCGCCCGGCTTGCCGTCACGGGTCAGGCAGCCGTCACGGGTCAGGCAGCCGTCACCGGTCAGGGCGAGCTGGTCGGTGACGGGGATGGCGACGCGGACCCGCTGCCGCCGTGGCCCTTGGCCGACGGGCTCGGCGACGCGCTGGTCGGCGCCGGCGCGGGCGAGAGCGTGGTGTAGTACGACGCTCGCGGCATGACGGGCACGTAGATCGTCGTGGACGGGGCCTTGGCGAAGGTCAGGATGATCTTTATCACCGAGCCGCCGGTGAGGGGCCTGATCAGGTTCTGGAGCAGCACGGTCGGCTGCGGTCCGGTGAGCAGCACGGGGTGCTGAGAGAGCAGGGGCACCCCGCGGCTGGGCAGCAGCACAGACGTGGCCACGCCGGGGGCACTGACGGATAGCAGGCGATCCGATGGTCCGGTATTGACCAGCCCCATGAACAGGCCGGCGTTCTGGCCGGGCTTCAGCGCCGCTCCGATCGGAGCGCCGAGCACGAACACGTTGCTGATCGTGATGTTCGGGCCGGCGGCGGCAGTGCTTCCGTCGGTGGGCTGGTGCCAGTGCAAGGTGGGCGCGTTGTTGCCTGCCTCGCATCCCGCGACCAGCGGGACCAGCGCGGCCGCGGCCGCGATCAGAATGCGGCGCGGCATCGTGCCGCCGCGGCTGCTCCGGATCACCCGGGCCTCCAGGTGGTTGTGCTTATTCATGGCTGATGGTCGGCAGTTACGCCATAGACCTGGCACAGCGTAGCCGCGCGGATCGCGCGTCGCGCAGCCGGCCCGCTCAGTTCACCGACGGTGTCGGCGGCAGGTGCCCGGCAGGTGCTACGCCGCGGGCTTCAGCTCCCGCAGCTTCTGCACTATCTGGAAGTCAGGCCGCAGGTTGGACGTGACGGTAACGCCGCGGCGGGAGTCGACGAGCAGCACGGTCAGGCCGCTGGGCCGGTAGGTCGTCTGAAGCGCGTTGTCGGCGTCGATGGCGACTACAGCCGTACCCTTCGCCGAGGCCGGAGCCAGGCTGTCGAGCTCGGTCAGGCTGCTGGGCCCGCCGACGAGGTAGACGATGATGCCTGCCGACATGGCCTGCGCTAGCAGTCGCCTGACCACCGCCGCGCAGCCGCAGTTGGCAGGGACGATCGCCAGCGCCGTGCCCGCGAGCCCGCGCAGCGCGACACGCTTGCCCCCCACGCTGATCGTCTTGTCGGGAAGCGGCAGGCTCGCCGTCCGGCTTGTCCCGCTCGATGGCGTCCCGGTCGCGGACTGCGAACCCGGCGACTGGCTGGACGGCCAGGTTGGAGCGGCGGCCCGCCCGCTGTGCCTGGCTCCGGGGGAAGGGGCGATGCCGGAGAAGAACGGGTTGGCGCTGAACATGGTGAGCACCATGCCGGCGATCATGGCAAGAACCAGGCATCCGGCGATGAGCGGCACGATCATCCCGCTCCGGCGCAGCGGCGCACGCCAGCGGTCACTGCGCTGATGTCGCCGCAGCGCGCGCAGCTCACGATGGTAAGCCTGCACGTCACGGTAGAGCTCGCGAGCATCGTCGGGAATCTCGACGTCTACCCGCGGCAGGCCGTAATCGTCGTGTGCCGGTTCACCGCCCTGGTTCACGCGTCTCTCTCCGGAAATCGCTCACAAGCTCCTGTCTTCAGTATGAGCCTGACGGCCGGAAGACGTAACCGTGGATGGGTAGTTGTCCTCGTAACCGGAGCCCCCTCGCGCTCGGTGGCTGTTGCTGGTGGGGCCAGGCGGTAAACTGGATCACATCGCATGGCGGACTTGCGCGGCGCCTGTTCTGGTGCCGTCCTGGCCCGAGGCCTCCGGATCGCCGGGGCAAGGGTCGGACTTTTGATGGCGCCGTCAGTCATTCACAGTCTGCAAAAGGGCCTTTGACCTGCATCTTTGTCACCAAGCATGGCTATTCACCGTTGCTCGCCGTGGTAAGATAGGTGCAGCGGAAGGGGTACGTGCCACATGACTTTCAAGGTCGGCGACACCGTCGTCTACCCCCACCATGGGGCTGCTCGGATCGAAGAAATCGAGATCCGTTCGATCAAGGGCGAGGATAGGACGTATCTCGTACTCAAGGTCGACAAGGGTGACCTGACGGTGCGGGTTCCAGCAGACAACGCGGAACTTGTCGGTGTAAGGGATGTTGTCGGGCAGGAGGGCCTTGAGCGCGTCTTCGAGGTCCTGCGCGCCCCCTATACCGAGGAGCCGACCAACTGGTCGCGCCGGTACAAGGCCAATCTCGAGAAGCTGGCATCCGGTGACGTGAACAAGGTCGCTGAGGTTGTTCGTGACCTCTGGCGCCGCGACCGTGAGCGCGGTCTGTCGGCCGGCGAGAAGCGCATGCTTGCCAAGGCCAGGCAGATCCTCGTCAGCGAGCTCGCGCTCGCCGAGAAGACCAACGAGGACAAGGCCGAGACGCTACTCGACGAGATCCTCGCATCCTGACGCCCGGCGTCGGCCCGGATGGACGATCAGATGCCGCAGGTTGGCATCGGAGTCGATGTTCACCCGTTCGGTGACGGGCGGGAGCTGTACCTGGCTGGCCTGCACTGGCCGGGTGAGCAGGGCCTCGCGGGCCATTCCGATGGCGATGTCGCCGCGCACGCGATGTGCGATGCGCTGCTCTCGGCCGCCCGGCTAGGCGACCTCGGCAGCCAGTTCGGCACGCAGGAGCCGCAGTGGGCCGGAGCGGCCGGTACCGTGCTGCTCCGGCGGACCCGTGATCTGCTTGACGAGGCAGGTTTCGTCATCGGTAATGTCGCCGTGCAGATCATCGGCAACCGGCCGCGGCTGGCCAGGCGGCGCGATGAGGCTCAGGCAGTTCTGTCCTCCGCGCTGAACGGTGCGGTAGTGAGCATCTCGGCGACGACCACGGACGGCCTGGGCCTGACCGGCAGGGGCGAGGGGCTCGCGGCCATCGCTACCGCGCTCGTCCTGCCGGCCAGCGCGCCGGTCAGTCCTCCGGCGGGGTAGGCGAGCTGCGCGGTCGCCTCAGCGCCGGCGGTTCGCCGGGCTCGGCGTCCTCGTCGTCGATGACGGGCGCGGCGTTCAGGCTGGTCGCCGTGACCGGTGCGTCAGCCGACGGCACGCCAGCGGCCGGCCCTGGTTCCGCCGCGGCCGGACCGGGCTCCGCCGCTGCTGGATCGGCAGCGGGCTGGTCCGGCGCGGCGGTACCCGCGGTCGGCTCGCTCGCTGTTGTTACGTTCGCTGTTGTTACTTTCGCCGGGGTTTCGTTCTGCGGGGTTTCGGTCGCTCCGGCGCCTGCCGGCCGGCCCGCGGGCAGACGCGGGTTCGTCTGCTGCGTGCTGCCGGACGCGCCGGTCAGTATGACTGGGCCCGCTCCGGCAGCTTCGCCGGTACCCGTGTCGCCTGCTCCGGCAGCCTCGCCGACCCGGTCGGCCTGGGCTGCCCCGGCGGTCCCGGCCCCAGTGGCTCCGACGGCTCCCGCAGTCGCGGTTCCGGCAGTCGCCGCTCCGCCCCCGGCCGCTTCGCCCCCGGCAGGTGCCTCGGCGGTCGGCGGCGGCCCGACCGGCGGCATGAACGGCGCGTGCCGCGCCGTGACCGGACTCGCCTGCGCTTGCTGGCCAGCCGGCTGCCTGGGAACCCTGGCCCTCAGCTGCAGGTCGGCCTGCCGCACGGCGGCACGCGCCGGCTGGGCCGCCTCGACAGGGGCCGCCGGCTGCGGCGCGGTCGGGGCTTCCGGCGAGCCGCCCGGGCGGGTAACCACGGGAAGAGCGCCCGGTTCGGGCGTAGCGGGCGCCCTGGTGAAGCCGGGAACGATGGCAGCCGGGCCCACGGCCCGTTCCGGCCGTGCGGTCGTGTTCTCGATCACGACAAGCTCGGACGGTGCGGCGGGGTCCGCGCCATGAACTGGCTCGGGCTCGGCCAGCTGCTGGGCGAGCCGCCTCAGCCTGGCGTAGCGCAGTAGCGCGAGCAGCAGGCCGAACCCGATCAGGACGAGCGCCCACGGGATGACCGCGGCGAGGATCCCGGCCAGCCGGCGCGGAACCTTGACGGACGCGGCATGCACCGCGCCGCCGGCCGCGAGACTGCCGAGAAGGACCAGCAGGCAGAGCCAGCTGTACACCTTGCTGACCAGGCCAGCGCCGCGGAGCGCGAGCACGGCGCAGCCGGCCACCACGAGCACGGCGTCGAAGATCAGCGGGTAGAGCCGGGCCAGCCGCGGCGAGACGCCGGCCTGAGTCGCCAGGTGGTGAATGCTCGAGTACGACAGCACGCAGGCGGCCGCCGTGAGCGCGGCCAGGCCGATCGCGACGGCGATCAGGGCCAGAACTCGCAGCGCGCGTCCGGCATCCCGGCCCGACGCGGCCGAGGGCATTCGGTCAGCGACTCCGGGCTGCATAGCCATGACCTCCTCCTGCGCCACAGCTCGGCTTGTGCGGACCTCGCTCTTCCTCGCCACGCGCCATTCCCTCCTGCTCGGATGCCTCGGGCCGGCCAGAGCTACCGCAGGCCTATAGTCGGGGAAGATAGACGAGAACTGGTCGCACAGCTAATCAGCGCGGCGGCCAGCACGGGTTCCTGGTGGAGAACCCGGCGAGAGGAGACTAACCCGCGATGAGCTAGCGGGCCAGCGACCTGGGGCTTCGTGCCCGTCCCGGCGATCATGGCGTCAAGGGAGACGAAATGCCGTACTACCGGGTGACAGGGGAGATTCCGAGGAAGCGCCACACCCGCTTCCAGCGGCCGGGCGGCGGGCTGTATGCCGAGGAACTCATGGGCGAAGAGGGCTTCTCGTCCGACTCCTCGCTGCTGTATCACGTCCATCCGCCGACAGCGATCGTGAAGAGCGAGGCCATTACCGATGTCGCCGGGCAGGCCAGGCTGGCGGCCAATCATCCGCTGCTGCCCAGGCATTACCGGACGCAAGACCTGGCGGGCAGCGGTGACCTGGTTCATGCCAGGCAGCCGCTGATGGGCAATGACGACGTGCGGATCTCCTATGTCACGGTGGACGCCCCTTCCGGCCTCTACCGGAACTCCACCGGCGACGAGGCCATCTACGTCCACACGGGATCGGTCAGGTTCGAGTCCGTCTACGGGACGATCGAGGCCGCGGCCGGCGATTACGTCGTGGTGCCGCGCGGGACGATCCATCGCTGGATCCCGGCCGGGCCATCCGGCCAGGATGCGTCCGCCGAGCCCATCACGGCCCTGGTCATCGCGGCACGCGGGCACATCAGGCCGCCGAGGCGCTACCTGTCGCAGACCGGTCAGTTCCTCGAGCATGCTCCGTACTGCGAGCGCGACCTGCGGCCAGCGGCCGGCCCGCTGCTGGCCGAAGGCGAGGATGTGCCGGTGGTCGTCCGCACTAGGGGCGGGCTGAGCAGGCTCACCTACGCGTATCACCCCTTCGACGTGGTCGGCTGGGATGGATGCCTGTATCCGTATGCCTTCAACATCGCTGATTTCGAGCCGATCGTAAAGCGTACGCACGCGCCGCCGCCTGTCCATCAGACGTTCGAGGGGCCGAATTTCGTCATCTGCTCCTTCTGCCCGCGTCCGCTGGACTTCGACCCATTGTCAGTGCCGATTCCCTACAACCATCACAATGTCGATTCCGACGAGATGATGTTCTACGTCGGCGGCGACTACTCGGCGCGCAAGGGCTCCGGCGTCGGGATCGGCTCGGTCACGCTGCACCCGTCCGGCTTGACGCACGGGCCGACGCCCGGCGCGGTGGAGGCGGTGATCCGCGGCATGGATGCCGGGCGCACGACGACCGACGAGACCGCGGTGATGATCGACACGTTCCGCCCGCTACTGCTGTCGGACCAGGCAGGCGCCGCCGAGGAC
>DATKQH010000004.1:0-4443 GCA_035532775.1 Streptosporangiaceae bacterium
GTCCTTGACACCGAGGACGGACCGCGCAGTGGCCTGCGGGTCACCGTGCACCGCGATGGCGGACGGGCACCGCTGGAAGCGCAATGGGGCGGCATATCACTCGCGCGGGACACCACGCCACGGCCCCTCAACGACAACCCCTCCCGCATCTGGAACCACCGCCGGTCAGAACTCGTCCAGCGGCTCCTAGCAGACACCTGCGAACTATGCGGATCGGGAGACCAGGTCGAGGTGCACCATATCCGTGCCCTCAAGGACCTCAATCCCAAGGGAAGGGCACACCAGCCCGAATGGGTCACGCGGATGGCATCCCGCCGCCGCAAGACCCTCGTCGCCTGCCGCGCCTGCCACGAGGACATCCACGCCGGACGTCCGACACGGCGGGCACGATGAGCACTGGAGAGCCGGATGCCACGGAAATCGGGCACGTCCGGTTCGGAGGAGGGCCGTCGGAAAAGGACCAGGTCAACTGGCACCTCGTCGGCGGCCTATCCTACCGCACGCCGGGTTCGGAGGGATTAGAAGGGCGGGGTGGAAGGGCAGATCGGCTGGTTCCGCCGCAACCACCTGGTCCCCGTCCCGGACGTGCCGTCAGTCCAGGCTCTCAACGCGATGATCGACCAGTGGGATGCCGGGGACGAGGCCCGGCGGATCTGCAGCCAGGCGCGGACCGTCGGGGAGTTCCTGGCGATCGAGCGGCCGCTGCTGCTGCCACTGCCGGAGGAGCCGTTCGAGACCGGCCGCTGGTTCACCCCGCGGGCTGACCGGTTCGCCCAGGTCACGGTGCGGACCAATAAGTACTCGGTGCCGTCGCGGCTGATCGGCCGCCGGGTCCGGGTCCTGCTGTACGCCTCGGACCTGGTCATCTACGACGGCCACGCCGAGGTCGCCAGGCACGAGCGGCTGCCCGGCAAGTCCGGCGTCCGCCTCGAGCTGGACCACTACCTGGAGGCGCTGGTCCGCAAGCCCGGTGCGCTGGCCGGGGCGACTGCGCTGGAGCAGGCCCGCGCCGCCGGCAAGTTCACTCCGGTCCACGACGCGTGGTGGGCTGCCGCCCGCAAGGCCCACGGTGACGCCGCCGGCACCCGGGCTCTGGTCGAGGTCCTGCTGCTGCACCGCCACATGGCGCACGAACACGTCGTCGCGGGGCTGGCTGCCGCGTTACGGGCCGGTGCGGTGACCGCGGACGCGGCCGCGCTGGAGGCCCGCAAGTCCGCCGATGAGGCCGCCGGCGAGCACGCCGGGACCGCCGCCCCGGCCAGCCCTCCTGCGGTCGCGTCCCTGACCGCCCGCCGCATGGAAAAGCTGCCGCCCGATACCCGCCCGCTGCCGTCGGTCGCCGCCTACGACCAGCTGCTCCGCCGAAACCGCACCTCGCAGAAAGGACTCAGCCCATGACCACCAAGCCCGCCACGGACTGACCGAGCAGGCCGCCGACGCCGCCGTCGACCAGGCCTGCCGGATACTGCGCCTGCCCACGATCCGCGCCCAGTTCCCCGAGCTGGCCGACGCTGCCGCCCGCGAGCAGATGTCCTACCGCGACTTCCTCGCCGAGCTGCTCATGGCCGAATGCGACGACCGCGCCGGCCGCCGCTCCGAGCGGCGGATCAAGGCCGCCGGGTTCCCCCGCGAGAAATCGCTGCGCGCCTTCGACTTCGACGCCAACCCCGCCATCGACCCGGCCGTCATCAACACCCTCGCCACCTGCGACTGGGTCCGCAAGGCCTGCCGCTGTGCCTGATCGGCGACTCCGGGACCGGCAAGTCCCACCTGCTCATCGCCCTCGGCACCGAGGCCGCGATGGCCGGCTACCGCGTCCGCTACACCCTGGCCACCAAGCTCGTCAACGAGCTCGTCGAGGCCGCCGACGACAGGCAGCTCACCAAGACCATCAACCGCTACGGCCGCGTCGACGTGCTGTGCGTTGACGAGCTCGGCTACATGGAACTCGACCGCCGCGGCGCCGAGCTCCTCTTCCAGGTCCTCACCGAGAGGGAGGAAAAGGCCAGCGTCGCGATCGCCTCCAACGAGTCCTTTAGCGGCTGGACCAAGACCTTCACCGATCCCCGCCTCTGCGCCGCCATCGTCGACCGCCTCACCTTCGGCGGCAACATCATCGAGACCGGCACCGACTCCTACCGCCTCGCCCAGACCCGCGCCGCCCAGCAGAACTGACAGCGCCAGGCGGCCCAGCCATGCCCACCATCAGCCTCGATATCGCCGACGCCCTCGAGCTCGCCGAGCTCCTGCAGTTCATCGCTGACTGGCTGGCCGCGGACCTGGCCAGGCTGTCGCCATCGCTGCTGGCCTACGTCGGCCACCCCGCCTACGGAATGGACGCCCTCCGCTGTGACCTGGACCGCTTTGCCTTCCTCCTCGGCGGCAACGACGGCGAGAACCTCCTCGGGCCAGGCCAGGTCTGAACCAGCATTGCCGGGCATGAGCTGAACGCTCCCACAGGTGCGCCTGCTGGACGTCCTCGACAGCACCCCGCGCCAGATACCACCACTGTCCTGTCGCCAATAAATCGGCCCCGTCTCACCTGGCCGGTTACGGCCGCAGTCTCAGCGAACACGACCCAAATAATCCGGCTGCGCCGGGGCCGGCGTTTCCCAGCGCTGCCGGGCACGAGCTCAGCCGGACGGGTGACCGGGGGACCACATGCCGAGCCACTGCTCGGCACCCCATGCCTCGAACCGCTCTTCTTCGGTGAACCCCAGCTTCGCCGCGAGGCGCATCGAGCGGACGTTGGCGGTCTGGGTGGCGAGCATCACCGGCTCGCCGGGAAGCGCGCAGGCGAACCAGCCGAGTGCCGCCGCGCACGCCTCGGCGGCGTACCCGAATCCCCACGCCTCCGGCAGGAACAGGTAGCCAAGATCGGCCTTCTCGGCAACTGCCGGGCGAATCAAGGCGTTCCTCCTGAGCAGGATCTGGCCGATCATCGCCCCGTCGAGATCGACCACGAAATGCCCGGGGCGCCGCTCGGGCACCTCAGGCGTCTCGCGCTCAAGCTCGTCACGCGGGCGGGGACCGCCGAGGTAGGCGTGCACCTCCGGCGAGGCCAGCAGGTCGATGTATGCGGCACGGTCCCTGGCCTCGGGCTCACGGAGCACGAGCCTCTCGGTCCTGATCGGGGCAGGCGGCCAGGCGACGGGTCCGAGCTCAGTCATGGCGGGCAATTTATCGCACGCCCTCCGGGCAGGAGCCTCAACCGACCGGCACAAAATCCGGAATGTGCAGGGGCCTTCGGCCGGGAGCGGGCCAGGAGGCGGCTCGCCAGGCGCAGAGGGCTGCCGCGGCCGTTGGCCGGAGCGTGCGTGCCTGAACCCATGCATATACCAGGCCACTCGCTCTGGGGAAACAGCAGGTCAACACGATTTGGGCCGACTTCACTGAGACCGACGCGGTAACGGGCCGGAACTACTGAGACAGGGCCGACTTAGTGGAGACAGGACAACCACCCCGGCCTGCAGGCCTGCTGCCGCCAAAGTGCGGTCACTTCTCGCGAACATCGATCATGCTTCCGGCCACCAAGCGCGGTCAAAACTCACGAGCAAGTGCGGTCAGTTCCCACGAACAAAACCACCGGCCCGGAACTGCCACCGTGGTACGTCGCTAGCCACGTGTGGCGCCAGTGCATCTGGGCCTGGCTGCACCTGCAGTCCCAGGGTCTACAAAGGCAGACGGTCCACGGCGACATGCACTGGGCCAACATCATCCCTGTCAGCGGAGGATTCGGCTTCATCGATTTCGACAAGGTCATGCACGCGCCGCCGGTCTTCGATCTTGCCAAGCTGATCGCCACGGGATTCTTCGTGATCGGCCCCCGCGCCCGCCTCCGGCAGCGGCGTGTGGCAGAACTCCTGCAGGGCTACACCGCAATCCGGAGCCTGTCCGCGCAGGAGACCGCGGCTCTTGAAGGCGTTGCACTGCTGCTCAACGAGCAGACCGCGCGGCTCGGCGCGGCCTACGGCATCGATTCCTACCGTGCGCAGGCATCGGCGGTCGGAGACTGGTGGATCGCACGCAGCCGGCGCCGCCGACGGTGAAGTAGCAGTGCCGGACGAAGAACGATTCGCCATCGTAATCAGTATCGATCATCCACAAGGCGATCTCGCCGGTACCGCTAGAGCGGATCTCTCCAGTAGTCGGGTTGTAGACATCTACACCGTGAATCTCTACCATTACGCCGTCCGGCGTGCGCTCGATGGCGACATCAGGCTCGCCGAAGACCATGAACAGATTTGCGCTTCCAGTCTTTTTTAGTAGCACGTCAGCCATTGCCAGATCAGAGTTCATCCGGACCAGCAAAATAGGAACTTTTCCAACTTTACGTTCAGCCTGAACAGTCGCGAAGTTACCGGGATCACTAGGTGCGAACTCCTCGGTCGCCTTTACTGCCTGAGGGTCGAAGGCGAACGCGCATACCAAGAGCACGTCGAA
>DATKQH010000005.1:0-13959 GCA_035532775.1 Streptosporangiaceae bacterium
GCAGGCTGCCCGGCTGATCCGGCGTTGCGGACGGGAGAAGCTGGTGCGGCTTTTCGTAGGGGATGACTGGGCTGAGGACCATCACGACGTGGAGCTGGTGGATCAGGCCGGGAAGGTGCTGGCGAAGCGTCGGCTGCCCGAGGGCGTGGCGGGGATGGCCCGGCTGCACGAGCTGGTCGGGCAGCAGCTGGGCGAGGACGCCGAAGGGGCGGAGGTGATGATCGGGATCGAGACCGACCACGGCCCGTGGGTCGCGGCGCTGGTCGCGGCCGGGTATGTGGTGTTCGGGGTGAACCCGCTGCAGGCGTCGCGGTACCGGGAGCGGCACGGCGTGTCCGGGGCCAAGAGCGACAGCGGCGACGCGCACATGCTCGCTGACATGGTGCGCACTGACTCCCACCAGCTGCGGGCGGTGGCGGGCGACAGCGCGGAGGCCGGCGGCGTCCGGGTGCTGGCGCGCACGCACAAGACGCTGATCTGGGAGCGGACCCGGCAGGTGCAGCGGCTGCGGCACCAGCTGCTGGAGTACTTCCCCGCCACGCTGGAGGCCTTCGGCGACCTGGACGCCGCCGACGCCCTGGAGCTGCTGGGCAAGGCCCCTGACCCGGCCCGGGCCGCCAGGCTGACCCGCGCGCAGGTCAGCGCGGCGCTCAAGCGCGCCCGCCGCCGGAACATCACGGACAAGACGACGGCGATCCTGGCCGCGCTGCGCGGCGGGCACCTGGGCCAGCCGCCGGCCGTCACCGCCGCCTACGCCGTCACCGTACGGTCCCTGATCGCGGTGATCACCACCCTGAACGAGCAGGTCAGGATCCTGCAGGGTCAGGTGGAGGAGGATTTTGGCCGGCACCCGGACGCTGAGATCTACCGGTCCCAGCCCGGCATGGGCGCGGTTCTCGGCGCCCGGGTGCTCGGCGAGTTCGGCGACGATCCCGGCAGGTACGCCGACGGCAAGTGCAGGCGGAACTACGCCGGGACCAGCCCGCTCACCCGCGCGTCGGGAAAGAAGAAGGTCGTCGCCGCCCGCTTCATCCACAACGACCGCCTCGTGGACGCGCTCAACGCCCGGGCCTTCGCCGCCCTGACCGCCTCGCCGGGCGCACGCACCCTCTACGACGAGCTCCGCGCCCGCGGAATCGAGCACAACGACGCACTCCGCCGGCTCGCCAACCGCCTCGTCGGCGTCCTGCACGGATGCCTCAAGACCCGCACCCTCTACGACGAGGCAACCGCCTGGTCCCACCGGCAAAACCTCCCTCAATCTTCGGTAGCGGCTTGACACCTAAGCCCCTGGGATGTCTCTCACGGCCACGCCCAGGACGTCAGCACCTCGACTAAGAATTGCTCAAAGGTGGGTCTATTAATCCGATCACGGTGCCGGTCGACCCGATGCCAGCCAGGCGCCGTCGTCGTCGCCCCGAGTCACGGCCCAAGCTCCCATCGATACTGGAGTACGGCCGCGCTCCTGACTCGCGGACACTTCGAGGTGCAGAAGGCCAACTGCTGCAGCGCTCGAATGTGCCCGATAACAATCATCATGAACTGCCTGAGGCGGCCACGCCGATCACAGAGTGTCACCGCGCACGGAACTCGGCCGCTCCTGATCCGCCGTTCGGTACCCTCGTAGCCGACACGTCGCGCAGCGCATATGAGCCGCTGCCCGCCTGAGTCCGCTCGTGCGACAGACCCCACATCGCCGTCGGTCAGTACGTGGGTGGCGTCATCGGTGATCAGCTCAGGATCGCGTGTTGCGTGTGTCCTACTCGCTGTCGGTGTCGGCTGCGGATCATGAAGGTCAGAACCGGTGCTAGTTGGCGGCGTTCGATCGTTCGGGGGGTTGCTGTCGGCACTGCCTGCCAGGATTGGTCTGTGGCTGGCATTCGTACGGACAGCGTTCCGCAGAATATCGATGGGCCTTCACTCGTTGCTGCTGCTTCTGGGCTGATACTCCTTCCCGAGAATGCCTCGCGGCTCCTCCGATTGCGTCGGCTCGCTGCGCTGGGCATGGCCTTGAACGACAACGGGGCTTCACCCCTGAGTCCGAGCGCAGCCCGGTCGGCCTTGAAGAAGGAGGACATCGGCGGGCCGGGTGTCCTGATGCAGGAAGACCCGTACTCAGAAGTACTGATACAAAGCATCAGTTTCATCGGAGGGCCGTATCTCGTCTCACCCGGCGCCGGCGAACATACCGTGGCTGACCTCGAGAACTTGTTCGATGCCGTATTCCGTGAGCGATGGTTGCCCGACGACCTCCATATCCCAGCCCGCCAGTTGATCCGAGGACTTCTCACCGTCAGTGACATGGTGCTCAAGCGGGCAGGGCTCAGGCGGGGAACCTTGCCTGGCGGTTCAGCACGAACCCGTATCGACGTACCGGGCGCCGCGCGGTTGAGGGAACTGACTGAGGCGGCATTTATCTCGAACGACGAAGTCGATGCTCAGGGCAACTGGCTGCGCATGGTGGTCGACACGTTTGCGCTTGACCCAGGCCAGCTAGTCGATCCATGCGCGGGCGATATTACCGATGACCGTCTCTACGTCACGCCATTTCTTCGGCTTGCGGGTGGCTACCGCGTGGTCGTGCCGCTTGATCTCCTTATCACCATCCGGTTTCACCTGCTGCGATTCGCGCTCCAGGATGGCCAACTCGAAGAGCTCGGCAAGCGCTGGCGGGAAGCGGTATGGCGTCGTTTCATGAGGCTGGCTCCAAGCGGCTCGTCACCAGTCCTGCTTGAGCAAGTCGAAATCATGAGCAGGTATCTCCTGAAGATCGACGGCAAGCGCGATCTTCATGTAGTTATCGCGACTGATCCACTCGTCGACTGGCAGCTAGATGTCTGGGGTTCCTACGACACGCGAGCAGCATTGGACCACATCGCCGACCTGGTTACTCCAAGCGTCCGCAGCACCTACTCGTCGGCGGAGGAACTGCTCCATCTGGTCATTGTCGACAGCCCTGGCAGGGCGGCCTCTTGGGGCGTGCCGAACGTGGCCGGCGCAGACCCGATGCTCGTCGTTCGTGCCGACGATCTTGAGGTCATTCTTCACCAGGAGCCGGACGGGTTGCTCGGCCTGTTGCTGTTCGCTCAGGCCATCGGGAATCGACCTGGGAGGTCTGTGTCTACTGGCATCCTTGACGAGTTTTGTTCCTACGTAGATCACGAGAAGTCGTTCTACTTCTCTGACGACAAGCCGCCCGATTTCACAGTCTTCCAGGTTGGAGACGGGTTGTATCCGCGCCGGAAATACTACGCAGAGACGGATCGACATGGTGTCATCCCGCCTGTGCCGAGCCCGGGCATCCTACAGGCGCGACGGCGTTACGAGCACGACGCACCAGAGATCTTCCTGATTGAGCCAGCCAGTTCGTACGTCGGCTATGTCGTCGAACTTGGCAGCCAATCTGTCTTCCTATCCTTTGATCTCAAGGACGGCGTGCTTGCAGGTATAGAGCTGGATCTTCTTGAATGTGCCGCTTACTGGGTCCGTGAGTGTGCGACGTGTACAGGTGCTCGAGCGCGGGCCGCAACAACCGAGCTTGTTCTCACGCTGAGCGATCCGGAGTCGTGGAAGAGAGTTGCCGATTGGTCAACGACTGGTCAAGCGGTGCGGGTCACTCCGACCGCAAACGGCTTCATCCTCGAGTTCACTGAGACTTTCGCTGCGCTACTCCAGGATCGCACCAACGCCGCGGAGCGCGAACTCGTGACGGCCCTCCTGAGTAGCCTCTTCGGAATCACGAGTGCCGACTTGGCTTTGATGCTTGAGGCGGTCGCCCCCCGCGGCTCGAAGCGGATGCTCAACGCCTTCGACCAGAACCGGTCGCCCGATATGCTGGCAGACCGCCTTCCCCGGCCCCTCACAGGCCATGAGCAGGTCACAGCTCAGGTGCTCGACGAGCTCGGTGAGTGGCTGCGGTCACCGACACGCGGCGGGTTCTCGGTCGGCAGACTCGCGGGTGAACATCGGGTTGGTGCGCTTAATACGGCAGTTGGGCACCTCTTTGGCCGCCTCGAGGCAGAAATCGCCTCGTACGAGGGGCGCACCCTGCTCGACTTCCTGGTCGCCCAGAACGAATCTCTCGTACATGATGCGAAGTTCAACGCGATGATGTTGAGATCGCGATTGGCGTGCTTCGGGGAACAATCACATACCGTCACGGAGCTGGTTCAGCGCCGGAAGGAGAGTGCAACCGCGCAGCGAGCCAACCGATTCCTGATCGAGTACGTGGCCGCGCAACCGCCGACCGAAACACGCACGATTGAAGTTCTCGACTACTACCGTGTTCTTGGCATCGCCAACGAGATCATCGAGCGAGCGACGATCTCGGATTTCCTCCACTATCGTCTCGCTGACTTCGAAGTCTCCATTCTTGACTCCGGCCGACTCGGGGTCAGCCGGGATGAACCGGTGACCGCGGCCATAGACACGTACACCGCGAACTCAGGCATGCGTTCTGTCCGTGAAGCGCTGAATGACCAAGCGAGCGATGACGGAGCTGACTTTGACGTCGTTAGTTTCGTTGCTAGTAGCGAGGAGGCCATGCGCGCTGAGTTTGGATTCACACTTGCTGAGCTCCGCGAAGTTTGCGGTGGCCTGCTTGACCTCGCCGTAGCCGACCAGGTGACGCGTATCGACCGGTCCGTGGCCATCTCGGAGATAGCGTCACAGCGAGACATATCTGATGAAATCGTGTCGGCGGTGCTCGTCGGAATCACTCTCACACAACGGGCGTCGTTCGGCGACATCGGACCAGACGCCTGGCCATGGCGCTTCAACCGCGATATGTCGTATGTACGGCGGCCACTTGTTTTGCAAGGAAACGACCTGGTCTTCGGTTTTCGCAGCATCTACCAGCTGGGACCCTACTGGGTCGACAACCTCCTGTCGGGTCGGCTGCAGGGCCGCGCCAAGACGAGCCAGATGAAGCGGTGCATCTCGGAGGCGAGGGGCAAGATCAACGACGCCTTCGCTCGTTCGGTATCCGTCCGACTTCAACACCTCGGCATGACAACACGAGTGTCGGTGATCAAGATCGGCAAGCACCGCATTGTCGACTCCTCCGGCAATGACCTCGGGGACATCGACGTTCTCGCGACCCACGCCGCGAGCCGGTCCATTCTTGCGGTCGAGGCGAAGGATTTTGAGATCGCGCGGACACCTGCCGAGATTGCAAACGAGCTCGAAAAAATGTTCTCGGGCAAGAAGGGGAAGAAGTCCACGATCGAGCTTCACAGCAAACGAGTCGACTGGCTGCGTCAACACCTCGATGAGGTCGTTTTGAGCCTCGGCGCTGATGGCGGCACTGCTCCCTGGCGAGTGATTGGCGTAGTGGTGACGAGTGACCCCTTGATCACACCGCTTGTCTCGTCCAGCACGTTGCCTGTGATTCCATTTGACGACCTCGTGCTAGACGCCCTTGATCTCACGCCATCCTCGGCCGGACGCACTCCAAAGCACAAGCACAAGGGGAGGCGCAAGCGGCGATGACCTCCACTGGCGCGGTGCTTCGACGGCCCCCTGCTCAGCCACACGGAGCGCGCCGATGAACTGGATGGCTCACAGAGTCAGCCAGCGTGGGCGCAGAGCTCGGCCCGCGAGGCCGCGTTGGAACACGAAACCGTCCTCTGCCCGTATCGTCAAGCCGTGACCACAGGCAGCAACCGATTCTGACCCCGCGCCCCACTGGGGTCACGCTGAGCGGCCGGGTCAGGCGCCGGAACAGTGACCAGGTAGCCGCTTAGCTCCGGGGCCACGACCCACAGCGCCTCGCCGAGCGCCCCAGCGGAGCACTCAGCCAGTCACCTCACTGCGAGAACCTCAGAATGTAGTGATTGGACGCCACCCAGAACACGATCACCTTGACGACGCCACCCGAGCACGGAGTGCACTGATGAGGCAAGATAACTGGCTGCCCCGGCCCGAAGCGGCGCTGTGGTTAGCCGCGGACCGGATTCCGGGCCGGTTCAGCCAGTCTTACACCAAGAGGTGCATCGCTGCCCACCCTCGCCGGTCCCTGGTTTACCCACCGCCCGGGCAGACTACGGCCACTGGGGGCACTAGGGCCAGTACGTCAGCCAGCAGCGGACCTCGCTGATCCGGTGCCGCAGGAGCGTGAGGCTCGTCGTCGCTTACCGGCAGCTGGGTACGCCGAATAGATAATTGGCGCCTCTTCGTCGGCAGTGACTGCCCTGGTCTAGACCGCTCGTAATCGGCGATATGAATCCATACGGCCGATGACGGCCATCCGATCGGTCACTCTGTATGGCAGAACCCAGGACCCTCTTGTAGTCCGATGTCGGGTCGAGGGTGCCAGCCGAACTTGCCCCGGCAGAGTGGCGCTCCGGAGGTGTCGCAGCCTCCAGAAGTGCGTTGCCGGTCGTACATGTCAGGCCCGCGACGGCTAGGCAAGAATGCCCGCGGCTAGGGAGTGGCCATCCCGGACGCGCGATGCACGGAACTCCCCGTTTCCATCGCGATGACGGCGGGCCAGGTAGCACTGGCTGGCGCCCCGGCCTCGCGCCCGAGGCGACTCCTCGCCGATACTGGGAGTCGTGCGGACCATCCGGGTGGCAGCAGTGCTCCGCGCTGGGAGCGTACGCGGATGAACGGGGCGAGCCACGCTGGTCCGTTCACCTCGGCGGAGGCCTTAGCCACCCTGGCCGACGCGTGCCAGGCCACCGGCCAGTCCGCCGAAGGCGCCACGCTCATGCGCCTCGGCGAGAACGCCATCTTCCGGCTGGCCCGCGACCCGGTAGTCGTCCGGATCGCCCGCGACCTCAGCATCCTCAACGACGCGAAAAAGGAAGTCGCCGTCGCGTCCTGGCTCCGGAATGCTCACCTTCCCGCAGCCGAGACCGCGGAACGCTCGCAGCCGATCATCGCTCGCCGCAGGCCCGTGACCTTCTGGAAGCTCATCGACGATTCCGAAACCAAGGCGACCGTCGCCGAGCTCGGCACGATCCTGCGCCGCCTGCACGCCCTGCCAGTGCCAGGCTCCCTCCGGCTCCCCGAGCTCGACCTGTTCGGCCGGGTAGCCGACCGTGTCGGCGCCGCCGACATCACCGACGCTGACCGATCCTTCCTGACTGAGCGGCTCAGATCGCTGCGCGCCCGCTACCAGGACCTCCGCTATGCCCTGCCACCGTCAGCCGTCCACGGCGACGCCCACCAGAGCAACCTCATCAAGCGCCGCCTTCGCAGCGGTCTTCAAGAGCACCGGCCGCTGATGCGGACCAGTCGGATGGCTAGCGCTTCTTGCCAAGACCGGCGTAGAAGGTCGCCCCGCGAGGATCAGTGGCCAGATAACCGGGGCGCCAGGTCGCGCCGCCGACGATCCCCGGCGGCATGATCTCCAGGCCGTCGAAGAACCCTGCAATCTCCGCATGCCCGCGCGGGGCAAACGATGCCGCTGCCGACCCGTAGATTCCGCGCGCATCCTCGATAGCGGCAGCGGTCGCGTACTCACCCGCAGCATGCGACAGGACAAGGCAGCTCCCGGGCGCCACGGCCTGCACGAGGCCCGCGACGATCCCGCCGGGATCCGCGTCGTCGGCCACGAAATGCAGCACCGCAGTCAGGACGACCGCCACGGGCTCGGCCATGTCAATAAAGGCGGCCAGCTCGGGATGGCCCAGGATGCCGCCAGGCCGACGCAGGTCACCGGCCACCGCCCGGACCGTCGGGTAGCCCGCCAGGGGCGCGTCCAGCGCGGATATCACGGCAGGATCGTGGTCCACGTAGGCCACCCGAGCCCCGGGCGCGATCCGGAGCGCGACGTCGTGCACCGCGCCGGCTGCGGGCAGGCCGCAGCCGATGTCGACGAACTGGCGTATCCCCTCGCACGCAGCCAGGAACTGCACGGCGCACTCCAGGAAGCGCCTGTTCTGATAGGCAGCCGTGACCGCGCCGGGCATGGTCCTGAGCAACTCCCCCGCTGAATAGCGGTCGGCGGGTCCGTGGCCTGGCCTGCCGGTGAGGACGCCGTGGATTCCGGCCACGCTAGCCATCGCGGCCTGGCCCGCCCGCCGACGACGATCCGATGGCCGGCCACCGGACCCGTGGCGTCCGTCGGCCGAGCTGTCATGATGACCTCGCCCGGTCATGCGGTTTTCCGCCCCACCAGGACGCTGCCACCAGCGCGTTGCGGCTCGGGCGCCGGCGGGCAACCCGCACCGGGCACGACCGCGCCGATGCCCGTGCTCCCGGCCAGACCGCACGGCATGATCGGCCGGCCGAGCCAGCCCGGCGCTCCCCCGAGGGCACGGCCCAGGGTCTCGCCGCCATCGCCGACAGCAGCCACCGAGCGGCCCAGGGCCACGGCCTCGGGATCAGCCCAGGGCACGTCGGCCCACACCACGCGCCCGCGGTGGTCACCGCATACCCCGCATAGCCGTGACAGGCTACGGACCAGCAGCAGACCGCGGCCGCTCTCATGGCGCGGTTCCTCGACTACATGCGGGCCCGACACGGCACCGCCGTCGCTGACCGCCACGTGCACCGCTGCGGCGTCCCAGACGATCTCCACGGCGAACCGGCCATCGCGTCCGCTGGCCGTATGGCGGATCGCGTTGGAGCCCAGTTCGGTGGCCACGCACACGACGTCATCACGCGCCGCGCACTCTGGCAACAGGACCGCGAGGAATCGCCGCAGAGCCGCAAGCTCACGCGCCTCACCGGGGAACACCCGGCGCCACCGTAATGCCTGCAGCCAGTTCCCGGCCGCCGGGGCGCGGCCTTCGCTACCGGAGGACATCGGCGCTCCCCGTGGAAGGTATCTTGACATCCATTACGAGATGCAAATCTGTGCTACACAGATTCATGGATGCAATATAGCCAGGTCCCTCCGAGCAACGCAACTGATTGGGCAACAGGCGGAAACGACCTGACGAAACGTGGAGCTTCCACTACCCAGGCCCGCACCGGCCGGGTCGGCGGCCAGGCGGAGCCAGGATGACGACCGGGCCGCTCAATCGTCGTAGCGGCCGGATTTGATGTCGGCCAGGAACGCCGCGAACGCGGCGCGGTCCACCACGCAGGCGCCGCCCTCGGGCCGCTTGGAGTCACGGATGGCGACCACGCCGGGGAGGTTGCCGGCGATCTCGACGCAGCCGCCGTTGCCGGACGTGCTGCGGGAGGACTTCCGCCACTGAGCCTGGGACAGATCGATCATGGCGTCATCACTCCTGCGTGCTGGCCAGCTGGTCGAGGTAGGCCCGGGTCGCGCTGGCGGTCAGCGCGGCGGCGCGGATGCGGCTGAAGGTGTCCCGGTAAGCCTGGACCTCGTCGGGGCGGGTGACTTCCTGGATGGTGGTGTCGTTCTCCAGGTAGACGATGCCCGGATCGGCGTCGTCGGGGAAGTCGAAGATGTTGATCAGGCTGCTCATGCCCGGATGCGGCCCGCCGGCGAACCGCAGCATCCGCAGCTCCGTTCCGGGGCGGCGGCTGAGCTCGGCCAGGCGGGCGGCCTGCTCGCGGCGGTCGGCGGGGCTCCCCCACTCGTACATCAGCGCCGCCTCGGTGACGACGGCGACCAGCCGTGGCGCCGTTCCGTCCGCGCGCTCGAGGATCTGCTGGCGGCGCAGCCGGGTAGCGAGCGCCCGGTCCTGCCAGTCCGCCGGCCAGGGCCCGACGGCCAGCAGCGCGCGCATGTAGGCGGGCGTCTGCATGAGGCCGGGCAGGACCAGCGGCATGTACACGCTGATCCGGGCCGCGTCGTTTTCGAAGCCGGGGAACTCGTCGCCCTTGCCGAACACGTCCTCGTAGCTGCGCCACCAGACCCGCTCGCGGGCCAGGCGGCCGAGATCTTCGAGCTCGGCACGCTCGTCGTCGGTGGCGTCGTAGATCCGGGCCAGGTCGCGGACGTGGCTGGCGTCCGGGAGCCGCCATTCGTTGCGCTCGTACCGGTCCAGCCGGCCGCGGCTCCAGCCCAGCTTGTCGCTGGTCTCGTTGAGGCTCATCCCGGCGCCGACGCGCAGTGCGGCGAGGCGGCGGGCCAGGCGGCGCTTCGCCACGGTGGCGCCGTAGGCGTCGTCAGCCACCCGGATTCCCTCCTTGACAGAATGTCGAGGCGAGCTTACCAGGAGCCGAATCTGTGAAACACAGATTCGGCTCCTGGCAGGCACGGCCGCCGGAGGGCAGCGGCCCTTGTGCTGACCCGAACGATGCGGACCGGCGGCCCGGAGGTCAGCCGGACTATTTAGGCTGCCAGGTCACGCTCCGCCGGCAGCCGACGCTGACTTGATGCCGACGGCTACATAGAAGGAACGCGAACCGTCGCTCTCGGCCGCCTCAGGGTCCTCGCAGTCCCACAGGCCTGCGGACGTGAGGTCCGGCCCGGCGCCGTCGTAGGGCGGGACGATCTGCAGCCCGTCGAAGAACCGCGCGATCTCGGCCCTGGTCCGCGGGGTGTTCACCGGGATCGTCGACGTCCGGTAGACCTCCCTTATCAGCGCCACCTTGCGGCCGGTCATGTGGTCGGCGCTGGGCGCGGACAGCGCCAGGCACGACCCTGGGGCCAGCGCGGCCACGTACCGGCGGACCAGTCCCCACGGGTCATCAGCATCTTCGATGAACTGGGTCACGGCGACGACCAGCAGGCCGACCGGATGGCTGAAGTCCAGCAGCGCCCTGGCCTCAGGGTGATCGAGCGCGGCAGCAGGCTGGCGGAAGTCAGCCTCGATCAAGGCCACGCCGGGTACCCCGGCCAGTATCGCCCGGCCGTGCGCGATCACGCCGGGATCGACGTCGGTATAGACCACCCGCGCGCTCGGGGCTGTGACGCGGGCGACCTCGTGGGTGGCCCGCTGGGTGGGCAGGCCAGCGCCCAGGTCGATGAACTGGCGGATGCCGCGTTCGGCCATCCAGCGGACCGCGCGCTGGAGGAAGCCGCGGTTGGCCCACGCCGCGTCGCGGATCTCGGGGACCAGATCGACGATGCGCTGCACCGCCAGGCGGTCGGCCTCGAAGTTCGCCGTGCCGCCGAGGTAGCGGTCATACATCCGCGCCGGGCTCGGCTTGCTGGCGTCCACGCCGGGCGGGATCGGCTCGTAGCTGGTCATGAGGCCTCCGGGCGAGCGTTCTGGATGGGTAGTGGCCAGCGGGCCGGCTGGTCGGGTCTGCCGCCGCCTGCTTCCGGCCGTAGTATGCCGGAAGTAAATTTGTGCTGCACAGATTCTATGATTGAATGTCTAATATCGGAACCGGATGCTGGGGGCGATGATGAGCGATGATGACGCCCGGTACGGAGCCACCGTGGCCAAGCGCCGGCTGGCTCGCCGCCTGGCGGCGCTGCGGGTTCGCGCCGGGATGAGCGTGAACGAGGCGAGCGACAAGCTGGCCTGGAGTCGGGGCCGGCTGAACCGGTTCGAGGCCAACCTGTGGCGGCAGCCCGACCCCAGCCACATCCGCGACCTGGCCCGGATCTACGGCGCGAGCGACGCCGAGCGGTCCGAATTAGAGGATCTCGTCACGCTGGCCCGGTCGCGGATGTGGTGGCACGAGCCGGACCGGGGGCCGGAGAAGGTGTTCAGCAACGAGTTCCCGGGGTTCGAGAACGACGCGGCGCGGATCAGCATATACATGCCGCTGGTCCTGCCCGGGCTGCTGCAGACGCCGGCGTACATGCGGGCGCTGCTGGCGGTAGGGCCGTGGCCGGCCGAGTGGCGGGAACGGGCGATGGCCGCGCGGCTGCGCCGACAGCGGATCCTGGACCGGGCGGACGGGACGGCGCCGCAGCTGGTGGCGGTCGTGACGGAGGCGGCGCTGCGGTACGAGTGGGGGCCGTGCCAGGAGCGGCGGGAGCAGGCCGCGCACCTGGCGGCGGTGAGCCGGCGGGCGGGGGTGGAGCTGCGTATGCTGCGGTTCTCCGGGGGGCCGCACCCGGGGATGAGCAGCCTGATCAACATCTTCGAGTTCCCGGATGACGATGATCCCAGCATCGTGTACCTGGAGAACGACACCACGATCCACGAGGTGACACGGCCGGATGAGGTGGCTGCGTACCAGGAGACGTTCGCCCGGATCTGGCGGGCGGCGCTGCCTGCGGCGGAAACCCAGGCATATCTTGAGCAGTTGGCCGGGACCCAGAGGCCTACGGGGGAATTGCGCGAGGCGTCGGGATGAGCCATGGCAGCGACGTCTCCGGCAAGGCCGCCTCTATCTGCGAGGCTGCCGGCCGGGTCTTCCCCGACTGGCGGGTCTGGTGGCACGCAGGCACGTTCTACGCTCGGCGGACGGGCAGTTACCTGGAGGTCCCGGGTAGCACGGGCGCTTACGCGATCTGGCATCCCAGCCCGGTTATCTTCGTGCTGATGCTCGACGTCCAGGACCGGGCACGGCCGGCCGGCCGGTGGGACGCACCGAACCGATGCGAGCCGGGCGCAGCGGACCTGGCGAAGTTCGGGCTGGCGCTTAAGTCATCGCCCATGGACCTGGCGCGGGATGCCATCGCGGCGCGCATCGAGGGCGAGTTTCCCGGCTGGGTGGTTGACCATGTCCTGACCGGGTGGACCGCTGTCTGGCTGGACGACCCGCGGTACCAGCTGCGGACCCAGTCCAGCGTCGAGCTCACCGCGCGCCTGCCGCCGCGCGGACACGCGCCGCGCTGGCGACTCGGCTAGACGACCCGGAACCCGCTGAATACGCGCCTGTCTTCCCGCGTCTCCCGCAGCGTCGCGACGAGACGCTTGCCCGGCAGATCGGCCCTCGCGAACCCGATCTCGGCGACGATCGCTGCCGCTGGCCACCGCGCCGGCTCGTCCTGCCCGGGCACTACCAGCTCAGCCTGGCGCGGGATCCCGGGCAGCCGGCGGTCTTCCACGGCTGAAGCTGCCTGCTCCGGTCGGATCCGGTTAGCGGGCTGCCTCGTACCTGGCCAGGACGTCCGCCGGGATGCGCCCCCGCGAGCTTACTTCCAGGCCCTGGCCGCGAGCCCATTCGCGGACAGCCGACTGGTCGTGCCGCCTCGGCCCGTCGGCTGCCCGAGGTGAACGTGCCGACGTCCTGGCGCTGGCCTTGCGCCCGGCTTCGACGTAAGGCGCGAAGGCCTTGGCCAGCTTGTCCGCGTTCTTCTTGCTCAGGTCGATCTCGTACTGCACGCCGTTCAGCGCGAAGGTAACGGTGCCCTCGGCCTCGGACCCGTCGATGTCATCGGTGAATACAACTTGCGTCCGCTGCGCCACGGTGACCTCCGAGACCGAACGACCTGACCGGCCGCCAGCGTAGCGGGTCAGTACGGGATCGAGATGGATGTCGTACCCGGCATGCCAAAGCCAGCTGCGGGTTATCTAGCCATGCCTCCGACCCGCGATAGCTCGGCCAGGCTGCCTGCAGCGCGGACCGTGAGAAACGCCTCTGTGTCTTCGCGGTGGTCACCACCGTCCGCCAATACGGGGATGCCAGGTGAGAAGCGGCCGCGCTTAGTGCGCAAATTCAGCGTTCGCGAACAGTGAACTCGCAGGTCACCAACCCGCGGGCAAGCCGCAATCCAGATCGTGGCCGAAGTCAAGCTGCGCACTCGTGCTGGCGGTGGGTGCGGCACGGGTCGTGGTGCAGCAGCGGGCAGGGCCTACTTAACCCATTCGTGGCTTGACCACGACCAGCGCAGGTGCGCGCTGTTGTACCCGCGCGGAGCAGCGACTGCCATCCGCGAGTAGTACCGCTTTCCGTTGTGAGTCTTCACGCGCGACAGGGTGAGCCCGGCGTAGTGGCGGGTGCTGTACTCTCGCCCCCGCCCGGTTGCTGACGAGTTGGTCCAACGGGACCAGCGCAGGCCGGTCATCCACCATCCTGAGCCACCTGCCGGGCTCCGCGAGATATCTAGTGCAGCACCGCATAAGTCCTTGAGGGGTTCATCCGGTTGCGCAGGGTGGTCACTGGTGTCGGCGAGGTAGAGGGTGCAGGCGGTGTCGAGTGCCGTGGTGGGGTGGCCTGTCGGCCGCCCGTCTAGCAGGACGGATT
>DATKQH010000006.1:0-7558 GCA_035532775.1 Streptosporangiaceae bacterium
CAGGACAAGCTCAGCCACATCTTCGGCCTGCACCGCTACGCACCCAGGCGCTGACCTGGGTAATACACCGCACCAGGCCGTCACGCCTGCTGACCAGCGGAAACAGGCCGAAGATCAACTTATCCCGGAAACTCCGGCTAGGCCGCCGGTGACCATTACCAGCTTGGCGGCCAGCCAGCGGGTACGCGGGACGGTCTGGCTCCAGGCCATCCGCCAGGTGCCATGCTCGAGCTCGCGGCCCAGCAGCGGCGCGCCGATGGTAACCCCGATCACGCCGGGGAGGAGCATCAGCATGACCAGGACCTGGTTGAACGTGAAACCGAACTTGTTCAGGAAGTTCTGGATCGCGCTCACGCACGCGCTGGTCCGTGCGCCCGCCGCAGCGCACCCGGCGATGCCGTCCTGGCCGAATGAGGCACGCCGGGTTCATGTGCCGGCCCAGCCTGAACATGTCGCCGACACTGAAGTCCCGGTACAGCGGATGGTCCTGTGCGACGTAGCTGACTCGGCTGAGCGTGTCCGCCCGGTTGGCGCGGGAGGTCGCGCCGAAGACCGACACCCGCCCCTCGGTCGGTTCCAGCAGCCCGATGGTCATCTGCAGCAGCGTGCTCTTGCCCGCACCGTTCGGGCCGACCAGGCCCACCACGGCACCGGAAGGCACCTCAAACGTGGCCTCGCGTAGTGCCCAGGCCTGGCCGTAGCGCTTGCCCAACCGGTCAGCCTGCAATGCCGGGGTCATGCGACCCCCTCCTTCCGGAGTTCGTGTCGGACGACGGCGATCAGCGCCGTCACCGCTTCTTCGCTGAGTCCTGCCTCATCGGCCTCACGCAGCCATTTCTCCAGCGACCCTCGAAGGGCCTGGCGAGTGTCCGGGGCCGCAGGTGACAGGGTGCCGGTGATGAAAGTGCCCTGCCCGGGCCTGCCGCCCGCCAGGCCCTCGTGCTCAAGCTGCCGGTAGGCCTTGACCACGGTGTTGGGGTTGATCGCCAGGTCACTGGCGACGTCCTTGACCGTCGGCAGCCGGTCACCCTCACGCAGATAGCCCAGCAGCAGCGACTGCCGTACCTGATGGACGATCTGCAGATAGGGCGGAACACCGGAAGCGCCGTCCAGGCGGAACCGGAACAATGACGTGCCCAGTGCCGGTGGTTCGGGTGCGGACCGGATTGTCTGGCCACGGCGGAGCGGCGTGGGCTAATCACGTAGATCATGTGGTCACGGAGGCGTCGTCGCGCGCTGCAAGAATCGGCCTGTCCGGGCTGGACGCGGCGGTGGACCCGTTCCTGACCGGGCAGGAGAACCTGGTCATGATCGGCTGGCTCTACGGCCTGTCCCGCCGCCGGCGCGCCAGCGCGCCGGCGATCTGATCGGCGGCTCGACCTGGCCGGCGCGGTCGGGCGGCTCGTGCGCACCTACTCCCGGGGGATGCGCCGCCGCCTGGACGTCGCCGCCAGCTTGCTGGCCGCGCCCCCGGGCCCTGTTCCTGGACGAGCCCACCACCGGCCTGGACCCCGGGGGCGGCTGGCACTGTGGCAGGTGCTCGGCGAGCTCACCGCCGCGGGCACCAGCCTGCTGCTGACCACCCAGTACATCGAAAAAGCCGAACGGCTCGCCCAGACGATCGTCATCATCGATCCCATCCATGTCCCTGGCGTTACCCGCTACATCGACTACCTGCTGCCGGACCGCCAGGCCCGCCCTCGAGGCCGCGGCCTGGCTGCTCGGCCTGCTCGCCGTCACCATCCCCGCCGCGATCACCAGCTACCGTCGCGGTGCGAGCGCCTGACCGCGCCACGCCACAAGCAGACCCCGCTACCGCACGCGAGAACGTGCCCGCGTCGCTGGAGGGAATCGCGTGGATACTGCCGTGACCAGCGTGGCCATGGCCGCGCTGGTGGCCGATGGGATACAGGCCGGGCTGTCGCTTGATAAGGTCATCGTCCAGCTACCGGCCCGCCGGCGGATCGGAGTGACCGCCTACGCGGCCTACGCCAGAGCGGCTGACCTGGGTAACGGGATCGCGTTCTACGCGGTCGCGCCCGCCATGTTCAGGATCGGCCGGGCCGGGGATGACCAGGCGCCGCTGCTGGTGCGATTCGCCCGCCGGTCAGCGGCCCGTACGGCAGCGCAGACCGCCACGCTCATCGTGGTGGCGATCGCCGTCAGGTGACATCCGCCAAACCGATCCCGAGCTATTCGACCCTCACCTGAACCGCATGCTCACCAAGTTCGACCGTGCCCGCGCCGCTGGAGACGGCAGCCAGGTTCCTGGACCGGGAACAGGAGGCGGATCGGCCGCTACCGGCTCGGCCACCTCCAGCCGGCCCTCGCGTCCTCACATAAACCTCGGATGTACCTCCGGCGGACCTGCGATGTACCCGAACCCGGAGCCGTACGCGCTCTGCCTGTAGTAACCGGTAACCCCCCGCGCGCCGTCAAGCACCGGGATTCCATTCTGCCGCGAGCCACTCCAGATCCGCTTGGTCCCTGGCCTGCGCCTCTTGCTCGCGGGCGACGAGCGTGTCGGTCTTGTTCAGGACGAGCGTGTAGGGGCGGCCTTGCCGCCTGGTCACGTGGCTGACGGGCATTTCGGCGGCGTCAATCCGGGAGTGGACGTGCTGCCTGCGCTGCTGGGCGAGCGGCCACTCGAAAGCGCGCCGATTCGGGTCTTCCAGAAACACGCGGAGAGTGTCGCACAGGTCGCACGTGCAGCCGCCTGCGGGCAGTTCGATCGACCAGTCGCCGGAAGCGCGCTGCGGGCGTACGAGCCGGGCGCGGAGCCGTGCCGCGCAGTCGGCGGCCAGGTCGCCGAAGCCAGCGTCGCTGCGTGTGCCGTCCCGGGGCAGTTCCGCGGCGGCCCGCAACGCGGACATCTCCAGCGTGGTCACTGCGTCCCTTTGCTGCCGGATATATCCGGATGCTGTGTCCCGTGTGCTAGCTGCCCCAATCGCGGCGGTGGCCGTCAGCACCGAGGCGAGCGGTTTACCCAGGTCGCTGAGTTTCTTGTCGCGGTAGCTGGGCGACGACGACGCGAGTCCCGTGCCGATGTCCTTGCCGGTCCACTCCCACGCCAGGTCAAGCAGCTGCTGTGCGGCCACTGTGCCGGCGCTGTGCGCAGCGTGTAGGCCCGCGCACAGGCCGGGCAGCCAGTCCGCCACCCACTGCGGCCGTTCCTGCCCGCCGCCGTATGCCCAGGCCGGCTGCTCCCCGCCGAACCACGTCCGCAGCAGTTCCGCCGTCCACTGCTGGCCGTAGCTGCTGACGATCTTTCCGAACGAGTCGACGTAGGCACCGGTCAGGTTCTCGACGCGGAACGGGCGCAGCAGCATTGCTGCGGTCGCCGCGTCGGTCACGGCGTTCGCCGCCCGCAGCGCCTTGCCGAACAGCCCGGAGATCCTGCCCTTCTCCTCCGGCGTCCGTGCGCGCACACTGCTCTCCCAGAACGGCGCGAGCGTCGCTGCGGCGGCCCGGGCGGCCGATACGTCGCCTGCTGACGCCATCGCGGCGAGCTCATCAAGAGCCCAGCCCGGCGAGGTTTCGGCGCGGTTCGCGAAGGCCTGATCACAGGGCCACACGACGACCGCCGCCCGGCGGTACCAGCGGTCCAGCGTGTTGCCCCAGTTGCCCATGTAGCCCTCATACTCCGAGGAGTAGGGCTTGAGGTCGCCAGTCCCGGTGGACGCGCACACCTCATTACCGTCCACGGACAACGAGGTCTCTTCGAGCCGGGTGCCTTCCGGTCCAGTCCAGTGCGTGAGCGTGATGTCGGAGTCGATCAGCTCCTGAATGTCGTACTCGCGTTCGCTGCCGCTTGAGCCTCCGGAGTACTCGTCGTCGTCGTCATACCAGTCCTGGCGTCGTCGGTATCCGTAGCCTTCATCCGCCGGGAACGCGCCGTGCGTCGTCTTGATATCGGCGAGCGCGAGGACGGCTTCGCACCCTGCCCGCTCGGCCGCGATCCGCAGCAGCGACACGCGGCTGGCGTCGGCGCCCTTCAGCCGGGTCCAGCTCAGCGCACGCGGGGTGTACTCGTGGTCGAGGAGGTAGACGACCCTGTTCGGCGGGTCGGCCGCGGGTCCGCCGTAATGGCGGGGCACCGGCGTGCTGAAGTGCTCACGGAGGAGGCCCGCCAGTTCGGTGACAGTTCCCTCATCGCCCTCCGGACGGCTGGTATCCCCGTGCAGCAGCAGGTTGTAAGTGAGCGTGATCCGGTACCCCGACTGCACCTTGAGAACCTCGTGCCGACAGTCAGCGTAGAAGGCGACCAGCGACAGCGCCGTCTTCGACCCCCGGTAGGCCCTCCGCTCCTCGTTATGCCCCACCATCAGCTCGCCGCCGGTGTAACTAGACGGCAGCGTCACCACCAGGGTGCCGATCATCGAGTCGTCTTTCTCGGAGTCCTGGTGGGCGAGGAAGAACTGGTTCGGCTCGTAGACCAGGAGGGAATGAAGATCGGCAGTCAGTTCGGCAGCGTTCGGTAGTCCTAGCTCTTCTTTTACCGTCGCGAGGATGACCTTCAGCATGCCGTCGTTCCACTCGGCGCGGACGAGGTGTTTCGGGATCTCCCACGTGTCGCGGACGTCCGGGTCGGTCAGCGTCTCCTCGCCGCGGCCGAACCTGGCCGGCTGGCCGAGGCCGAGGAGCTTGCGGGCCCGCGCGGGCGTCACCGGGAACTTGACGGATCCGAAGCCCTCGACCTCCAGGCTCATGTCGTCCGTCCTCGCCGCCAACTCCACGCTGAAAGCGGTCTTCGCGTCGCCGCGCAACGTCCTGGCCAGCCGGTCACGCGCCGCGGTCGCCATGGCCTGTGCCTCCCGTATCCCTGGGAATGCAGTACTTCTAAGCGCGACTCTATAGAGCCGTCGTAAACCACGAGACATGCTTCCGCAGAAACAGCGGACATGGCGTGTCACGGGTTCCTGTGGTCAAATTCCGCCGTTGCGCAAGCTGTCGGTGCCGATAACCCCGTCACAATCACTTACCTGGTGTTTCTTGCTGTGCGAGGGGTCGTCAAGTCAGGTATCTGGCTGCGCATGGGGCGCACGCTCAGGCACTGTCAGTACTCATATCACTACGGTTCGCATATCTGGTGGTGCTCCGCGTGTTCGGCTGGCTCGCCTTGCTGGCCTATCCGCGCCGCGCTCCGGGACGGCCGCGCACGACGCAGGCCATACGGGCGCTGGTACTGGAGATGGCTCGTGACAACCCAGGCAGGGGCTATCGGCGCATCCACAGTCGAAACAGATGAGAGAACTCGTCTCACGGTGTCCGCGTGGGCCTCCGGTCAGGTGCCGACGTAGGCCGCGAGGTGTTCGCCGGTGAGGGTGGAGCGGGCGGCGACGAGGTCGGCGGGTGTGCCCTCGAAGACGATCCGGCCGCCGTCGTGGCCGGCGCCGGGGCCGAGGTCAATGATCCAGTCGGCGTGCGCCATGACCGCCTGGTGGTGCTCGATGACGATGACCGACTTGCCGGAGTCGACGAGCCGGTCGAGCAGGCCGAGCAGCTGCTCGACGTCGGCGAGGTGGAGGCCGGTGGTCGGCTCGTCGAGGACGTAGACGCCGCCCTTCTCGGCCATGCGGGTGGCCAGCTTGAGCCGCTGCCGCTCGCCGCCGGACAGCGTAGTGAGCGGCTGGCCGAGGCCGAGGTAGCCGAGCCCGACGTCGGCGAGCCGGCCGAGGATGGCGTGCGCGGCCGGCGTGCGCGCCTCGCCGGCGCCGAAGAACTCCCCGGCCTCGGTCACCGACATCGCGAGCACCTCGCTGATGTCGCGGCCGCCGAGGTAGTAGTCCAGCACCGATGCCTGGAACCGCTTCCCCTCGCACTCCTCGCAGATGGTGGCGACGCCGGCCATCATCGCCAGGTCGGTGTAGATGACGCCGGCGCCGTTGCAGTTGGGGCAGGCGCCCTCGGAGTTGGCGCTGAACAGCGCCGGCTTCACGCCGTTGGCCTTCGCGAACGCCGTGCGGATCGGGTCGAGCAGTCCGGTGTACGTCGCCGGGTTGCTCCGTCGCGAGCCGCGGATCGCGCCCTGGTCCCTCGACACCACACCCGCGCCGGCGTGGATCGACCCGTGCACGAGCGAGCTCTTGCCGGAGCCGGCGACGCCGGTGACGACGACAAGCACCCCGAGCGGGATGTCGACGTCGACGTCGCGCAGGTTGTGCGCCGTCGCGCCGCGGATCTCCAGCGTGCCGGCGGGCGTCCGCGCCGTCTCCTTGAGGGCGGCCCGGTCTTCGAGATGGCGGCCGGTGACGGTGCCGCTGGCCCGCAGCCCCTCGACGGTGCCCTCGAAGCAGATGGTGCCGCCCGCCGTACCGGCGCCGGGGCCAAGGTCGACGACGTGATCGGCGATCGCGATCGCCTGCGGCTCGTGCTCCACGACGAGCACCGTGTTGCCCTTGTCCCGCAGCCGCAGCAGCAGGTCGTTCATCCGCTGGATGTCGTGGGGGTGCAGGCCCGTGGTGGGCTCGTCGAAGACGTAGGTGACGTCGGTGAGCGAGGAGCCGGGGTGGCGGATCATCTTGACGCGCTGCGCCTCGCCCCCCGACAGCGTGCCCGACGGCCGGTCGAGCGAGAGGTAGCCCAGCCCGATCTCCACGAACGAGTCGAGAGTCTGCTGCAGCGCGGCGAGCAGCGGCGCCACCGACGGCTCGTCGACGCCGCGGACCCATTCGGCCAGGTCGCTGATCTGCATCGCGCACGCATCGGCGATGTTGATCCCGCCGATCCGCGACGACCGGGCCGCCTCGCTGAGCCGGGTACCGCCGCACTCGGGACAGGCGGTGAAGGTGACCGCCCGGTCCACGAACGCCCGGATATGCGGCTGCAGCGCCTCCTGGTCCCTGGAGAGGATCGACTTCTGGACCCGCGGGATCAGCCCCTCATAGGTCATGTTGATGCCATCGATCTTCATCCTGGTCGGCTCGCGGTGGAGGAAGTCGTGCAGCTCGGTCTTGGTGTAGTCGCGGATCGGCTTATCCGGGTCGAAGAAGCCCGACGCGCTATAAAGCCGAAAGTTCCAGCCGCCCGCCTTATAGCCGGGGATGGTGATCGCGCCCTCGGCGAGCGACTTGGAGTCGTCGAAGAGCTGGGCGAGGTCGATATCGGAGACCGTGCCCAGGCCTTCGCAGCGCGGACACATGCCGCCGGTGCGGGTGAAGGTCTGTCTCACGGTCTTGCCGGCACCGCGTTCGATCGTGATCGCACCGCTCGCCCGGACCGAGGCGACGTTGAAGGAGAACGCGTTGGGCGAGCCGATGCGCGGCTGCCCGAGTCGGCTGAAGAGGATGCGCAGCATCGCGCTGGCGTCGGTGGCGGTGCCGACCGTGGAGCGGGCGTCGCCACCCATCCGCTGCTGGTCGACGATGATCGCGGTCGTCAGCCCTTCGAGTACGTCGACCTCGGGCCGCGCCAGCGTCGGCATGAAGCCCTGCACGAAGGCGCTGTAAGTCTCGTTGATCAGCCGCTGCGACTCCGCGGCGATCGTGCCGAACACCAGCGAGCTCTTGCCCGAGCCGGAGACGCCGGTGAACACGGTCAGCCGGCGCTTCGGGATCTC
>DATKQH010000007.1:0-16915 GCA_035532775.1 Streptosporangiaceae bacterium
CGCACCCTCGGCGTCAGCACCAGCGTCGCCGTCACCTGGCAGCGCCTGTCCGCCGGCGACTGGGCCGCCTACGCCGCCGACGTCAGCCGCCGGCCCCCTCAACAGTCCGTTCCGTCACGTCACGAAACGCCAGGCCAGCCGTGACCAGCCCCGCCCGCTCCCATGCCGCCGGACTAGGTATTCAGACAGTTCCAATAACCAACTGTGCCGTTACCGACATGACCATCAAGGAACGAGCCCTGGCCAGGACAGCATCACCCTCGGTCAAGCCCGGCCGCTACCGCCCGCCCGACAAACTTCTCGCCTTCCTGGAAAGCCTGTGATTATCCCGACCTGCCCCGCCCCCGGGCGCATCGCGCACGCCCGCCACCACCGCATCCCGCCGCGACCACGCCAGCAGTCGGGATAATCACAGGATCGGGATAAATCGACGCCCAGCAACCGCGGGGCGGTGGCGGGCAGCGCGCGGACCAGCCGCAGCAGCGTCGACCGGCTGGCAGACGATGCCAGCCGCCCGGTCAGCCGGGCGCCGGCCCGGCCGCCCAGCACCAGGGCGATCGCCTCCAGCGTCTCGGTGAGCCCGGCGGTGCGCAGGGCGCGGCGGCCGGCCAGGGCCGGGACCTGCTCGGCGAAGGTGACGGCGGCGCATCCATCGCTGCAGCAGAAGAACCGGCGGACCTGTAGGTGAACTAACCTCTCCTGCCCACCCGCGGCGACATCGGCCAGCCCCCGCTCGTAGCGGCTGTGCACCCGCTCGGACCAGCCGCCGCAAGCCGGGCAGGCCGCACCCGCGCAGCCGGCCCGGACCTGGATGCGCACCGACTTCCCGACGGCGAAGACCCGCTCGACCGACACGCCGACCAGCTGCGGGAACAAGGCGCTGAGGATCTCAGGATCACACGCCCGGCATGATCACAAAAGCGGCGATCCGGACACCACTCCGACACGCCGATCCGCGGCATCACGCAAAGTGGGCCAGAGCCACCACAACTTGGCCGTTGACAGATCTCGTACGGCGGTGATGCTCATTGCGATCCCAGTGTGCGGCATCGTGTAAAACACAAGGTATGGATGCTTCGTATGGAGCAGCGCCCGGCTCATCCCGAGGCCGACCGCTCAGTCCGGCTGACCTTGCTCGCATCCTCGCAGCGCGGCACAACCACGAGCCGCCTGCTACAGCACCATCTGGATCTCAGGGACCATCTGTCATTGATGATCCAGAGGAGGGCCTCCGGAGCATCTGCCCCGACCTGCCGTGGCTTCTGAAGCAGCTCGGGTTCCCCAGCATCCCGGATCTCATCACCCAGTGGAGCGCGCGCCGAGGGCCTGAATGGGTGAACGAGATAGCATCGCCGGTCACGGCACCAGAGCTAGTCGCAGCACGATGGCGCGATCACCTTGTTAGCCACAAGGATAGAATGCTGATCGAGGAACTGCTTTTCGAGCACTGGCTGTCGCAACAAGCACCAGTCATAGCGTCCAAGCTCGGCCAGGGATTCCGATACGATAAGACGCTCCATATGTGTCGGCAGTACGTAGCACTTGGTCTTTATGATCATGCGAAAGATATCAACTGGCGCCGGCCAATCGTCTTTACAAGAACACTCAAGCTCGCTTCCGCGTATCTTAAGGATGTTGTCGCAAGCGGCGACCTAGACCGTCCCGAGATTCAATATCATTACTCGGGAAGGCTGGGTGTCGCGACTGTATTCATCTCCAGATTCGAGACCGTCACCGAGAACGAGCTCCGCGCTGCCGTCGAAATACTTAGCTCTTCACTGACGATCGGCAACCCGGTTGCCGACGCCCTGCCGTATCTCCTTGAGGCCCACATTCGCCTATACGACGTGACGGGCGACATCGGCATACTGCAGCGCGCCATATCGCTCCATCGATCTTACGCCACCGAAGTCGCGCACTCGGCAGCCTGCCATATCAGTATGGCGGACATCTGGCTACGGCTCGCCGACATCGCGTCTACCTGTAGTGGTCAACTTCGCTTCCTCGATTGCGCTCAGCGCTGCCTCGCGCTCGCAGAACAGGCAGGCTCATCGGATCCAGTCGATCGAGCACGCTTTGATGTAGCCACTGCCGTCTCCGCCGCCATTGCCAATTTGCCGCGATCAGGATCCCCCTGCAGCATAGGAATCCGCGGCCTTAAAAATCCATTCGGACTCTATGAGCACCTAAACAAGCTACGGTCACCGCCAACCTGCTCCAGTGCTCCGGCAGAAGTTGTCGTAAACGCCTTGCGCTCAGTGACCACTGCTAACAGCGAACCTATTAGTCGTCGAGTTTTCGCGGACGCACTGAGCGCCCGTGCTCTCGATAGCAATACCAGCGTCCGCGAATGCATCGCGTTGCTCGAGGAGGCGCTTCGGGTCCGGTCTGGCTCACGCCCGTGGTCGCAGCTCGAGGACGAACCCAGCCGGTATAGGACTGCAAGGGACCTTCTTCAATTGGCGCGACTGCAGTCTGATGACCTGCGACGCGTCGATGGGATCAAAACGCTCGTCCTTGAAGCTGTTGGCGATCCGCTGTCTTGCATTCCGCTTGTGGTACTCGGGCAGGACATGGAGGAAAACGGCCCATTGCGGCCGTACCCTGCAAGTAGACTTCGGGCACTACTTTCACAGCAATATCAAGCCCAAGAGCTTATGACGGTCATTACATCCAACACCGTCGACAGCCTCTATTCCGAGGCTGCCCGGAGGGCGATACGCAGTCATGATCTATCCCGAAGGCGTCTCGGTGGACGCGGCAACGCGCTGACGACCGAGGATTACATGCAGCTGTCAAGTGACGTATTCGTTTTCAAGGCGACTAGTCGCGAGTGTTACCTGCGGGAGATCAGGCGTTCAAGAGCACTTGCCGGCAAGTTGCGAGAACTCCATATCGACGGAGAATTCGGCTTGGTAGAGCATATAGCGCAGACCGAGTCCGAGGCGGACGATCCGATGTTTAGTACGACTGCGGATCTGATCACGGTGCGGAGGTTTCGGTTTGGAACAACGCTGGCTGATGCGATTCAGCAACATGCAGACCTTAGTGTGGGATTGCTTGAAAAGACGGCCCGTTTTCTGGGTATTATGCACGCCTTCGAAACCAAAGTAGCTGGTACGCCTACAGGAGTTCGGAAGGAGCTGCACAAGAAGGAGTTTGGCAGGTGGCTCAGAGACGGCATCAAGGTCGACTCCGCAGCCGGGCTGTTCGATGAGTGGTGGCAGGGCCTAGTCGGTGTGCCTGTTGTGAGTCGACGTGATGCCCACGCCTTCAATTGGCTAGTCAGCGGAACAGGCCAGGTGCTCGCCATCGACCTTGAAGCTTCTGGCTGGCGGCCCGTCGGCTATGAGCTTGCGCAGTTGACGGACGATTTTCCGTCTTTGCCAGTATCCGACCACGGCTGGACACAGCGGCAGCGAATAGTCGAGATTTACGCCTCAGCACTGGCGGAACACGGTCTTGACGTCTCGCATGACGTCGTGTGGCCGGCTTACGTTGCAGGCCTCGTGGCACGTGCAGTGCGCGGGATCACGGACCCCGTCGGCGATCAGCGGCTTCGATCGCATTCGGAGGCCCTGCTGCGCTATATCGCAAGTCGGGCGACGGTTTCCGGCTCGACGCGTGATGTGGCAAGGCAAGTTCTGATTGCGTGGGCGCGCCTAAGGGGTGTTGCCGAGGATCAGATGTTGCCTGACGTCGGCGCAGGACGACATCGGCATATCAGTAGAGCCTTGTCCTATTACTTGCGACATAGCGATAGCGTGCCGGCAGATTCAGAAGGATGGGCCTCTCTCGCAGATCTGTTGATCGCACTTCGAGCTGGGGCAATTAAAGTAACCAGCTCAGAAATTCTAGCGGTAGCCTCAGCGATCGATGAGCCCAGGTTTGAAGTTGACGGGTCGCGTGTACGCGCTCGCTACGGCCATACTAAGGAGGTTCAAATCACATACAGCTCGACTGCCCGTCCCGCGACCATCTATCACGGAACAGCCGTGCGTAATCTCAATAGCATCTTCCAGCAGCGTCAGGGCCTCCGGCCGATGGCCCGGCAATGGGTTCATCTCTCTGAGAGGTGGGAACTGGCACTCCGGACCGGCGGACGCTACGGTTCCCCTGTTCTCTTGGAGATTTATCCGGCCAACTCTCCGCAAGTTCAGCTCTATCACGGCGGCGGCACGACGTGGCTGGCGAAGAGCTTGCCAGCATCGGCGCTTCACGTCGTTCCGGTGTATCGCGTTTTCCTAAATGAATACTAAATGAATGCCAGCGCGCATCAAGTCGCGCGCGCTGCCCGCCGGACAGCCGTGACCGGGCCGGGCAGGCCCCGCTGCGCCGCGGCGGCAGACAGTTCGCCCCAGATCACGGCGATGCTCCGGGCCGCGGAGATGACCGGCTTGTCGGACAGGCAGCTTTCGAGCGCCGCGCCGTTGCCAGGCCCCCAGTTCCGCAGCTTGGTCCACTGGGTCAGCTCGCCGATGGTCACGAAGGTCGGCAAGGGCTGCCGTCCAGCCAGGACCGGCGCGAGCCGTCCCCGGAAGGAGTGTGACGCCACGTCGGTGTCTAAGACGACCGCACGGGCTGGTGGCTCAGGCAAGGTCCGGGTGGCGTGACTCGGTGACGAAGGCGAGGAACTCGTCCAGTTCCTCGTCGCTGCCGAAGGCGTCGCAGCGCAGCTCGTCCACCGAGCGGATCGGGTGCGCGCCGGGGGTCTGACGGATCAGTTCCTCCAGCGGCGTCAGGTCGGCAGCAGCCTGTGCATGCTCCGGGTGCTCGGCACTCGTGCTCATCGGGACCACCTCCGCGTTCGGCTGGTCTCAGTGTCGCATCTCCCCGGCCAGGCCCGCCAAGTCCGGGCGGTCAGGCACGCGGAGTCGCTCTGCCCTCCCGGCCCGCCTGGAGCGTCCTGTCGTCGCCGTCTTGGCGTCGACCACATGAGCTCAGCATAAACGGGTCGCCATCTGAGACAAATACCTAGTAACTTGCTGTTTCGTGACCAGAGGCGAGCTCCGCAGGTGCGATACGGGTCCGCGGGCGCGGGTCCTGGAGCAGCCTGGCGGACGAACACGTCCCGATGCCAGGTCCGGATGCCTCGGCCACGCGCGCACGCAGGCGGCCGTCCCGTGACCCGGCGACCTCCGAAGGGTGGCGTGGGCGAGCCGTTGTTCGGCGAGGAGTGGTGGGCCAGCGATCAGCGGCTCTTCCAGGACTCGCTGACCCGCCGGGCGGCGGCCCGGACGGCGCCGCGCCGGACCCGCCGCCCGGCTACGCTTCGCAGGCGGGACGCAGCGGCCGGCACTGACGATAGCCAGGCGGTGCTGCCCTGGTTCGAGGACCCTCCAGGAGCAGCCGATGGATCAGTACGGGCAGATGGCGCAGGAGCACTGGGCCCGGTGGCTGCCGGCCCGGTACGCGGCGATCGCGGATCCGGACAGCTTCTTCTCGGGTTTGGGGATGAGGGCGGAGCAGAGGATCGGCCGCCTCGCGACCGAGCTGGCCGGGGACGACCAGCGGGGCGAGGGCTACCTGGAGAAGGCGGGCCGGCTGGGCGAGGCGCGGCACCGGGCGGAGCAGATCGTGCTGGCCGAGGACGTCCTGCCGGACCCGGAGCCGAGAGCGGACGACGAGGAATCGGAGTCCCCGGACCCGGACGAGCCCTGGGGCTTGGAACTGCTTTACCAGGAGGACTCTCCGCCGGAGTAGCGGCGCAGTTCCGCCCGTCGGGCCAGGCCGACCTGGCCCCGTCGGGGGCGGTGTCCCGGGTTCACGCGAACCTGGCCGCCCTGGCCACGCTCCGGACGATCCAGGCCGACGCCCGCGCGGCGACGCCCTGGGAGCAGCGGGTGCTGGCCCGCTGGTCGGGCTGGGGCGCGGTCCCGGAGGTCTTCGACCCGCAGCACCGCAGGCACGCCTGGGCACGCGAGCAGCTGGCGCAGCTGTTATCGCCCGAGGAACTGGCCGCCGCCTCCCGCAACACCCTGAACGCGCACTACACCGACGCCGGGATCGTGCAGGCCGTCTGGGCGGCCGTGCAGGCCCTCGGCTTCACCGGCGGCCGGGTCCTGGAGCCGGGCAGCGGCAACTTCCTCGGCTTCGCCCCGCCCGGCGCCCGGCTGACCGGCGTGGAACTGGACCCGGTCACCGCCGCCATCGCGGCCGCCCTGTACCCGCAGGCACAGGTCCTGGGCGGGTCGTTCGCCGGGACCCGCGACCAGGACGGCTCGTATGACCTGGTCATCGGCAACGTCCCGTTCGGCCAGGCCGTCCTCCACGACCGGGTGCACAATGCCGGCGGCCACTCGATCCACAACCACTTCATCATCAAGAGCCTGCACCTGGCCCGGCCCGGCGGCCTGGTCGCCGTCCTTACCTCCCGGTACACGATGGACGCCCGGAACCCGGCCGCGCGGCGGGAGATCGCCGCGCTCGCCGACCTGGCCGGCGCGATCCGGCTGCCGGGCGGGGCGCACCAGCGGGCGGCGGGCACCAGCGTGGTGACAGACCTGCTGATCCTGCGCCGCCGCGAGCCCGGCCGCCGGCCGGACAGCACCCGGTGGGAGCAGGCCCGCCCGGTGTCCCTGGACGGCCGGGAGGTTCTGGTCAGCGAGTACTTCGCCGACCGCCCGGCGATGGTGCTGGGCGAGATGGGCGCGGTGCACGGCGCCTACAGCGCCGATGACCTGGCCGTCACCGCCGCCCCCGGCATCCCCCTTACCGACGCGCTGGGCGCGGCGCTGGACTCGGTCGTCGCCAGCGCCCGCGCCCGCGGCCTGACCTGGTCGCCGGCCCCGGCCGGCCCGCAGCCGCCGCCCGCACCGGCATCGAACCAGGCAGAGGGCCACCTGGAAGCGCACCCGGACGGCACGTTCACCAAGGTCGCCGGCGGCCGCGCGGAACCGGTAGCTGTCCCGCGGACCCAGGCCGCCGAACTGCGCGCCCTGCTGGGCCTGCGCGACACCGCCGCCGCGCTGCTGGACGCCGAGGCTATTACTGCGGAAGACACCCCCGGAACCAGGCGGCTGCGCGGCGAGCTCGCCCGCCGTTACGACAGCTACGTCCGCGCGCACGGCCCGCTGAACCGCTTCGCCCTGCGCCGTACCGGACGTACCGATCCAGCGACCGGCCAGGAGAAGATGGCCCGCGTCCGCCCGGCCCAGGGCGGGTTCCGCGACGACCCGCTCGCGCCCCTGGTCTACGCTCTGGAGGAGTTCGACCCGGTCGGCCAGCGCGTAGCGAAGGCCGCGATCTTCACCCAGCGGGTCATCGCCCCCCGGACCCCGCGGCTGGGCGCCGACATCCCGGCGGATGCGCTGGCGATCTGCCTGGACGCTTACGGCGAGGTCCGGCTGGAGGAGATCGCCCGGCTGCTGGGCGCCGGCCCGGACGAGGCGCTACGCGACCTGGGCACGCTGGTATTCACCGACCCGCAGACCGGGCGGCTGCTGCCCGCCGCGGAGTACCTGTCGGGCAACGTCCGCGCCCGGCTGCGCGCCGCGCAGGCCGCAGCCGAGGACGACCCGCGGTTCGCGGTGAACGCCGTCGCGCTGCGCCAGGTCATCCCGGCCGACTTGTCCCCCGGCGAGATCGACGCCCGTCTCGGCGCGGCCTGGATCGACGCCGCGCACGTCCGGGCGTTCCTGCGCGAGATCCTCGACGACCCCCGCGTCCAGGTCGAGCATCCCGGCGGCCAGGTCTGGGCCGTCCGCGGCCGCGACCACACCGTGCTGGCCACCTCGACCTGGGGCACCGCCCGCTACCCCGCACCTCAGCTGGCCCAGGCCGTGCTGGAGCAGCGCAGGATTGAGGTCCGCGACCAGGTCAGGTCCCCGGACGGGGACCGCAGCGTCCTGAACCTGGATGCCACGCTGGCCGCGCAGGAGAAGGCCGCCGAGCTGGGCGAGCGGTTCGCCGAGTGGGCCTGGGAGGACCCGGCCCGAGCCGCCGGGCTCGCGGCGGCCTACAACGAGAAGTTCAACAGCCTGGTGCTGCGCAGCTATGACGACGCGCAGCTGTCTCTGCCCGGCCTGGCCGTCACGTTCCGGCCCCGCCGCCACCAGGTCGCGGCCGTGGCCCGGATGATCAATGAGCCCGCGGCCGGCCTGTTCCACGAGGTCGGCGCCGGGAAGACCGCCGAGATGATCATGGGCGTTACTGAGCTGCGCCGCCTGGGCCTGGTCCGCAAGCCCGCGGTCATCATCCCCAACCACATGCTGGAGCAGTTCGCCCGCGAGTGGCTCCAGCTCTACCCCCGCGCCAAGGTCCTCGTCGCCCACCGGGAGGACCTGCAGGGCAACCGGCGCCGCCGGTTCACCGCCCGGTGCGCGAGCGGCGACTGGGACGGCATCATCATGTCGCGGTCCGCGTTCGAGCGGATCCCGCTCAGCCCCGCCGAGCAGGCCGCCTACATGGACCGCGAGCTGGCCCTCATGCGCACCTGGCTGCAGGCCGCCCAGGGCGGCGCCGGGCTGACGGTCAAGCGGCTGGAGGGCGCGCTGCTGCGCGCCGATGAACGCCTCAAGGGCCGCCTCGACTCCGCGAAGGACCCCGGCGTCACGTTCGAGGCCACCGGCATCGACTACCTGTGCGTGGACGAGGCCCACGGGTACAAGAACCTGCGCACCCCCTCCAACATCGCCGACGCCGCCATCGACGGGTCCCTGCGCGCGTCGGACCTGGACATGAAGCTGGACTACCTGCGCCGACGCAACGGCCGGCGGGTCGCCACGTTCGCCACCGCCACCCCGATCGCCAACTCGGTCACCGAGGCCTACGTCATGCAGCGGTACCTGCGCCCCGACCTTCTCGAGGACGCGGGGATCTCGGTGTTCGACACCTGGGCCGCGACGTTCGGGCAGGTCGTCACCCAGGTCGAGCTCGCCCCCGAGGGTGGCGACAGCTTCCGGGTCAAGAGCCGCTTCGCCCGGTTCCGCAACGTCCCGGAGATGCTCCGCATGTGGCACGTCTTCGCCGACGTCAAGACCGCCGCCCAGCTCAGCCTCCCCGTCCCTGCCCTCGTCGCCAGGCCCGCCGACGGCCAGCGGGCACCGGAGATGATCGCCGTCGAGCCCTCCGCCGGCTTGATCGAGTACGTCGCCGACCTCGGCCAGCGCTCCGAGCGAATCCGCAGCCGCGCCGTCCGCGCCGACGAGGACAACATGCTCAAGGTCTCCGGCGACGGCCCCCGCGCCGCCCTCGACCTCCGTCTGGTCGGCCTGCCCCAGAAAACGCCGGGGAAGGTCGCCGCGGCCGCCGGCCGGATCGCGGCCATCTGGCGGGAGCACCGCGACGACGAATACCGGGCGCCGGACGGCACCCCGTACCCGGTCCGCGGGTCTCTGCAGCTGGTCTTCTGCGATCTCGGCACGCCGGGCGAGAACTGGAACGCCTACGACGAGTTGCGCGACCGCCTCACCGGGAACGGGCTCCTGCGCGAAGCGATCCGTTTCGTCCATGAAGCGAAGTCCGACAGCGAGCTGGCCCGCCTGTTCGCCGCGTGCCGGTCCGGGCACGTCGCGGTCCTGGTCGGGTCGACCGAGAAGATGGGCGTGGGCACCAACGTCCAAGACCGCGCGGTGGCGCTGCACCACCTGGACGCGCCGTGGCGGCCTGCCGACGTCAGCCAGCGCGACGGTCGGATCATCCGCCAGGGCAACCTCAACGACCAGGTCCAGGTCATCCGGTGGGTCACCGCCCGGAGCTTCGACGGGTACATGTGGCAGACCCTGGAGCGCAAGGCCCGGTTCATCCACGAGGTCATGTCCCCGTCCCTGGACGCCCGCGAGATCGCCGATGTCGGCGACACGGTGCTGTCGTTCAGCGAGGCTAAGGCCCTGGCCACCGGCAACCCGCTGCTCATGGACAAGGCCGACGCCGACGGCGCGCTTGCCCGGCTGCAGCGCGCCGCCCGGGCGCACGCCCGCAACCAGGACGCGCTGCGGCACACGATCACCCGCCAGGAAGAACGCATCGCCGCCCTGGGCCGGGCCGGCTCAGAGATCGACGCGGCCATCGCCCGGAGGCAGGACACGCGCGGCGACAAGTTCACCATGGTCATCGAGGACCGGCGGCACTCCAAGCGCGCTGATGCCGGGCGCCACCTGACGGCCGTCCTGGGCCGGGAATTCGACGCGCTCGGCGCCCGCCGCGAGGCTGCCCTGCAGCCAGGCGAGCTGGCCGGCTTCCCGCTAGGCGCGCGGGTGGAGCGGACGCTGAACGGAAAAGTAGCCACCATGGAGCTGCGCGGTGCGCCAGGGACCAGCGTCGTGATCCCCGCGGGCGAGCTGGCCGACGCCGACCCGGCCGCGCTGGTGACCCGGCTGGAGAACAGGCTCCGTCGGCTCGAGGAACGCAAGCCACCACGATCACTGACGCTGACCACGCCCGGCGGGAAATCGGGCACGCGGCTGCCGGGCTCGGGAAAGCCTTCCCGCAAGCCAGCGAGCTGGCCGCGGCCCGAGAGCGCGTCCGGCAGGTCGACGAGGAGCTGGATCGGATGGCCGCGCCGCGGAAACTGGTGAGCGAGGCAGATCAGGACAAGATCAGCTCACTGCAAGATGGTCCAGGCCTGCCACCGCAACCCGTCCAGCCGCCGCGAGCGCAACGACCGTCCGCGGATCGCGAACTCGAAGCAGGTCAGTAGCCGCTACCACCTCATCCGCACCCTAGCGCTTATTCGGTTCTGTTTGTCACATCAAACTGTTATATTAGCTAATGTGACAGACCTCCACTCTAATCATGAGTTAGCCGACGCACGCCACCCCGGCCAGGCCGCTGATCTTCCGCCTGTGTTCTCGCCCGCAGCCGCCGCCGAGGTCCTGGGTGACCTGGGGCTGACCGGGATAACCGAATGCGCGCTCAGGACACGGGCGTACCGCAAGCAGGTCCCGTTCCACCTGAACGGCAGGCGGATCACCTTCACCCTGGCCGACTTGCGCGTGATCGCTGAAGGCGAGGCCTGCACCCCGCAGCCCCAGGCCCAGCGGGCCCAGGCCATACGAGTCACTCGGCGGCCAGCGCCACCGCGCGGCCGACGCCCATCCTCAGGCCGCCCGAGCTGCACTGAAGACTCCGACCCATGGCGGGCGCACCTGCCCCGCGGACGGCAGGCCAGCCCGGCCCGGCGAGGAGCATCTGATGGCCATTAAGCGCCGGCCGAAGCCGTGGGCCGAGAAACGGCGCCAGGGCAGCCGTTACGTCTGGCGCTTCGAGGACCAGAAGTACCGGACCTCGTTCTACGAGGATCCCGAGGAAGCTCACGCGGACGCCGTCGCGCAGATCAGCGAGCAACTGGAAGGCACCTGGCAGGACCGGTCCGGGCCGAAGATGATGCTCGAAGAGTGGATCGACATCTGGGTCGAGATGATCGACGACATCGAGCCGACCACCCGGGGCAAGTACAAGTACTTCACCGAGGCGCACATCCTGCCCCAGTTCCAGGGGCGCCAGCTCGGCTCGCTGACATTCGAGGAGATCGAAGCCTGGGATCGGGGGATACCCAAGAAGATCAGCGCCCGAGGTCGTCCCTTCGCCCGGTCGGTTGCCTTCGGGGCGCGCTCGCTGCTCATCACCATCCTCGGCGATGCCGTCCACGCCGGGAAGATCGAGCGCAATCCCGCGGAACGGCGGAAGGGCCGCCGCGGGCGGGTCCAGGCCAAGGGTCGTCGGCCTGCCCATGCCGCGCAGGGGACGACCGCCAACGTGATCACCCCCCTGCAGGCCATCTGCCTGGCCGAGCGGTGCGCCCTGCTGACCGGCCGCGACATCGACTTCGTCATGAACGTCTTCGCCGCCTGGACCGGCGTCCGCTGGGGCGAGCTCCTCGCCGTCGAGGGCTGGAAAGGCAAGGATTCCCCTCTGCAGCTGCCCGAGGACGGCATCGCGACGTATGCAGTGGACTGGCAACTGCGGGAGCTGGGCGGCGTCGTGCTCAAGTCCCCGCCGAAAGACGGTTCCTACCGGCTGCTGGATCTGCCGCCGTTCCTGGCCAGCCTCATGAGGTGGGCCATGGACAACCGCCGGAGCAGCTGCTGCTGCCCGGTCGAGGATGATCACCCGGTGTGCAAGGGCGAGGACAGCACCCCGGCTAACTACCTGTTCCTCGGTGCCAAAGGCGGCCACCCGCGCCGGTCCAACTACGCGGACCGCTACCTGACCCCGGCGGCCGAGGGCCTGTATCCCGCTCGGCAGGGCGTCCGCCGCCCCGTCTACGTAATCGCCGAGCCGTGGCCGGGCATCCCGATCACCAAGGGCAACAGGAAGACCAAAGCGGCGGACCTGGCCGAGGGTACGTGGCCCAACCTGACGGGCAAGTTCAAGCCGCACGACGACCGGCACTCCCACTCCACCTGGCTCGACGCCGCCGACCTCAGCAAGGTCATCCAGATGGACCGCCGCGGCCACGCCATGTCCGGCATGGACGCGGTCTACCTCCACATCACTCTCGAGATGCGGCAGCGCCTCTGTGACGTCCTCGAAGGCCTCTGGAACCAGGCGCTGGAGGAGCGCTATGAGTTGTCCGCCAGGTCGGCCGTGCCATTGCTCAACAAGCTTCTATTTGCGCACGAGCAGCTCCGCCCTAGAACACGCATGTAGCTGGCCCCTGCGGCCCGGCATTCCGAGAACCGCAGGGGCGGGCAGCTCCAGACCACGAAGAGCGCGGGCTCAGCTTGCCGGAGTCGGCACAGACATGCGACTTGGGGATGACCAGGCTCGCGTGGTCTGTTCCCGACGGCGACGCGCCGAAACGGTTGACTCTGTCGCATCATCTACTGGCCATGGTGTAGGTTCACCGTCGTGAACGAACAGCACGATGTTATCGGTGATCTTGAAGCTGTGGGAGTGCTGGCGGGGATCCGCTGGGCCTATGGCGCGGCCACGAGCCGGACGCTGGAGATCTTCTCCGAGCCGGACGGCCATGACGCGGCCCTGCTCGGCAACCTGCGCTTCACCCTGTTCCGTGACCGCCTTGACCGGGTCTTCGCTTGCGGCGCGTATGACCTTCAGCCGGAAAGCGCACCGACGGCACACCTCGACCTGCTCTACGCCGAACTGGCGCAGGAGCACATCAACTCCATGCCGCAGCTTGCCCCGAATCTGATCACTCGCAACAACCTGACGGGCAGTCCGGGCTGGGCGATCGGCGGCCGACGGTTCCTGCTCGCGTCCTGCGCACCCGGCAAGCTCGACAGCCTGCCCTGGCCGCGCAAGAGCCCGACCAAACGTCGGGTCGCCAGGCAACGCCAGGCCGACCCTGCCCAGGGATCGCTCTTCGATGGCATCGTCGACGAGGAGGTCGCCGGCCTGGAAGAGCTGCTCGCCGCTGCCTACAGGCTCGACCTGGAGACATTTGTCGTCGCCCACGCCCTCGATCCCGTGAACTACGACATGGAGCTGGTGTTCGGCCGGGCTCGGCTGAACGACGGCGGCGGCGCGGCCTGGCACTGGCATGCAGACCTGTTGACCGGTCCGCCGGCTGACGGCCGCCGGCGTAGCGATGAGCCGCTGCCAGCCGGACCCGGCTCCGTTCCGGATGCGCCTGTGCGCCTCCGGCGCCAAAAGGACACGCAGCTACCGGGACGCCATGCAAGTGTCGGAGCGTGAGCGACATGGGCCGCGCGCCGGATCGAACGGCCGAAGTCGCCGCGCTGTTCGACGGCGCCCGGCTGACCGTGGCGCGTCATCTTGCGGGCCTGCGCAAAAGTGATCTCGCCGGCATCATTGGCAAGAGCGCGACTGCGGTCGCCGCCTGGGAATCGGGTGCGAAGCGGCCGACGGCCCCGACGGTCGCCCAGCTCGCCCTGGGCCTATCGGTCGATCCTGGATTCTTCGCGGCCCGGCCGGACGACGTCGCAGCACTGAGCACCGCGCCGCACTTCCGATCGCTGCGCTCCACTAGCCAGCTGGCACGTGATCAGGCATTCGCCTACGGCCAGCTGGCCGTGGACATCGCGATGAGCTTGGAGAGGCACGTCGAGTTCCCGGAGGTTGCCGTGCCGAGCCTGCCGGTTGCTCTTGACGGCCCGGACGATGACGGACCCGAGCGGGCGGCCCGCCTGGTGCGCGAGATGTGGGACATCAGAACAGGGCCGGTCGGGCACCTGGTGCGGCTGCTCGAGCATCACGGGATCCTCGTGGTGTTTAGCCCGCCGCAGGCCGCCTCGGTTGATGCCTATTCCTTCGACAGTCGGCTGCGCCCAGTGGTGGTGCTCAACCCAATCAAGCGTGACTATTACCGGCAACGCTTCGACGTCGCACACGAGCTGGGCCACTTGATCATGCACGGCGACGCCGAGCCGGGCAGCCGCCTCGCTGAGGAGCAGGCTCACCGCTTCGCGTCCGAACTGCTGATGCCCGAGGCTGAGATCCGGGTCGTGCTCCCGGCGACCATGGGCGGCAGCGTCTGGGTGACGCTCGCCAAGCTGAAAGAGCAGTGGGGCGTCAGCATGCAAGCCCTCCTATTCCGGGCCCGTCGGCTCGGACGACTCAGCGACGTTTCCTACCGGAACGCCATGACCACGATCTCAGCTCGCGGCTGGCGCCGCGACGAGCCAGGTCTCATGGCCGCGATCGAGCAGCCCTCACTGCTGCCGAAAGCGGTCGAACTGCTCTCGCAGGAGGGCATCGGCGAGCGCGAGCTAGTTTCTCAGTGCCGCGTGCCCGCAGACTTGTTCCGCACGATCACCTCGCGAACACCGGTAGCATCTCAAGCTGATTCCCGACAGCCTGCTTCATCGCCGGGCGAACAGGCCGGCAAGGTGATCTCGCTCTTGGAGCGACGACAGCCGAAGTCTTTAGGCCCGTAGGCCACAAAGCTAATGGCCGTTGAGTGGTGATGGAATTATTCACTACCATTGATACATTTCAACAGGGGTAATTAAAATGATACGCAATAAATTGCACATCGCGTCGGCCAACGTTTCGTGCGGGGATCGCCGATGACCGCTACCCATTCCTCTGGTTTGTGGTCGGACGAGCCGACGAAGGACGACCTGCTCTCCTTCGACGCGGTCGCGAGCACGGTGGTTGATGCGGTGCTCGATGATGCGCTTGACCCGCTGGCCATCGGGGTGTCCGGAGCGTGGGGCAGCGGCAAGACCACCGTCCTGCGGCTCATAGGGGCCGACCTTGCTGTCCGGCCGTTGCCCGAGGGCCACCAGGTCCTCGTAGTCTCGACCGACCCATGGCGCTACGACCCAGCCGTTGGGGCCAAGGAAACCCTCATCGGCGAGGTGCTCGGCATCCTGGGCAATCAGATCCGGGAGACGGAAGGCGTGACCAGCAAGGCGCGCAAGCTGCTAGTCAAGCTGAAGAACCGCGTTGACTGGTCCAAGGCCATCCAGGTCGCGGCCAAGGCGTCGCTAGCGTTCCAGCTCCCTTCGGTGGATGACCTGACGAGCCTGATCAAGACCGAGGGCGCCGAATCCGGAGAGAGCGAGAGCCGTGGCCTCGCGGAGTTCCAAGCTGAGTTTCGTGAGCTGATGGGCTCTAATGAGCTGGCGCATCTGTCTCGGGTGGTCGTGCTCGTCGATGACCTTGATCGTTGCCTGTACCCCACTGTCGTCGATTGTTTGGAGGCCATCCGGCTGTTCCTGGCCGTGCCGAAAATGGCATTCGTCATCGCGGCCGACGAACGCCGGGTCGCTGATGCGCTGCGGGGCCGCTTTCCGAACGGCGCCACGAACGAGCAGGGACCGGACGGCCAGCCGGAGCATCCTGCTGATCTCTATCTGCACAAGATCGTGCAGACCACTGTGCCGCTGCCGGCACTCAGCCGTTTCGACACCGAGGCGTACATTGTGCTGCTTCAGCTCACGGCCCGCCTTGATGCTGCCGGACTTGAACCCTACGTGGGGCGCTGCGCGGCACTGCGGCGTGAGGCTGGCGTGCTCGATGACCTTCCCGATGTAAATGTCAACTTCGACATCGCCACCGAAATGGCCCTGGCATCGCGGCTCACGCCGATCCTCTACGAGAAGCTGCGCGGCAACCCACGCCGGATAAAGCGATTCCTGAACGACCTTCGGGTCCGCCAGTCGATCGCCGGGCGGCGCGGAATTTCGCTGAATGCCGACATTGTCGCCAAGCTGATGGTCCTCGAGGTGTTGTTGCCGACGGGCTTCATTATGGTGCTGGAGTGGCTAGCCAAGGGCGAACTCCGGGAGCAAATGCGAGCCCTGGAAGCCGCGGCCGGCCGTTCGGTCTCGGTCGAACAAGACACAGCGGGCTCAGCCGCGTCCGACGAGCCCAGCAGCACGGACTCAGCCTCCGTCAGCACGTCGGCCGAATCCGCTGCTTCCGCTACATTCGACGACGACCTCATCCGCTGGGCCAAGCTGGCGCCGAGCTTGTCCGACGATGATCTCGCTCCCTACCTGTTCCTCGCGGCCTCGTTCAGCGGCACGCCGCTGCTCGAATCCGGACTCCCGGCCCGGCTTCGAGACCTCGCCGCCAAGCTGGTATCTAGCATCCGCGCCCAGCAGAAGGCGGTGACGGCCGACGATCTCGCTGGACTGACGCTGTCCGACGCTGAGCAACTGGTGCTGTATCTGTCCCGGGCGGCCCGTGACCGTCCAACTGACCAGCAGGCCGCTATGCTCGGCATCATTCGCATCACTAAACAGCATCCACAACTGGCCGATGCGGCCACAAGCGCGCTGCGCGGCCTTCCGGCTGCGGACCTCCAGCCCGGGGCCATCCTGCTGTTCCAGCCTGTCGATCTCGAAGTATTCGGCGATGTCCTTCGCCAGTGGCTGAGCCTGACAGCCCCATCTCCCGTCAAAGTGGCGCTGACATCAGTGCTCGGAGCGCAGGCATAGCGCCATGGGCACCAAGAGCTCGTACAGCGGCGGCGGCGGCGAGGCCGGCAAGGATCTGCGCCAGAACCTCCAGGATTGGCTCGACGGACTGCCAGGTCTCG
>DATKQH010000008.1:0-3848 GCA_035532775.1 Streptosporangiaceae bacterium
GCAGATCGACGTGGTCATCACCGAGGTAGGCGGCACGGTCGGCGACATCGAGTCGCTGCCGTTCCTCGAGGCGATCAGGCAGATCAGGCACGAGATCGGCCGGGACAGATGCTTCTTCCTGCACGTGTCGCTGCTGCCCTATATCGGGCCGTCGGGCGAGCTGAAGACCAAGCCGACTCAGCACTCGGTGGCTGCGCTGCGCAGCATCGGTATCCAGCCTGATGCCATCGTCTGCCGTTCTGACCGCCCGATCAGCGGCGGCCTGAAGCGCAAGATCAGCCTGATGTGCGATGTCGACGAGGAGGCTGTGGTGTCGACTCCCGACGCGCCGTCGATCTACGACATCCCGAAGGTGCTGCACTCCGAGGGACTGGATGCCTACGCGGTCAGGCGGCTCGGCCTGCCGTTCCGCGACGTGGACTGGAGCGACTGGAACGACCTGCTCGGCCGGGTGCACCGTCCGGCCAGGAGCGTGACGATCGCGCTGGTCGGCAAGTACGTGGACCTGCCGGACGCGTACCTGTCGCCGGCCGAGGCGCTGCGGGCCGGCGGCTTCGGCAACGACGCGCGGGTCAACATCCGCTGGGTCCCGAGCGATGACTGCCAGACCCCGGACGGGGCGGCGCGGCACCTGGACGGAGTCGACGGCATCCTGGTTCCCGGCGGCTTCGGAGTCCGCGGCATCGAGGGAAAGATCGGCGCCGTGCGGCACGCGCGCCTGAACAAGATCCCGATCCTGGGACTCTGCCTGGGACTGCAGTGCATGGCGATCGAGATCGGCAGGGACCTGGCCGACCTGGACGGTGCGAACAGCGCGGAATTCGACCCGGAGACGCCGCACCCCGTGGTCGCCACCATGCCCGACCAGGAGGACGTGGTGGCCGGCGAGCGGGACATGGGCGGCACGATGCGGCTCGGGCTCTATCCGGCCGTGCTGGCCGAGGGCAGCATCGTCAGGAGCCTGTACGGCAGCGAGATCGTGCACGAGCGGCACCGGCACAGGTATGAGGTCAACAACTCCTACCGCGCCGTTCTCGAAGCCGCCGGCCTGGTCTGCTCGGGCATGTCGCCCGACGGCCGTCTGGTCGAGTTCGTCGAGCTGCCGCCCGACGTGCACCCCTTCTTCGTGGCCACGCAGGCTCATCCGGAGTTCCTGTCCCGGCCCACCAGGCCGCATCCGCTGTTCAGCGGGCTGATCGCGGCCGCGATCGAGCGATCGAGAGTCAGCACGGCGGGTCAGCCAGCGGCCGCCGCCAGCAGCTGTTCGGTCGCCACCGCATGAATAAGGTACCGCCGCTGTCTGACGCGGCCCGGCTCTCCGACGCGACCGCGAGCTGGCCTGTGGTCGGCTCCGAGAAGCTCGCCGAGGGAATCGTCGTCAGCGTTCGCCGGGACACGGTCCAGATGCCGGACGGCCAGCAGGTCGGCCGCGAGGTCGTCGAGCACCCCGGCGCGGTCGGGATCGTCGCGATGGATGAGGCGGGCCAGGTACTGCTGATCCGTCAGTACCGGCATCCGGTCGGCAGGCTGCTCTGGGAGATACCGGCTGGCCTGCGTGACGTGGCGGGAGAGCCGCCGCTGAAAACAGCGCAGCGTGAACTGCTTGAAGAGGCTGGCTACCTGGCCGCAGACTGGCAGGTGCTTGCTGACTTCTTCACCTCCCCGGGGATCACCAGCGAGCGGCTGCGGGTCTACCTGGCCCGGGGCCTCACGCGCGTTCCCGACGCCGAGCGAGAGTACGTTCCTGATCATGAGGAGGCTCATCTGACGATCGAGTGGGCACCGCTCGATGTGGTGGTCTCCCGCATTCTGGGCGGGAACCTGCACAACGGCGTCATGATGATCGGCGTGCTGGCCGCCTATGCCGCGAGGCAGGACGGGTTCGCGCTGCGCGGTGCCGGCGCGCCAGAACGCTGAGCGCGGCCGGGCGGCTTTGAACACGAGGAGGACTGAAGGTCATGAAAGTCGGCGTTCCTAAGGAAGTCAAGAATCACGAGTACCGGGTGGCCATTACGCCGGCTGGCGTGCACGAGTTCGTCAGGAACGGGCACGAGGTATTCATCGAGCAGGATGCCGGGGCTGGCTCGTCCATCCCGGACGAGGACTTCGTTGCCGCCGGCGCCCAGATGCTGCCCACCGCCGACGATGTCTGGCCGACCGGCGACCTGATCCTGAAGGTCAAGGAGCCGGTCGCCGGGGAATACCACCGGATGCGCAAGGACCAGGTGCTCTTCACCTATCTCCACCTGGCGGCGTCGAGGGCGTGCACCGACGCGCTGCTGAGCTCGGGGATCACCGCGATCGCGTACGAGACAGTCCAGCTTCCGGACGGATCGCTGCCGCTCCTTGCCCCGATGTCGGAGGTGGCGGGACGGATGGCACCGCAGGTCGGCGCGCATCACCTGCAGCGCGACGGCGGCGGCCGGGGCGTCCTGATGGGCGGTGTCTCCGGCGTGTACGCGGCCAAGGTCGTGGTGCTCGGCGCGGGCGTGTCAGGGATGAACGCGGCGGCGATCGCGCTCGGCATGCAGGCCGAGGTGCTGCTCGTGGACAAGAACATCGGCCGGCTGCGGTCGGCCGATGCCATCTACCAGGGCCACCTTCAGACGGTCGCCTCCAACGCCTACGAGATCGAGCGCGCCGTCATCGACGCCGACCTGGTGATCGGCGCGGTGCTCGTGCCGGGCGCCAAGGCTCCGAAGCTGATCAGCAATGAGCTGGTGTCCAGGATGAAGTCGGGCGCGGTGCTCGTCGACATCTCGATCGACCAGGGCGGCTGCTTCGAGGACTCCAGGCCGACGACCCACGCCGAGCCGACCTATCCGGTGCACAACGCCCTGTTCTACTGCGTGGCCAACATGCCGGGCGCGGTACCGCACACCTCGACGTACGCGCTGACCAACGTGACCCTGCCGTACGCGATAGAGATCGCGAACCGCGGCTGGCGCGAGGCGCTGCGTACCGACAAGTCCTTCGCGCCCGGTCTGAACATCCACGACGGCGCGGTGACCTGCGAGCCGGTAGCCGAGGCACACGGCCTGCCCTGGACCCCCCTGGACGAGGTCCTGGCCTGATGGGGGACTTGCCGCAGATGACAGGAGCGCCGGGCTGACGACGGTGGCCGGGGCGGTCCGCCGGTACCTCGACCATCTCACCGTCGAGCGTGGTCTGGCCGCCCACACGATTGAGGCGTACCGCAGGGATCTGCAGCGGTACGCCTCAACCATGGCCGCCGCCGGAACGACGCAGATCGCCGAGGTGAGGACGGCTGATGTCGCTGAGTACCTGGCGGTGCTGCGAGAAGGGGACGAGCACCATCCGCCGCTCGCCGCGAGCTCGGCCGGGCGCGCGGTGGTGGCCGTCCGGGGCCTGCACGCCTTCGCGCTGGTGGAGGGGCTGGCGGAATCCGACCCGGCGCGAACGGTGCGGCCGCCCGCCCCGCCGCGCCGGCTGCCGCGCGCGATTCCTCTCCCTGAGGTGGAACGGCTGCTCCAGATGCCCGGCGACTCGCCGGCTCAGCGCCGCGACCGGGCATTGCTCGAGCTGCTCTACGGAACGGGGGCACGAATCTCCGAGGCCGTCGGCCTCGACGTCGATGACCTGGACCTGACCGGGCAGCGCGGTGCCGACGGAGCTCTCGCGACGGTCAGGCTGGCCGGCAAGGGCGGCCGTCAGCGGATCGTCCCGGTCGGCAGCTACGCGCTGGCGGCACTCGAGGCTTACCTGGTGCAGGCGAGGCCGGCGCTCGCCGCGAGCGCCAGGTCAGGACAGCGCAGTCCCGCTGTCTTCCTCAATGCCCGTGGCGGCAGGCTCACCAGGCAGGGAGCCTGGGGTGCGCTGCGGGCCGC
>DATKQH010000009.1:0-44393 GCA_035532775.1 Streptosporangiaceae bacterium
CAGTGCCCCTGGCCGGTCAGCCCGGCCGCCAGGGTTGCGGGTCGACTTCGTGGTCCACCGCAGCGACGACATCGGATCGCCCCGCTTGTCCGGCTCGACGAGGGCCAGCAACGCCGGGCGCAGTCCCGGATCCAGGTCGGCCGCCCGCTTGCGGCCCCCGCCCGGCCGGCGTGCCCGGCCCAGCGGCCCGGCGCCCGAGTCCAGCTCATCCACGCCCCGACACCGTGGCCTCCCTGACCCCGCCAGCACGGGCCACCGCCCGGATCCCGCCATGACCCAGGGCCCGCGCCTCAGCCCCCATCAGGAGCCGCCGCTGCCGCTCATCCAGGTGCGGGAAGATCGCCTCAAACTTCGCCGCCAGCACCCGCCCAGCTTCGTCCATGGCGCCCATCCCACACCAGCATGCCGGTTCCCATGGGAACTACGGGTTATTTTTCTGCGACTCCTACTTAGCGGCATTGCGTTACTGCGTGATGGCCTTCGGCCACCCTTGACCGCGATCGTCCTCGGATCAGATCGCGCCTATCGAGAGGATGGGCGGAGAGCGGCAGGGTCGACTCGCAAGATGCGCTGGACCAGGTCTACTTCCCTACAAGAGTCACTAAGATGGTTAGGCGGTCATCAATCAGTCAGGCTGGGAGGAACCGTCCCATGCCAAGGCACGCGATTCCAGCAGGTCCTGAGGGACGAGCGCTCCGCCGGGCATCTCCGCGGCGGCGGCGCGAACTCGTGCGCGAACAGGTTCCGGCCTTTCTCGCGTTTTGGACCGGGATAGCGGTAGCTGGGGGGTTTTGGCCGACGCAGGAGAGCGTTGGCAGCCAGCTCGTCGACGGCGTTCGCGTTGTGATTGTTGCCTCGCTAACCGCGGTGGCCCTCATCGCCGCAGTGCTACTACCGATCCAAGCTCGCGCTGAGAAACTGAAAGCATCCAAGGCCGATCCACGCCCGCGTATCCAATATCTGCTCATCTCGGCTTGCTGGCTCACCTTGTCCGCTTGTTCCGCGCTGGCTGGCTCGAATACTGGCACTGGCTATCTATCGCGTGCCTGCTTTGCACTCACGCCGTGGTTCGGGGTGTTCGGACTGGCCATGCTCGGACGCGCTGCGTGCTGGGGCCGACTTCGCAACCTGTTCTGGTGGCGCGGCCCGACATGGCTCGGAGACGAAAACGCGACGGACGCCGACTCTCATTAGAGCGATCTTGCTAACGCGCTGCTAACGGCAACGATGGTGCGCCGTCGATGGCTGTGGACACCGCCGAACGTCCGCGATGCGCATGGCCTGCTCACGTGGCCTGCGATGGACCTGGTTGGACCTGCCAAGCCTCCTGAAAATAGGAAGGTCAGTGATCGGGCGACCGGGGCGATGACGCAGGCTGTAGGCGACACCCATATCTGACACCAACGACGTCGCGCGAACCTGGTATCCCCATAGCTCCACAGATCAGAACAGGAATTCGAATATTTACGGTCCACACTGAGGCATCGCGCCTGGTCGCAGCGGGGATCGCCAGCGAGAGCCGCCGCGGCAACATCCGCCTGCTGCGGGGCCGTGACCGGGGCGCGCTGGTCAGCCGGCCTCTCACTGACTTGCTGGCGGTAACATTCGGGCCACTGCCCGTCCGCACCGACCTCCTTGCCGCCGCGCCCGGGGTGGCGGCGGCGTTCAGCTACGGATCGTGGACGGCCCGCTACCTCGGCGAGCCGGGCCCGATCCCGCACGACGTCGACGTGCTTGTGGTCGGCACGGCAGATCGCGATGACCTGGCGGAGATCGCGCGAGCGGCCCAGGGCCGGCTCGGGCGGCCCGTCGACATCCGCCGCGTCAGCCCGGCCGCATGGGCGTCAGCGAACCCGGCCGACGCGTTCCTGGCATCGGTGCGGCCGCGGCCGCTCGTCGAGATCCAGATGACAGATTCGCCGACAGCGCCTGCCCGTTGCCCGGCGCGGCCCGCGGCAGCCGGGGGCCGAGGATATACCCGCTGAAATACAATATTTGTATCGGTCAAGCGCGCCGCGCAGGCAGACTCGGTGCGGTCTGGCTTACTGCCACTGCCAGCACTCGCCGACCCACAATGGGGCAGTTCTGCCACTGCCGCCTGGTGGATCCATCTGCCAGGCTGATCGCCAGTGATTCACGTCGGCCATCCATGGCTGACCATCCACTGCGGAGGGTGTACGGATGCGCTCATTCCCCAAGCCGGTTAATGTACTCAAAGTCCGCGTCCTGCTCGCTGCGGTCGCTGTCGCGGCGGGCACGCTCGGCGTGCCGTCGGTGGCGTTTGCCGGGACAGGTGGGGCCAGTACCCAGAAGTCACATGCCTGGGCCGGGTACCAGGCTGATCAGCAGACCTTCCGCTATGTGGCGGCAAGCTGGGCGGTGCCCGCTATCAGCTGCCGCGGCATTACCCCCCAAGGCGACCCGGATTCCTATTTCTGGGCCGGGTTCGGGCCGGGTAGCTCGAATTCCGAACGGGTCGGCGTGCGGGAACTCTGCACGGGTACCCTCGCCGCTTACGTCGCCTACATCGAGATGAACGGCCTGTATGAGGCGCAGGCCATAGATCCCGCTCCTGGTGACAAGGTATCCGCGAGCATTTCCTTCAGATCGGGTATGTACCGTTTCTCGCTGAACGACTCGACGCAGCGGAAGTCCTTCTCGCTCCGATACTCCTGCGGGGCATTCTCGTTCGGTCAGGGAACATGCAGTCGCTCGACTGCGGAGGTAATCGCAGGAATATGGGCTCCCGGCCTGTCGCCCCTCGCTGACTATCACAAGATTACCTTCGGCCATATCGCCATCACTGACAGCAGGGGGCAGAGTGGTTCTTTCGCAAAGAACGGTCATTGGAAGATAACCAAGTTCTCCGAGTACCACGGCACCAGGCTCGCCGCGTACGCGTCGCCGCTGCCGCCCAAAGGGACGCAATTCGCTGACACGTGGCGTCATCTTTGACCGGCTGAATCCGCCGGCACCGCGCCCTAGGCCGACTCAACCAGCGGAATCATCCATCGTGGACCGACTGACGGGCCCTGCCCTCAAAACCAGACCACGCGATCTGGTCAGCCAGGCGTTGTTCACGAGCGCGTCGCTGAAGTCGCGAGCAGCACGCCAGGCAGCCGATATGAGCAGCCGGCGATGGCCTTCTGGCACTCATTCGGGACTGTGGATGTGCAACTCATGAATCAGCCCGGCAAGATAAGCTGGGAGTTCTCTCGATGTAACGTACCCGATTTCAGTGCTTAACCTGGTGGCCGCCGCGCGTTCCCGCCAGCGGCGGCGCATCGATGCTGACCAGGACGGCATGAATCGGCGGGTCCGCCGAGGATTCGTGCAGGGCCCGGGCGGTTGTGCAGCCAGCGCAGCGGCGCTGGTGCCGACCAGTTGGCGCGGCCGGGGAGTGTCATGCTGGCGGGGAGCAGGACGCAGCGGCCCAGGGTCGCGTCCACGGCGCTGCCAGCGGGAGGTATCCGCGATGCTGGTCACTCAGGCGGGCGCAACCGCGGCTCTGCTCCGGCGCTCGTCGCTCCTGGCTGGTGCCGGCGAGCTCCCGATTCTGCTGCGACTGGGGCGTTCCGCTCAGTTCGGCGGCCGGCCGCCACGGCTCGGGTCGTCGACGAATGCGTAGAGACTGCTCGCCTTGTCGCCGTTCAAGATGACGAAGTCCATGCCGCTGACGGCCTGCGGGTTGGAAGTTCATGCCAGGATCGAAGCGGGCTTGGATGACAGCGCGCCGTGCGTCGCCGCGCAGTTCAAAGTCGTCAAGGGCGCCAAGCCGACATGGGCATCGGGGAGCTACGACAACACGCTCCAGGCCGGGGAAACCCTTAACCCCGGGCTGGTATCTCGAATCGGGCAACGGCTACGAGTTGATCATGCAAGGCGACGGGAATCTCGCCGAGTATGGCTCCGGCGGGGCGATGCAGGCCAGCAATACCGCCGGACATCCCGGGGCCGCCCTGGTCGACCAGCAAGACGGGAACCAGGTCATTTACGTCGGGGGAACCGCCCTGTGGGCCAGCAAGAGTTCCGGCTCTCCGCTCATTTTCGGACAGTGGCCGGGAACCGCCGGCTCGGCCGCGGCCGCGGTGTAATCGCCGACGGCGACGCACGAGGCAGCCGAGGGGCAGGCCGCGGAGCTCAATCTGGCATAGGTGTTGACTTCGGCGCTAGCGGGCAGTGGCGCCGGGGTCGCTGTCCAGGATGTCCCCGACCTGGTCACCAGGAGCCCCTGGCGTACGCCGGCCGAGTCGGTATAGGCGCCATCAGCCAGATCTAGACACGCGACCATTTACTTCCATTCCAGTGCAGGGTGAAGCCTCGAGTAATCGGGACGCCGCTCGTGCACGTGGTGGTGCAGTAGTCTCCGACGACCCATACGTCGGCGGGGGAGTCGCCGCTCGCGCCGTTGACAAAGCCACCCCAGTTCGGCGTCGATATGGAACCCGATGTCCACGTGGCGCCGTTCCAGTGCAGGACCGGTTCGGCAAGTCCAACAGCCCAGCCGTCCGCCGGGGACGTGAAGGTCATCGCGCTCGGGTTGTCATTCGGCACGCTCACCTTGGACCATTTCGTGCCGTTCCAGTGCAGCATCAAGGTGGTGGCCGCGTGACCGGCGATGGTGTCGCCGACGGCCCAGGCGTTGGCGGATGACAGGGCGGTCACTGCGAAGAACTGGAAGGAGTTCCTGACTGGCAGCGCCGATTGCGACCACTTGCTGCCGTTCCAGTGCAGGATTGCCCCGCGGTAGACCGGTGATCCGGTGCGGCAGCCCGACACGCAGAAGTTCCCGGCTGCCCACGCATCCTTGGCAGAATCGGCGCTGACGGTGGACAGGGACGCAGAGCCACCCCTCACCGCCAGGGATGGAGCGGCTACGCGGGACCACTTGCTGCCGTTCCAGCGGACGATCAGCGTGGTATATGCGCCGGCCTTCGGCGAATAGGCTGAGCCGACTGCCCAGGCCCGGCTGGAGGACAGGGTATCTACCGACCGCAGGCCAACTGCTCCGGCGATGGTTGCCGTCCGCCTCGACCAACTCTTCCCGTTCCAGTGCAGGAACAGCAACGGACTGCTAGCAGACGACCCGACGGCCCACACATCACTCGCCGATGCTGCCGACACGCCATTCAGGAGGCCAGATGAGCCGTTCACGGTGAGCGACCATGCCTTCCCGTTCCAGTGCATGATCATGTACCGTTCCGGGACGGTGCCAGCTTTGCAGTGCGATGGGCAGTAAGAGCCCACTGCCCAGGCGTTGCCGGGCGCAACGGCCGCGACGGCGCTCAGCCGGCTCGACTGACCAGGGCTCGGCACCGAGCTGGCGCCGGCCACGGCGTTCCGTGGCGCAGCCAGCACCGGGCCGGGTGCCCAGGCTGCGGCGCCCAGGAGCAGCGCAGATGTTCCCCCCACAGTCAACATTGCTCGCAGATGGCTGATCATCCTTCACACCTCCGCTAAGGCGATATCTCTTCTGATGAATGTCTGGTAACCCAGCGAGACTCTGAATAGTTCAGCTCACCTGACCTTGAGTCGTCTTTCAGACGATGCAGTTATCGATCGTCAGCCGGGCGACGGACAGATAACTAGGCGCTGGCGCAAGCTAAGCGCCACCCTGACTCTGGAATATACGCAGCATGATATTGTAGTCAATGCCGTTTACGTAACCGTCGTCGTTCAGATCAGAAGCGGTCTTCTGCCACGATGGGCATGGTCCGGGCGGCGGTGACAGGTCACTGTAACACTGCAACAGCATATTGTAGTCAGCAATATTCACCTGGTTATCCTGGTTGATATCACCGACGGTAAGGCTCGTATCCGCTACGCTATTTCCAATGCCCTGGCTTATGAGGGCGAATCCGGGAGTGTATTTACGAAGGGTATAGTCAAGCTGCACTTTGACGAGATAAGCGCCCGCTACTCCGCCGGCCGACCATACATTTGGACTGCATTGCGTAACAAGGCATCCGGCCGGGCGGACTAGGTTTGAGCTGGTGCCAGGCAACTGGAACGTCGCGGTGTACTTATCGGTACCCGGAACCACCTTGGCCCGAATCGGGCTGCTGGCATGATTGGTCGAGTTGCTCCAGTTGGGATCGGAGTCAAACACCAGCTGGTTGCTGCCATTGAAGATCTGGACATGCATGGGTCGCGTCTTGCGAAGCGGATTGGTATTCAGATATGCGCCACTGAGTGGATCGACGAGATTCACGCCGACGGTAAGGGAGGTAAGCCACTGTGGCCGGTTGAAGCCCGGGCTGTAGGCCGGATACGACGGCAGTTTTGAACTGAAGTAGGTATCGGGCGTGACGTACACCGGATTCGGCAGATTCGGGACCCCGTATTGCTGCAAGATGAGTATGCTCTTAGTCAGGCAGTTGTTATATACTAGATCGTAACCATTGATCTCGCCGACCCCGACCTGAGTAAGAGCAGCGGTAGGATTGCTGGCGACGACGTTTGTGCAGCGGTAATCGATATAGTACCCGGGGCCCGATGGCCAGTTAGGCTGCGTGCCGCCGCCAAATGTCTTCAGCATCTGTGCCCAGGTGCCGGTGGCATGCCAGCTGTGTGTCGCGCTTGGCGGGCTGGGATTGGGCGCGGCACCGCCTTCAGTAGCGCCGTAGGTCCAGTTGTTCCCCGTCCCGTTCCGGAATCCGTATCCGATGTGCCCGACGGTGCCCGTGCCGATCACACCGTAAGGAGCGCTGAAAAGGCAAGCCTCGCCGGGCGTCGAGGCCCAGGCAACTCCCGTCATGCCGATGCCGGCGGCCGCAGCAGACATGATCAATCCTGCAGCCATGCTGACTCTCAATATGAGCTGTGCAGTGCCCCTGCGCTTCATCTACTCCTACCTCCATACGTCGCGTTCGGCGAGACTCGCAAACAGCACTCGAATGGTCCAACCGGATGACCGTAGCTTTTGCGCCGGCAGCTCCCTCGGAGATCAAGCAGCATTGCGCAGGATCGAGTTCATCAAGCCGGCTCTGACAGCCGCGGCGACCCGACTCGCGGACTCCGCCCTGGCGGATGGGCATTTTCGATCTCGCGCATCCATGTAAAAGCCCCTGCAGGCTGCCATGAACGTCCAGCCAAATTTTCCGAGCAGTGCCATCCTCGGGCGGCCGTAGTCTTTGCCGGACGACGCCCACATCCCGAAGGTAGCATTTTTTCCGTATTTGTCCTTTCTCCTCGCTCGCGGCGTCAAGTAGCCACGGAACGGCTCGCCGCCGGTCTCGCTGGGACCGATCGCCGCTCCCGAGCGCGGCCCTCTCGCTTCGGTGGTAACTAGAAGGGCTGGAAACGACGCTATGGGACACTTACGGCCCTGACCATGAATTAACTAACATAATCGCTAACAGAATCTGCGCCGCTGGCCGCCGGTTTGTCGGCCGGCGCTGCGCAGGTGCCGGTAAGGAGGTGTCATGGCCGATGAGCCCGTGATTACCTTCGGCGAGTTGCTCAAGCAGGTGCGCCGGGCCATCCCGGGCCTGACGCAAGAGCGCCTTGCGGAAGAGGCCGGGCTTAGCTGGCGGGAGATCAGCGATCTTGAGCGCGGAGTCCGCCGCAGGCCGCGCGAGGACACAGTCCATCGGCTAGCCAGCGCGCTCAAGCTCACGGGCCGTCGGCGCACTGATTTTGAGACGGCAGCACTGGGCCGCCCAGCGGGCGGTGCTGCGGTCATAGCGACTGAGGAGGGTTCAGCCCCCGCAGGCGTCCAATTCCGAGGTAGTCCACAGGAGGCGTTTTCCTTCGTAGTAGCCGCGCTGGATACGGGTGGCGTCTCGGCAGCGCGCTCGGCGGTGACGCAGTGGCGAGGCCAGGCACCGGTGGAATCTGCGTGGCTGTCCTGGGTCGACGGGCTTGTCAGGCTTGCTGCTGATGGGAGGCTTCCTCCTTCCTCGCGGCGACCGCTGCCGACCGCAGGAAGTGGCCCCTTCCTGGGCAGGGAGCAGCAAGTCACCGAGCTCGGTGAGTTCCTGAACCGCGTCCGGCGCGGACGGGGTGGCCTTGCGCTGATTCTCGGCCCGGCGGGGATCGGCAAGTCCCGTTTGGTCGTCGAGGTCCTGACCAACCTGCTGGGCGCCAGCCAGGTGCAGTGGATGACCTTTGATCGCGGCGAGGCTGGTTATCAGGGCTGGCGCCGCCTGCTTGCACCGCTGTGGACGACGCTCCGCCGGACCGAGCTGGCTCCTGCCAGCCTGCTAGCACATGCCGTTATTCTCGATGACCTCCTTCTCATCGCCAGCGACAGCAAGCTGGCCGGGAAGCTCTACCCGGGCGAGGTCGCGGCCGCCTTTGCCGCGCTGCTGATTGACGCAGCCCTGCGTCAGCCCCTGGTACTGGTCATCGACGACGCTCACCGCGGTGGTTCAAGCTCAGATCACCTGCTCCTCGAGGTAGTAAGGCGGGTAAACGCTCACGGCGTAGGAGTGATCGCCGCGCTGCGGCCAGACGAACTGGAAAACGACTCGCCGCTCCGCGGCTACAGCGATCAGGCCGGCGGCCGGGCAGCAGTCGACATGGTGACGCTGATCCGGGTACCGCCGCTTGGCATCAGTGCGACAGCCGGTCTGCTCCGTGAGCGAACTGGCGTGGAGCCGCCGCGCGACATCGCCGAGCAAGTGATGCGCCAAACCGGCGGGCGCCCGCAGTTGATCAACAGCACTCAGGTTCGGGCTCCGGCAAACGGAGCAGATGCGGTTTCCTGGGCCGTCGGCAGGCTTGACGCCGAAGGCCTGCGCGTGCTGGAGTCCACGATTCACCATCGCACGGCACCCGCCAGGACCGTTTTGCAGGCGGCCGCGCTGAGCGCGATCCAGGGCCGGATCGAGCCCGACGTCGTCGCGGGCATCACCGATATGGCCGCTGACTTCGTAGAGCGAATACTTGAGGACGAACGCCGTCACGGTTCGATCCTCACCCCGCAGGTCGCCAGCTACTGCTTCCAGCACGACAACTGGATCGACGCACTAGTCAGTACTTGCCCGCCCGATCAGCGGCGCTCTCTGCACGCCCGATGCCTTGGGCTGCTGCGGGCCGATCCATCCTCCGATGTCAGGCAGCTCGCTCATCACGCCATGGGAGCCGGTGCCGCGCTGGTGGGCGTGACTGACCTGATGACGCTGACGAGGAACGCAGCCGATCTGGCAATGGCCGACTACGCGTTCGGAGCCGCTGCTGAGTTGTACGACGTGGCAGCCCGGCACGCTGCCGGCGAAGAACGCATTGACCTGATGATCAGGCAGTCGGACGCCATGCGCCTCCGGGGCGGTTGGGGCGAAGCGCGAGGCGCGCTCAAGCGCGCGGCTTCACTGGCCAGGACGCTCGGCGCGCCGGGGCGCGAGGCCGCTGCCCTTATGCACCTGGAGCGTCTGACCTGGAGCTACGGGCTGGACGAGAAGGATCTGACGCAGCAAATCAGGGACGTCATGGCCCGCCTGCCACCCGAAGAGGCAGTCTTGCGCGCGCAAGCGCAAGCAGTATTGGCGATGCGACTCAGCATCACGGCACGGCAGTACGACGCCGAGCACGCCGACCTCGCCAGGGCGGCCCTCAAGCAATTGCCGTCAGTCACCGATCCCCTCGCTCGCGCCGACATCATTCTCGGCATCCGACACGGACTGCAGGATGATGTGCCACCAGGAAAGCTACTCGAATACGACCGGCAACTTCTCGACATCGCAGTTAAGGCACATTCCGCATATCACCTCGAAGAAGCTCTCATGTCGAGCATCCTCGACACAATCCGCGGCGGGCAGCTCCTGGAGCTACCTTCAGCTGTTCGGCAGCACCGCAATTTCGCCGAGAAGAGCGCTGCTTCACTCGCCGTCTATTCCCAGTCGCTCATCGATGCGATGCTGGCCCTCGCCACAGGGAACTTCCGCGCAGCAGTTCAGCACACGACCGAGGCCAGCAGGCTGAGCGAGCCGTGGGGCGGATCAATGGCCAGCGAAGCTCTGATGGCCCAGACCGGATGGCTGCTCTACGAAACAGGCCAGGTCGACGGACTGACCGAAATACTTGCAGGACTTCCGGAACAGAGCGTGAGCTCCCTGAACGAGCCGGTGTGGTCCCTCGCTGCCGGGCTCATTCAAGCCGAGGCAGGCAGCGCGGGGCCGGCGATCCGTATCGTCCGCGAAATGTGCGTGAACACCGCAGACTTCGGGAATCTGCCGCACGGGCCCTCACGTATCGGAATACTCGCCGCGGCTGCGATGGTCCTCGGCCACCCCGTCGTTTGCGACGCGCTGCCCGCAGTCGAGGCGAGGCGCTGGGGAGTCAGCATCGCCGACCTGCTTTCCGGGCATCCGGATGAACTAGTCGTGGCTGGATGGCCGGCCGTATTGCTGGGCAGCAAGTACCGCTATATCGGGCTTGCTCACCTCGCGGCAGGACAGCCAGCGAGTGCGGCCGTGCACCTTACCCGGGCCGTGTACGAGAACAGCGAATTTGCGGTCTTGCACACCAGGACGCGATTTGACTTGGCCCGAGCCCTCGTCCGGCAGCCGGCCAGCCGCTCAGAAGGCATGACTGAAATGAAGCTCCTCGCGCGGAGAGCAGCAGAACTCGAAATGGCAGGCCTGGCTGCTCAGGCTACCGCCGAACTGGATCACTGTAACCATTCTGGATGTAATCAATAGGCTCGAAAACGCGCACGCACTGGTTGACGAGATCACTCGGCCGTGACAGCGCACCTACCGACGCCGAGCCGTCGCGAACTGCAGCATCACGTGCCACCTTGCTGGGCCATTGTCTTCGCTGGTAGCTGCTGTCACCATTGAACTCGAACAGGATCCAGCTGACTGGTCACCCTTGAGGAGGTTGCATCCCGTGGAGTTCACCAGATGGCCGGTCAGAGCCTTCGCCGTCCCGTTGCTGCTCGCAACTGTTATCGGTGTGTCCGCCGCCGCTTCGGCCGGCGCGAACGCTGCCCCGGCCGGCGGTTCTGACCGGACGGCTGCTTTTAGCGGCAGCCTGGCTGGCGTGGCGGCCACGTCCGCGCGGAACGCGTGGGCGGTGGGCTACGCGGGCACGGCCGCCAGCCCCAGGACGCTGATCGTGCGCTGGCGGGGCACGGCCTGGAGCAAAGTGTCGGGCCCGGGCCTTGGCGCGAGCGGCAGCCTGGCGGGCGTGGCGGCCACGTCCGCGGAAAACGCGTGGGCCGTCGGCAGCACTGGCGGCAGCGTTCACTCCGGCGGCAAGGCCGTGATCTTGCACTGGAACGGAACCGCCTGGCGATCGGTGCCCTGCCCGAGGCCGGGAACCGGCAGCATGCTCAACGCCGTGACCGCCGCGTCCATGTCCAGCGCCTGGGCGGTCGGCTCGTACGTGACCAAGGCCGATCCCTTCGGTAAGCCTTTCATCGCGCACTGGAACGGCACTTCCTGGAAGCAGTTGCCCTTCCGATTCGGCTTTCTCTCCAGCGTCGCCATCTCCTCGCGCGGTGCCTGGGCGGTCGGCGGTACGGGCGGCGACGGCCTCGATTTCCCCCTGATCCTCCACTGGAACGGCAGTGCCTGGAAGCAGGCACACAGCCCGGCCACGGTGTCAGGCGGCCACTTCTTCGGTGTGGCCGCCACGTCAAGCACCAGCGCCTGGGCAGTAGGCCTGACCTACGGCACCAGCAGCAAGATCCTGATCGCCCGGTGGAACGGCTCGGCCTGGAAGGCAGTGCGCAGTCCCAGCCTAAAGGGCAGCGCGCTAACTGGCGTCGCAGCCACGTCAGTCGGCCACGCGTGGGCGGTCGGCTACACCGGCGCACCGGGCCACCCCGCCACCCTGATCCTGCAATGGAACGGCACCACATGGAAATGACGCTCATGGAGATGCCCGACATCATCTCCCGACCAGAGTGTCGACACACGAGCACTGCTACTGTCCCGGCGGCACGATCTTGCCGGTGTCGGCGGTTAGGCTGATTACAAGGGCTGGCGTTCCAGGTAGTACGTCCTCGTCAGGTGCCGCAGGGTGTCCCGGACTCCGGCGCTCGGAGGCCACGGCCCGGACAGGCCCCCGGTCGGGTTCCAGTAGGTCAGCATCGTGTCGCCGTTGTGCGAGGCCAGCCAGTCGGCCACCATCGTGAACCAGGGGCTGCGGTTGCTGTCGCGGGGTGCGTTGGTCTCGCAGATCTTGATCCGCGGCCACTTCTTCCCGGAGACCTGCTGCCAGGCCAGCCAGTTCCCGTGCATCCGCGCCTGCCACTTCGCCACGTCCACCGTGTGCACCGGGGTGACGTACCGGCTGACGGCGAAGGTGTCCAGGCCGTACCAGTCAAGGCCACGGCCCATCCAGCCCATGAGCTGGTTGGCCGGGGCGCAGATGATCGACCCGTACTTGGCATTGGTATTCCGGCACAGTTTGTGCAGGTACTCGTGCATGCGCGAGGCGGCGCCGGCGTTGTTGACCTCGGGCGGGTAGCCAATCGGGTTGCCAGGCTCGTTCTCGTGCCAGGAATTCAGCGCCGAGCCGGGCGGGGCGGACAGCGCGAGGCTGCGGATCTGCTGGTCCAGCCGACCCGAGAACAGGTCGGCCGGCATCGGGCGGATGGACAGCACCGTGTGCGTTCCAGGAGGAATCACAGGACCACCGAGCAGCGACCGGGCGGACGGGAGCCGGTCCGGCCACTGTGCCGGAATCCGGTTGTACTCCGCGATGTAGATGCGGACGCCGCAAGCACCGCGGATGTCACGGGTGAACTGCGGAAAGTAGTTGTGGTTGATGCCGAACACGATCCGCGGCGCAGGCAGCGCCACGGATGGACTGAGGTCCGCTGCCCCGGCCAGCGCTGCCGCGCTGATCCCGAGGAACGAGCGGCGGGAGGTTTCTAAGGCGGCGGTCACCGGCTACTCCTTCCAGGTTGTGAGCATTATTGCGTCGATTACCTACCATGTACACCGCCGTGCGGCCCGCAGAGCCGCTGGCCGTGGCTGGCTTTGCCGGGCGAGCCTGGCGGGGCACTTTGCTGTCATACCCGCGATACTGACGCCTAATGGGGCGAGCTGGTTTACATCCCGTCATTAGGCTGGACAAGCGATCATTCCTTGCAGCCGTTTGCTGGCGGCTGGACCTGGCCAACATCCCTGGTGATGGTGGTGAGGGTGGACCACTTGTCGTCCAGGCCGACCTTGCCCAGCAGGGGCGCGGAGGTGCCCTGGCGGATCAGGCGGCGAGTACATCCATATAGGAACGCCCCGCTGACGATCTCGCCGCCGATGATGACCGCGCCCGCGCGATATGTGCGACGTACTTGTATGGCGGGCAGACGGATGCCCGAAACGATGCAGTTCGGAGTACTCCCGCGTCCTGCGTGAGCTGCGACGCCGCCACGCCAGGCAGAATTCCGACTCAGAATTGAGCTACCGGGAGCTTGCCGCCAGGAGCGGCTACGCGCACGGGGTGATCGGCGACTATTTCAGCGGCAAGGTACTGCCGCCGACGGACCGGCTGGACGTGCCACGCAATCGGCGGAATGGCCGGGATAGGCAAGACGGCCTTCGCCGTGCATGCCGCCCACCAGCTGGCGGATAGGTTCCCCGACGTTCATCGCTCACCACTGCGACCTCAGTGCTGTGCCGGGAAGGTCGGCTGCCCTAGCGGTCAAGCCCCAAAGTGAAGGTGGGCTTCGGCGAGGTCTCGGGGAGCCGGTGCTCATCGCCGAGTCGTCGGATGGCGGTTCCGGTGGCGAGGAATTCGGTGGCGTGCTCGCCCCAGACATGATTGTTGACCTCGACGGTCACCCCGACGATGCCCGAGGAACCCGCCTGCCCTGCCTCCGCCTGCATCCTGCCGAGCGCGAGCTCGCGGGCCTCGTAGATGCCCTGGGTGAAGACCACCATCTCCTGGTTCTGGCCTGCCTGGCGCAGCGACTGCATCGCCGACTGATGGGCGATGTGGTACACGCAGACTCCGAGCACGAACGCCACCGGCACCGCCCCGGCAGCCAGCAGCCGGAAGAAGTCCTGAGCCGACAGGTCCGAGGTGAACGCCCGGCCGTCCGGGGCCCGGTGGGCGCCCGCAGTGCCGGTGCCGCCGCTGCCCAGCGCGCGCACTGCAGTCCCGGTGGCGATGAACTCCAGGACACCCTGGCCCCACGCGTACTGCTGCATCCGCAGCTGAACGCCGACGATGCCGTCAGCCCCCAGATGGTCGGCCTCGGCCCGCATCCGGGCCATGGCCAGTTCCCTGGCGTTGTACATCGCCTGAGTCAGGATCTGCAGTTCCTGGTTCTGCGACCATCTTCCGACCTGCAGGCCAATGTGATAAATAGACGATCCGACCACGAAGCCAAGCGGCTCGAACCCGGCCTCGCCGAGCAGCACGTACTCCGAGACCGACAAGTCGGAGGTGAAAACGCCCGACGGATCAGCGCCGGCAGTGTGGGCCAGCCTGCTGTCCGCGGCCTGCGGCTCCCAGACGGCCGGATCGCCGGTCGGCTTGTTGGCGAAAAGTGGCATGTGATTCTCCTCCGGCCAGCTTCACTAGGCACGCGGGATAGCACGCGAAGCCTACCTGCGGGCGCGCTCACGGCGCACGATCAGACGGGACCTGACAGATGCTACTTCCGAGTCCGCGGACCGTCTGCACCGGGCGCCCATCCACTTCGATCCAGTGATGCGACCACGCGACTTGGCCCACCAGGTCGTCGAAGGTCTCGATCCCGATGTGATCAGGATCGAGGGTGAAGACCCGGGCGACCTCACCGGGCGGCACCCGGCGGAGCTGAGGGATCAGACTCGCGGCGCGTACTCGATCGAGTGGAAGGGCCAGTCGCGTTCCAGCCACGCGAGGACGGCGCGGGTGAAGCACGGGATCGAGTGCAGCATGGTCCGCGCGCACCCAGGACCTGACGAGTGCCTTCCGTTCGCCAGCGCTGCCCGGGCTTTCGTCACGCGGCGGGTAGATGTACACGCCGCCGATGACGTCGTGGGCGCCGATGCTGAGCACGGTGTAGGTGAACCCGCGGCGCTCGGCGAAGTCCTGCGCGTGGCGTTCGAGGTCGCGCAGATTGTCCGCCAGGCTCATCTCGTGCAGCCAGCCTGTCCCGGGGAATCCGGGCGTCGCCCGGATGTGGTCCATGCTAGCCGTCCATGCGGCATAGTCTGCTGCGTTGTGCTGGGGCCCGAGCGGCTCCAGCTGGAACTGTTCGGCCGTGAACCCATCAGGTACCGCGCGTACAAAATGCGGCCGGCGACACTTGCTGAGCTGGAGCCTGACAATCGCGAGGTCGGAGCGGCTCGCGCGGTGCTGGTCACCGGAGCTCGCCCTGTTCCGCCATGAGCTGCTCCAGCCACCGCGCGCTGGCGCTGGCGACCCTCGGCGGTATCCCGAGGCCGGTCAGCAGTTCGGCGGCCGCGTTCATCTCGTCGGCTCGCCGCCTGGCGTGCCGCACGCTGCCGTGCTCCAGCCGGTCGACGGTCGCCGCCGACGCGTTTGACAGCTCCTGCCTGATGTTCTCGCGCAGCCAGTCCTCGCACCCGGCCGCGCGAGCCGCGCGGAGCGCCTCGGTGACCGCGGCCGCCAGTCCCTTGTAGAAGACGCTCCGCACCAGCTTGCGGGCCGCGGCTGTGCCGGGCGGTCCGGGCAGCACATCGACGGTGCCGCCAAGCCGGCCGATGACCTGGGCGAACCGCTCGGCGGCCGGCCCGCACGCCAGCATGGGCGTGCCGAGCCCGTTGCCTGGCACGGGCGACATCAGCGCCACATCGGTGAACGCGATGCCCGCCCCGGCGGCCCGCTCCGCGAGCCGGGCCTTGAGCTGTGACGACGCGGTATTCAGGTCCGCGTAGATCGCCGAGCGGCCGATGCCGGGCAGGGCCGAGGCAAGCGCGTTCTCCGCCTCGTGCGCGCAGGTCAGCGACAGCACGAGCGACGCACCGCGGCAGGCGTCGGCGTCGCCTGAGCATCCGACGATCCCGGCAACCACGGCTCCGGCCGGGACCAGCGGGTCGAATCCCCGCACCACCGCGCCGGCGGCCACGAGGTCGGCCGCGATCCGCGACCCGGCCTCGCCCAGGCCGAGAACGGCCACGACGAAGGCCGACTCGCCGATGCCCGCCGACACGTCCGCGGTCATCGGCGGGTTCGCCCGGCTGGCCGCGCCTGAGCGGCCTGGAGCGCCTCCAGCGCATCGATCACGCTCTGCAGGTGATCGTGCATCGCCCGCTCCGCACCGGCCGCGTCGCGCGCCGTCACCGCGGCGACGATCACTTCGTGCTGCGGCAGCGAGACCGCCGGCCGGCCAGGCACCAGCGAGAGCGAGAACTGGTGCCGAACGGTCTGGTCACGCAGCTGCCGCAGCAGGCGGGCGGACGTTTCGTGGGCCGCGATGTCGCGGATCGCGGCGTGCAGGCGTGCGTTGAGATCGCTGTAGCGCAGCAACTCCGACCGCCCGACCGCAATGCGCATGTCCGCGACGGTGCGGCGCAGCGCAGCCGCCTGCGCCCTGGCAATGCGCTCGGCGGCACGGGCCGCGAGGTGGCCTTCGAGCAGCCTGCGTACCTCGGTGATCTCGATCGCCTCGCCGAGCGAGATGTCCCGCACCCGCGCGCCCCTGTTGCGCTCGAACTCGACCAGGCCCTGGGCGTGGAGCTCGGCCAGCGCGGACCGCGCGATGAACCGGGAGGTGCCGAAGCGCTCGCACAGATCGATCTCGACGAGCCGCTGGCCGGGCGCGTACTCGCCCCGCACGATCGCCGCGCGGACGGCCTCGACGACAGCGAGCTTCGGATCGCCGGGCAGCTCGTCTGGTTTGTTCAACGGAGCCCGCCACCTCCGCGCGGCCTCCGGCCGCGCGGACCGGGTGCACGAGGGCGTGTCCCGTGCTCCGCCATGGCGGTGATCATCCGACCGGCGGCGTTCCGTGCGTGTGGAACGAACCGATCGTGGCCAGGCCCCAGGCCTGGCCCGTGGCCCGCTCGTGCTGCGTCCAGCTGATCGGCGCCCAGTCGGGAGCGAAGATCAGCCGGGCGCACGGGTTACAGAGCTCGACCCGGTTCCCGCCCGGCTCATAGACGTAGAGGAAGAACGTCTGCTGGATGGCGTGCTTGTGCGGGCCGGTCTCGATGAACACGCCCTTGTCGAGGCAGATGTCCGCGGCCCGCAGGATGTCCTCCCTCGTATCGGTGGCGAACGCGAGGTGATGCAGGCGCCCGGAGGACGCGGTCCAGTCGTCGGTGTAGACCAGATCGTAGGACTTCTGCGCGAAGTGCAGCCACTGCGCCGACACCGTGCCGTCGTCGAGGACGATCTGCTCGGTGACCCGGCCGCCCAGCGCGTCGCAGACGAACCGTCCGTTGGTCTCGGACTGCGCGGCCAGGAAGTTCACGTGGTCCAGGCGCCGGACGCAGACGCCGCGGCCAGGGTAAGCCTGCGCCTGGTTCTTCAGCGCGGGCTTCAGCTCGCCGGCCGGCCGGTACCACTCGGTCTCGTAGTACAGCTCGAACTCGTGGCCATCGGGGTCGCGGAACAGGTAGGTGGGTCCGATGCCGAGGTCACCGTCCTGCCAGCCGAGGCCAAGGCCGGCCGCCTCGATGGCGGCGACCCGCCGGTGCAGGGCGTCCTCGCTGGCCGCGCGCAGGCCGGTGCGGCGGATGCCGGACGTGGCCGATGCGGTCAGCTTCAGGCTGTGGTGCTCATAGTCATCCCAGGTGCGCAGGTAGACCGAGTCCCCGCTGGCGCCGTTCTCGGTGAGGCCGAGCACCTGGGTGAAGAACCACAGGCTCTTCTCCGGCTCCGGCGTGAGCAGCTCGGCGTGGCCGAGGTGGGCGACGTCATGAAGGAGAGGCATCGGCGGCTCCAATCGGGCGCTGATTTGCGGCTCGGCGGGCGGGTGGCAGGCGGTAGGCCGCCGGGTAGACGATCCCGTCGACGAGCTTGCGGGCGGTGCGGACGACGCCCGCGCTGAGCACGGCCGGGGGGTCGGCGGACGTGTCGAGCTCGACGTCGACGGTCAGATGGCCGGTCGGGTGCTCGACATCGACGAGATGGCCCGGCCCGCCGAACTCGGCTAGCTCGGCGCCGACGCCATCCGGCAGCAGCAACGCGGTCGCCACGCTCACCGCGCCGAGCACGCCGATCGCGGTGTGCGGCTGCACCGGGATGAACGTCCTCGTGCAGATCGTCCCGCCGTCGCGCGGCGCGCTGACCAGGGTCGTCTTCGGCACCGACAGACTGCTCACCTCACCGAGGCCCATCAGCTTCCCGGCCGCTATCCGGAGGGACTGGACCCGGGCGGTGAGCTCGTCATCGCTGGCCAGAGCACCGGGCGACTCGGATCCGCTGATTCCCAGATCGGCGGCGCGTGCGACGACGACCGGCATGCCGTTGTCGACGCAGGTCACCTCCACGCCGTCGATCAGGTCCCGGACGCGGCCGGTGGGCAGCAGGCTTCCGGTCGCCGAGCCGGCCGTGCCGGCGAAGCGCAGCAGGACCGGCGCACCGGTACCCGGGACTCCGGCGATCGCGGTCTCGCCGGCGTAAGCCGGGACGCCGTGCGGGGTGGCGAACGTTGCCGTGACGACGGCGCCGGAGTTCACCATCCGGATGCGCGTGGTCGTCGACTCGTTCCCGGCGGCGATGAGGCCGCGCTCCGCGGCGAACGGGCCGACTCCGGCCAGGATGTTCCCGCAATTCTGCCGGTCCGTGATCGTGGCCCGCTCGACCCCGAGCTGGAGGAAGAGGTAGTCGATGTCGGCATCGTCGCTGGCCGACTGCGAGACCACGGCGACCTTGGATGCCAGGGGATGACCGCCGCCGACGCCGTCGACCTGGAGCGGATGCCCGCTGCCCATGATCGCGAGCAGCAGCGCATCCCGGTCCGCGGGGGAGCCAGGCAGGTCCGAGGCCAGGAAGAACAGTCCCTTCGACGTGCCGCCGCGCATCAGCATGCAGCGGATGCCGGCGGCGGCGGTCACGGCAATTCCTGGTAGGAGTCGTAATCGACGTACTCCACGCCGAGCCGCGACAACTCCGCTCGCAGCCCGTAGCGATCAAGACCGAGCTCGCCACGGCGGAAAGCGGCACGGGTCGCGTTCTCCTTCTGCGTCCTTTCCCTGGCTGCTGCCACGGCCGTCGAGACGCCGGTCCTCGGTACGACCAGCACGCCGTCATCGTCGGCGACGATCGCGTCGCCGGGAGCTATTCGCTGGCCGTTGATGCTGACCGGGACGTTGACGGCGGCCGGGGTGGCCTTGACGGTTCCCTGCGCCGAGACGGCGGAGCAGAAGACGGGGAAGGTCATCTCGTGCAGTTCGGCGACATCGCGCACGCCGCCCGTGGTGACCAGGCCGCGCACGCCCCTGTGCTGCAGGGACGTCGCGAGCAGCTCGCCGAACGAGCCGTCGGCCGACGGTGAGGTGGTGGTCACGACCAGGATGTCGCCGTCACGGCACTGCTCGACCGCCGCGTGGATCATGAGATTGTCGCCCGGCCAGCAGATCACCGTCACCGCCGTGCCGGCGATCCGCGCGCCCAGGTGGACCGGGCGGATCGCCGGGCCGAGATAGCCGGTGCGCCCGATCGCCTCGTGCACGGTCGCGACGCCGAACGGCGCTAGCTTGCCGACCTCGTCCAGGTTGGCGCGCGGGCACCCGGTGACCACCACGTTCCTCACTGCAGCACCGTCGTCACCTGCGGGTAGAGGCGCATGTACGCCTCGGCCATCGTGGAGTGGGCCAGGCCGAGGTTCGGCCCGGCGTTCCGCCGCAGCTGGACGCCGCGGCGCCTGGCCAGATCGGTGTAGTAGTCCCACATGTGCTGCTGCGCGGGCAGGCACTCCATGGCGCGGCGCTTGACGTCGAAGACCTCGGTGATGTCGAGCAGCACCTGCGGCTTGAAGTCGCACTGCTCGGGCTGGTGCGGCTCGAACAGGAACACGGGCGGCGCGCCGAGCGGCGCGCCGAGCGGCGCGCCGGGCGCGTCGTAGCCCGCGGCCTGCGCGAGCACCCGCGCCTGGAGCGCCATCCGGGCGGCCGCCGGGTGGTCGAAGTTGTAGGGATCGGCCAGCGCGTGGGTGAGGACGACGGCAGGCTCGAGCCGGCGGAAGCAGCGCACAATCCGGTCGATGAGCTCGTCGGACTCGCGGAGCGGGTAGTCGCCCGCGTCCAGGAACTCGATCACCGCTCCGAGCACCCCGGCGGCCTTGGTTGCCTCCTCGCGCCTGATGGCCTTGATCTCGTCCAGCTTCTTGCCCTCGCGCCATGCCCGCGCCGACTCGCCGCGCTCGCCGAAGCTGAGGCAGAGCACGGTCACCGGCGCGCCGCGGCAGGCGGCCAGCGCCATCGCCCCGCCGGCGCGCCAGACGAAGTCGCCCGCGTGCGCGCTCACCACGAGCATGGCGCCGTCACGTGTCCGGCTGTCGCTCGTGTGGCCGTCGCTCGTGTGCCCGTCGCTCGTGTGCCCGTCGCCCGCGTGCCCGTCGCTCGTGTGGCCGTCGCCCGCGTCGGTCACCATGTGCTCCAGACCTCCTGCGCGGTCTCGACGATCAGGGCGAGCTTGGCCCACTGCTGCCCGGCGGTCAGGTCGTTGCCCTCCTTGGTGGAGGAGAACCCGCACTGCGGGGACAGGCAGAGCTGGTCGCCGTCGACGAACCTGGCGGCGTCGTCGATCCGCCGCTTCAGGTCGTCCTTGCTCTCCAGCTCGCCGCGCTTGGTCGTGACCAGCCCGAGCACCACCCGCTTGCCCTTCGGCACATAGCGAAGCGGCTCGAAGCCGCCGGAGCGCTCGTCGTCCCACTCGCAGAAGAAGCCGTCGACGTCAAGGGTGTTGAACAGCGTTTCGGCGACGAAGTCGTAGCTGCCCTCGGCCGCCCACATGCTCTGGTTGTTCCCCCTGCACATGTGCGTGGTCACCGCCAGGTCAGCCGGCCGGCCGGCCAGCGCCCGGTTGATGTTCGCGATGTAATGCTCATGCTGGTGCTCGGGATCCCCGCCGATGTCGGCCACGTGCTGGCGCTGCGCCGGGTCGTTCATGTAGGCGAGGCTGGTGTCGTCGAACTGGAGATACCGGCAGCCAAGGTCGTACAGCTGCCTGACCTCCTGGGCGTAGGCCGCGACCAGGTCGGCCCAGAACTGCTCCAGGTCGGGGTAGACGGACTCATCGATCGCCGACCGCCCGCCGCGGTAGTGCACCATGCTGAGCGACGGGATCGTCAGCTTCGGCACCGCGTTGGTCACTGTGCCGGCCAGGAACGAGAACGCGTCGCCGAAGATGGTGTGCGGGAGGGTCACCGGAGCGACGATGTGCGCGGACGGCGGTGCCCACTCGTAGGTCTTCTGCTCGTTGTGGAAGGCCACCCTGATCGTGTCGTCCTGAACTTTCTGGACGCCGCCGAGCTGGTAGATGAAGTCCATGTGCCAGGACTCGCGGCGCAGCTCCCCGTCGGTCGCCGAGCGCAGCCCGACATCAGCCTGCCTGCGCACGACCTGGCGGATCGCCGCGTCCTCAATGCCGCGCAGGTCGTCCGCGCCGATCCGTCCGGCGGCGAAGTCGTCCCGCGCCTGCAGCAGCTCGGGCGGCCGGAGCAGGCTCCCGACGTGATCGGCGCGGAACGGCGGACGAGCACCGGCGGGGTTGCTGTGCGACTGGGTCATGCGGACCGGCTCCTTCGCGCCATATCGTTCACAGGATTGTAGACAATCTGTGGCGCCGACGGATCAGGCGGATCTGGGTTCCGGCCGGAGTGTCACGCGGCTCTCCAGGCCGCGCCCACGTGCAATCTGGCAGTCAGCTGATGGCCTGAGGGCAGTACTTCGAGCTAGCCCGATCCGCCTGGGCAGGCGGAACGGCACGGAACGCTCGTTCTGCACGCGGATCCGGCCAGCTAGGGGCATGGTTATCTGGCCAGGTCAGCTGGTCCTGAGCGAGGCCTCAATCTCGATGATGAGCTGGATCTTCTCGCTGACCATGACACCGCCGGTGGGCAGCACCATGTTGGCGGTGATTCCGTAGTCGTTCCGGTTGATCTCGCCCGTGGCGGAGATCCCGACCCGGGTGCCGCCGTAGGGGTCCGGGCCGAACCCGTTGAGTTCGACGCTCAGCCCGACCGGATGAGTGACGCCCTTGATGGTCAGGTCGCCGTCGACGATGTAGCCGTCGCCGTCAGGCCGGACGCTGGTCGAGCGGTAGGTCATAGTCGGGTGGTTGGCGACGTCCAGGAAGTTCTCGCCCTTCACGTCGTTGTCCCGCATCTCGTTGCCGCTGGAGAAGGAGCCCATCTCGATGGTAACGGTCGCCGTCGATTCCAGCGGGTTCTCCGCGGTATGAATCTCGCCCTCGAACTTCAGGAAGCTGCCCCTGACCTTGCTCACCATCAGGTGCCTGGCCACAAAGCCGACGTGCGAGTGATTGACGTCGATGTCCCAGGTGCCCGCGACGTAGTCAGGCACTGCGATAACTGCTTCGGGCATGAGAAACTCCTCCAGATCGGGAAAACCAGCCCTGGCCATTCTGCATTATGCCGGCAGTCTGAGCTACCAGGACGAGGTCAGCAGCTTCGCAGAAGAACGCGCAAGTCACCGGTCTTGGCCAGCGCGGTGGCATGGCCATTCAGCACACCCCGGGCGGCGGTCTCGGCGTCGATCGCGTCGCCCTTGCCACGCCGTCAGCAGGTGGCCATATCGGGTAACCAGGCAGATATCCGCCATGAACGGCTGCGTACCCGCCTCGGGCCCGCTGCACGCGGCCGACGCGCCACCTCCGCTGCCCACTAGGAGGGTTCAGCGCTAGAGGTGGCCGTCGGAACGCCCGAACGGCGCCGGCAAGACCACCCTGCTGAACCTGGCGGTCGGCCTGGCGGCGCCGACCGCGGGTCTCGTCACCGTGCTCGGCGGCAGGCCCGCCGGGTCGCCGGCCGCGCTGGACGGCATCGCGTTCGTCGCCCAGGACGCGCCGCTGTACAAGAACCTGTCCGCCGCCGACATGCTGCACCTGACCCGCAACCTGAACCGGCGCTTCGACCAGGGCTATGCCGAGGCTCGGCTGGGCGAGCTGGGCATCCCGCTGAGGCGCAAGGCCGGCCAGCTTTCCGGCGGCCAGCAGGCGCAGCTCGCGCTGACCCTCGCGCTGGCCCGGCGGCCGCGGCTGCTGGTGCTCGATGAGCCGATGGCGATGCTCGATCCGCTGGCCCGGCACGACTTCATGGCCACGGTGATGACCGCGGTGGCCGACGACGGCGTGTCGGTGGTGCTGTCCTCGCACGTGCTGGCCGAGCTCGAGCGGGTGGCCGACTACCTCATCCTCATGTCACGGGGCATGGTCCAGGTGGCCGGCGAGGTCGACGACCTGCTCGCCTGCCACCGCGTGCTGACCGGCCCGGCCGCCGAGGTCGGCAGGTACGCCGAGGAGCTGTGCGTGGTGCACGCGAGGAACGGCGGAGCGCAGGCTTACCTGCTGGTGAGGACGAATGGAACGACCGGCCCGGTGCCGCCGGGTGGGAGGCGCACCCGGTCAGCCTGGAAGTACTCACCCTGGCCTACCTGCGCGAGCCCGCCGCCGCGGCGCTGCCCGGTCCGGCGCGCGCCGCGAATACTGAACCGACGGAGGTAGCAAAGTGACCACACTGACCGTGCCCGCGCGGCCGGATCGGGACGCGAGCCTGCGGCCGGTGCCGTGGCGGAGAATGGCGTGGGTCACCTGGCGGCAGCATCGGCTCGCGCTGGCCGGCGTCGCCGCGCTGTTCGGCGTGGCGGCCGTGTACCTGCTGATCACGGGCCTGCAGATGCACCATGCCTATGCCGCTGTGGCCGCCTGCCGTCCGGCAGGGTCAGGTACCTGCCGGCAGGTAGCCGGCGACTTCCTGAATACCTACGCGCCCGGCGTGGGGCCGGTCCTCGGGCTGTTGCAGGTGATCCCGGCGCTGATCGGGGCGTTCGCCGGCGCGCCGCTGCTGGTCAGGGAGTTCGAGGCCGGCACCTTCCGGTACGCCTGGACCCAGGGCTTCGGGCGGGCACGGTGGACCATCGCCAAGCTGGCACCGCTCGCGGTCGCGGTCACGGTCGGCGCCGGGGCGTTCAGCGTGCTCGTCTCCTGGTACGTCCAGCCGATCTGGGGCGCGGGAGACGACAACGGCCCGCTGTATCCCACCATCTTCGACTTGCGCGGGGTTGCGCTTGCCGCCTGGACGCTGGCCGCGTTCGCGATCGGCGGCCTGGCCGGCATCCTGATCCGGCGGGTCATCCCCGCGATGTTCGCCACCTTCGCCGCGTGGGCCGGGCTCGCCTTCGCGACCGGGGCATTCCTGCGCCCGCACTACGAGGCGCCACTGACCACAACTAACCCCAACGTGCCTCATCACGTGTGGGTGATCAGCCAGTTGTGGACCCGAGGCGGCCAGCCGGCCAGCCTGTCCATGATCAACCAGACGCTCCACGCGGTCGATATACAGGCGGTGACGCCCGGACGATTCCAGCCAGGGCCCGCGACCCCGGCCAACATCGACCCCGTGCACTACCTCGTCCAGCACGGCTACACCCAGCTGACGACCTACCAGCCCGACAGCCGGTTCTGGCCGTTCCAGTGGATCGAGGGCGGCTGGCTGCTCGCGCTCTCCCTGCTCCTCATCGCCGCGACCGTCTGGCTAGTCCGCCGCCGCGCGACCTGAAGTCGGCGCCCAGGTGCTCGGTGGCGAGATCGGCGAGCCGCCAGAAGTCCGCATGGTGCGCTCTGCTGCCGTCCGGGCGCGCCAGCGCGCGTCCCCAGAGCGGATCGTCAGCGAACGCCAGTGCGATGATCGCTGTCACGCGGTCTATGTCAGCCTCCGACGCACGGCGGACGGCGAACTCGCTTGCCACCCGCCAATGCTAACGACCGGCTCAGCGCGGTGTTCAGTCGAGAGAGGAGCCCGGGAGTGAAGGACAACGAGGACAGCCAGGCCGTGGATCCAGCCGCCGGGTCGCCGGACCATGCGGTGCGGGCCTTGCGGGCTGACGGGCGGCTGGCAGACGCGGCTGAGCTGGTGGGCCAGCTCGGCCCGTACGGCGTCGCCGACGGCAACGATGCCACGGTGTCGCTGGGAGCGGCCGTGCTGGAGGCGTACGGCGACCAGCTCGCTGCCACCGATCCTGGCGACGCCGCCGCCGCCTACCGGCGCGCCGCCGAAGATCAGCGGTCGTTCGCCGCCGCCGCGACCGCCGGCGGCGAGGGCATAGCCCGGATGGCCGCGGCCGACCGCATCGACGCCAAGCGCCGCGCCTGACGCCAGCAAAGATCGGCCATCGCGACGCGGCAGGTGCGATGTCGGCCGATCTGCTGTGCGTGACCACGGTCCACCACATTCCTGTACGCGATCGACACCGTCATTCCGCTGGTATCGCTCGACCAGAGGTCCACCTGGTATCCGGATGCGCGTGCGCCCGATGGCGCCTTCCTGCAATGGTGGCTCAGCGCTGCCACCCTGCTCGGCTGGCTCCTGTCGACGATCTTCGTCCTGTCCCTGGCAGGCCTCGCCCGAACCACGTGACGGTACCGACCGGCGGCAATCAGCTGACTCACCCCTGGAATCAGAGCCTGCTGACGCACGCGGCGGCTCATCGGTGCGAGCGATCTTTCACTGGCTGGCGGATAGGAGCGCGGAAACCAGGCTGGCCGCGAGCCGGGTTAGAACGGCCCTCTATTGCCGGAACGCCGAGGGCTGAGCAGACCTTAAGTATGGCCGTTCATCAGGGGTCACAGAAGCGACCGCTGGGGCAGCAATCCGACACGCCGCCTTGCTGCACGTAGTCGAGCCAATGGTCGTGATGCGATAGAACGATCCATCGTCATGGGGTCTGCCGGTTGCCGGCCATGTCAAGAGATACCTTGCTCATAGGATGGTTACCCGGATGAGGCTGCTCGTCACCGGAGGCGCCGGATACATCGGCAGCGTGGTGTCGGCCCGGCTCATAGCCGATGGCCACGAGGTCGTCGTGCTCGATGACCTGTCGACGGGCCATGCCGACGCGGTACCTGCCGGTGCCCGTCTGGTCCGTGGTGACGTGCGCAGCGATGCAGGGCGGCTGCTGGCCGACGGCGTCGACGCGGTGCTGCATTTTGCCGCCAAGTCGCTGGTCGCCGAGTCCGTCGAACGACCCGGCCTGTACTGGAGCAGCAACCTCGGCGGGACGCTCGCGCTGCTGGAAGCGATGCGGGTGAGCCGGGTAAGCCGGTTCGTCTTCTCCTCGACAGCGGCGGTCTACGGTGAACCGGGGGCGGTTCCGATCACCGAGAGTGCGCCCACCCGCCCGACCAGCCCCTACGGCGCGTCCAAGGTTGCGGTGGATACGGCGCTCGCCGAGCATGCGCGAATGCACGGCATCGGCGCTGTCATCCTGCGGTACTTCAATGTCGCTGGCGCACAGCCACATCCCCCGCGCGGCTGGCTCGGGGAGCGACATGCCACCGAGACGCATCTGATCCCGAACATCCTGGCGGTGGCGTTGCGCGGGAGCGGGCAGGTCGGCATCTTCGGTGACGACTACCCGACCGCGGACGGTACCTGCATCCGGGACTACATTCACGTATCCGACCTGGCAGCGGCGCATGTGCTGGCCCTGGCGGCCTGCACTGCCGGCGAGCACAAGGTGTACAACCTGGGCAGCGGTTCCGGGTTCTCCAACCGGGAGGTGCTGACCGCCTGCCAGGAGGTGACCGGCCGGCCGATCGCGTTCAGGATCGCGCCGCGGCGGCCGGGTGATCCGGCCGTTCTCGTGGCGTCGTCGGAGCGGATCGCCGCCGAGCTCGGGTGGCGGCCGCAGCGCGGCCTGCGGGAGATGGCCGCCGATGCGCGCGCGTTCGCGCGCGCCCGGGCCGGTGCCTGATGCGGGATGTCGCGCGGCTGTTCGCCGACCGTTACGGGAGGGAGCCCGACGGCGTCTGGTACGCGCCCGGCCGGGTCAACCTCATCGGCGAGCACACCGACTACAACGAGGGGTTCGCGCTGCCGTTCGCGATCAGCGCCGGGATCTGCGTGGCCGCCGCGGCCCGGAACGACGGGGTCATCGCCATGTCGTCGCGCCAGCACGGCGACGCCACGGTCACAGTGCCCCTGGACACCATCGCACCTGGCCGGCCCGACGGCTGGGCCGCCTACCCCGCGGGCATGGCCTGGGCGCTGCTGTCTGCGGGTCATCGCGTGGGCGGCGCGAGCCTGGCCATCGATACGGATCTGGCGGCCGGAGTCGGCCTGTCCTCGTCCGCCGCCCTCGAGTGCGCGGCGGGGCTCGCGCTTGCTGATCTCTACCAGCTGGCCGTGCCGCGGCGTGAGCTGGCGGCGCTCGGCCGCCGCGCGGAGAACGACTTCGTCGGCGCCCCGACCGGGCTGATGGACCAGCTGGCCGTCCTGCTGTGCGAGGCCGGCCACGCGCTCCTGCTCGACTGCCGGGCCGGGACCGGGACGTCCGTGCCGCTCGACATCGCGGCCGCGGGGCTGGTTCTGCTGGTCATCGATACCCGCGTGCAGCATGAGCTGACCGACGGCGGGTACGCCGCGCGCCGCCGGGCCTGCGAGGACGCGGCACGCCTCCTTGGCGCGCGAGCGCTGCGCGACGTCACCGAAATCGGCGTGCTTGACCAGCTCAGCGACCCGGTGCTGCGCCGGCGGGCGCGGCATGTCGTCGCCGAGAACCGGCGCGTCCTCGATACAGCTGAGCTGCTCCTGGCCGGCCAGCTGAGCCTGGTGGGACCGCTGCTGACCGCATCGCATACATCGCTGCGCGATGACTTCGCGGTGTCCTGGCCCGAGGCTGACGCAACGGTGGAGGCTGCCATCGGGGCCGGGGCGCACGGAGCCCGGATGACCGGCGGCGGGTTCGGCGGCTCGGTGATCGCGCTGGCGCCAGCCGCGGCCGCCGGCAGCGTGGCTGCCGCTGTTGCGGGCAGGTTTGCGCGGCAGAACTGGCGGCCGCCGGTGATCACTCAGACCGAGCCCTCGCAGAGCGCTCAGCGGCTCCGCTGACCGTAGGCGAGCCGGGTCTGTAAACCTTTGCCGTGCCGTCGCCGTCTAGTGACAGACGGCGCATAGCAGCATGCGCGGGATCAACGGGCAACGCCCGGCCATAAGGAGAAGAACACACCCATGGCAGTCACGCTTCAGCAGATCCTGCTCGCGCCCGATATCCGGCCCCAGGTGGTTGCCGACTGCAACAAGCTGGTCGAGCAGGAGGTCGCGGAGAAGTCAGGGGTCTCCGGGACCGCAGTCAAGGTTGCCTACAAGACCGTGAACACCTTCATGCCGGGCCACGTCCGCCACATGGTGGCGTCCCTGCTTCCTAAGATGGTGGACAATCTGGAGCCGTACTGGGCGGACTTCAGCACCTCCGGCGGCTCCGGATTCGGCGACTACCTGGCCAAGCGCGGCGAGGAAGTGTCGCAGGCCCTGCTCTCGGTGACCGATGCCCGCGCGGCAGCCTCCGGCCGGCCCACGATCATCAAGGCGTACGGCACCGTCCGCGGCAGCGCCGGCAGGCACGTCGAGGCCGCGCTCCCGCGCGTCGGCGACCTGGTCCTGAAATACGCACCCAGCTAGGGCTCAGGCTGCGTTGCTGCTCGGCCGGGGGGAGGAGCAGCGCCGCCGGGGCGGGTGATATCTGAGTTGCCGCCTCGGGTGAGCGTGGGACAGGCTGTTGGGGTGCTGCCGACCGTCGAGGAACTGCTGCAGCGTCTCGGAGCCGACCCAGACGGGGTCGTCGCCGACGAGCTGCCGCACAATCGCTGGCTGAGCCCGGGCGTCTGGCGGGTCCGCGCCGCGGAGGGCCAGCGGGCGCTCGGCCGCGCCCAGGCTCCTTTCCTTTCCGGGCGGCCGCTGCCGCAGGTCCCCTGGCTGAGCAGGAACTTCCTGCGGCAGTACAGCTCGGAGAAGCCGGCCAGCTGGGACCTGCTCGACGATGACGACGCCTGGCAGCACCCGGTCGTACGGGAGACCTTCCCGGCCGGCCTGCGCGACGGCGTCAGGTTCGTCCACGCCCACCGGGAGCGGCTGTACCATATCAGCGAATCCCTGCCGCGCACGCTGGGCCATCTCGACTTCCGGCCCAAGAACCTCATCCGCCGGCCCGACGGTCAGGTCGTCCTCATCGACTGGAGCTTCGCCGGCGTCGGAGCCGTCGGCGAGGACGCCGGGAACCTGGTCCCCGACTCCGTCCTTGATTATTTCATCGCCGCACTGGCGGCGTTCACCCTGGAGCAAGTCCGGCAGGCCAGGCAGTACCGCTACGGTGGCGGCGGCAAGATCGATGCCACCTTCAAGTTCTCCGTGCGCAGCCGGGTGCTGGAGTTCAACGCCCGCTGGGCGCGGCAGGCGGTCGACCTGGCCGGCCGACTCGGCCTCTAGCAGCAGGAGCGGCCATGAGGATCCTGATCTCGGCTGACATGGAGGGCGCGACCGGGGTGACCTGGCCCGCGGACGTGGAGCCAGGGACGGAGCAGTGGCAGCGCTGCCGCCGGATGTTCACCTCCGATGTCAACGCAGCGGTGGCCGGGTGCTACGACGGCGGCGCGACAGCCGTGCTCATCAACGAGGCTCATGCGACCATGCGCAACCTGCTGCTCGAGGATCTCGACCAGCGCGCCGTCATGCTCACCGGGCGGCACAAGGACCTGAGCATGGTCGAGGGCATCCAGCACGGCGACATGGATGGCGTCGCGTTCGTCGGCTACCACGCCGCCGCCGGGGCCGAGGGCGTCCTCGCGCATACCTACCTGCCGAACTCGATTACGGCGGTCAGGGTCAATGGCAAGCGGGCCAGCGAGGGGCTGCTGAACTCCTATGTCGCGGCGGAGTACGGCGTTCCGATCGTGCTGGTCACCGGTGATGACCGGACCTGTGCCGATGCGCAGGGGTACGGCCCGGCGGTCCCGGCCGTCGCCGTCAAGGACTGCGTGAGCAGGTACGCGGCGATCTGCCGGACCCCGGAGGCGACCGCCGAGGCGATCCGCTCGGCTGCGCGGCAGGGCATGAAGCTGGCCGGGCGGGTGCCGCCCGCCCGGGCGCAGGAGTTCCGGGTGGAGGTCGAGGTGGACGCTGCCCAGCTGGCCCAGTCGGCGGCCATCGTGCCGACGGTGCGGCGAACCGGGGAACGCGCGGTCGCCTACGAGAGCTCGTCGGCCTACGACATGATCCGCTGCTTCAAGGTCGTCTGCACGATGATCTCGTCGGCCATGGAGCAGCACTACGGCTGACCGTAATACGCGACATGCTGGCAGGCCTCACGGAAGCGATCGGGTTCGGGGTGGCGTCCGGGGGCAGTCCTGTCGATCGGCGCGGTCGGCCTGACGGTGCAGTTCGGCATCAGCGGCGTCTTCAACCTCGGCTACGGCGCGCTCCTGACGGTCGCTGCCGTCACCGGATACTTCCTGGTCGGCACCGGCATCAACTTCTGGCTCGCCATGGCGATCGTCGCCATCGGCATCGTGGGACTCAACCGGGGGATCTACGTGCGGCTTTAGCGGCGAGGCGCCACCCCGCTGACGCTGATCGTCGCCACCCTGTACGTCGCGACCTTCATTCAGTACATCGTAGCTCTGATCGCGGGCGACCAGCAGGTGAGCTTCGCCGCCCAGGCGGGCCACGAACTGCAGTTCCTGGGATTCACCCTGACCGAACTTCAGGTGGCGTTCATCTGCATCGCAGCAGTGCTCATGCTCGCGTTCCACCTGCTGCTGACCATGACCACGCTGGGACGTGCCCTGCGGGCGACGGCAGGGAACCGGACGCTCGCGCGGGCGTGCGGAATCCGGACCGGCCGGGTCGTGGACTTCACGTGGTTCGTCACCGGAATGATGTGCGGCGTTGCCGGGATGGCCCTGGCGGCGACGACCGTGGCGTTCGACTTCAATCTGGGCAGCCTGTTTCTCTTCTACATGGTCGCAGGACTGCTGCTAGGCGGTGCGGGCCAGCCATACGGCGCCATGCTCGGCGCGGTAGTGATCGGCATCAGCAGCCAGATCGCGGCCTTCTACGTGAACCCTCTCTTCTCCGACGTAGTCGCGTTCGGAATCATGGTGGTCATTCTCCTGGTACGGCCGCGGGGAATCTTCGGCCTGGCCGACGCATCCAGCAGCCTGGAGGCCTAGCCGGTGTCGTATTATGCGCTGCTGCTCGTGGTCTACCTGGGCATCGACACCATTGCTGCCTGGGGCCTGAATCTGGAATACGGCGTGGCCGGCGTCGCGAATCTCGGCTATATCCTGCTGATCGCCGCCGGGGCCTATACCTACGCCGTCCTCCGGCTGCCGCACGCGGTCAATCTGGGGACCGCGGCGAGTTACATCGGCGGTGAGCACTGGCCAGGCTGGACCGCTGTCCTGGGCGCGATCGTCGTCGGCGGGGTACTCGGCGGAGCGCTAGGCGTGGTGGCGGTCCGCCGCATACGGCTGGACTACTTCGCGCTCGTGATGTTCGGATTCGAGATTCTCGCCTGGACAATCGTCGGCGCTTATCCCAATTTCCTCGGCGGGCAGAACGGACTGTTCTTCATCCCCGATCCCGGGGTGAGCAACAGCAGCTGGAGCTACGCCGCGCTGATCGTCATTGTCTGCGCGGGTACCTGGCTGATCTTGCGCCGTTTCACGGCCGGCCCGGTCGGCCGGACGCTGAGGGCGATCAGGGACGCGCCTGCCTCGGCCTCGGGTCTCGGCAAGAACCTGTTCGCGTGGCGGACATCGGTGCAGGTCGTCGGCGGGGCTATGGCGGCGCTGTCCGGGGCACTGCTGGGGGTTATCGAGAACCTTTGCGTGGCGGCGCAGCAGCAGCGCGCCGAGAGCGTGATCGGCCTGCTGAACGGCCGCCGGTGGTGGCGGGCGCAGGAAGCGGAATTCGTCGCCCGGGCGGAGTTGCTGCTGGAGCGGTTTAATCTCGCGGCGAAGGCAAACGACCGGGCAGGAACCCTCAGCGGTGGCGAGCGCAAGATGCTCGATGTCATGCGTGCGTTCATGGCCGCGCCCCGCATCCTGCTGCTGGACGAGCCGATGGCCGGCGTGACGCCGGCCCTGTGCGAGCGGATCGAGTCGGCTTTGACAGAACTCGCCGACAGCGGTACCGCGGTTGTCGTTGTCGAGCACGATCTGGCTTCGGTAGGGCGCATCTGTGACCACGTTGTGGTCATGGCCCTCGGACGCGTCATCGAGACCGGGACGATGAACGAGCTGCGGTCATCGGCCGTCGTCCAGCAGGCGTACCTCAATGGATGAGCACCTGGCGGGCGGCTCGCGGGCTGGCCGGAAGCCCCTGCTGGAGATCAGCTCGCTGTCGGCTGGCTACGGCAGCATCCAGATCGTCACCGACGTGACCATGTCGGTCGGGGAAGGCGAGGTCGTGGCCCTCGTGGGGCCGAACGGAGCCGGCAAGAGCACCGTGCTGAAGGCCATCGCCGGGGTCGCCGGGTCTTTGCCGGCTCGGTGCGGCTTGACGGCTCGGACGTGACCAGCAGTCCGCTTGAGAACCTCGTCCGGGTGGGCGTCGGCTACATCCCTCAGGGTGATGACACCTTCGCTCACATGACCGTCCGCGACAACCTGGAGATGGGCGGATACCTGCTGCGGCCAGCTGAGCGCAGGGAGAGCATGGCCAGGGTTCTGGAGCGGTGGCCCCAGCTCGTGCCGATGCTGAAGCGCCGTGCCAGCACGCTCAGCGGCGGCCAGCAGAAGATGGTCGCGGTGGCGCGGGCCATGATGCTCCGGCCGCGGCTGCTGATCCTGGATGAGCCGACGGCCGGGCTCAGCGAGGAACTGACCCGGGTCGTGATCCAGGACATCGGGGTCGGGCTCGCGAAATCCGGGACGTCCATCCTTCTCGTGGAGCAGAAGACCAGGCTCGCGCTGGAGACCGCGGACTGGGCCTACGTGCTGGTCCAGGGCGGAGTCGCGATGGCCGCCAGCGCTCGCGACGTTCTCGCCGACGAAAGAATGGCCGAGGTCTTCCTCGGCGGAGCACGGGCATGATGCCGCTGGACGGGCTCCGGGTGATCGACGCGTCGACGATTCTCGCCGGACCGCTCTGCTGCCAGATCCTCGGCGACTTCGGCGCCGAGGTGATCAAGATCGAGCATCCGGTCGGCGGCGACAACATGCGCGGGCACGGCTGGCAGAAAGACGGGACGCCGCTGTGGTGGAAAGAAATCAGCCGCAACAAGCGGACAGTGGGTCTCGACCTTGGCCAGCCCGAGGGCGGCGAAGCGTTCCTGCGGCTCGCGGCCAGCGCCGACGTCGTGGTGGAGAACTTCCGGCCAGGCACGCTGGAGAAATGGGGTCTCGGTCCGGTCCGGCTGCATGCGGTCAACCCCGGTCTCGTACTGGTCCGGCTCACCGGATTCGGTCAGACCGGCCCCTACGCCCACCGGCCGGGCTTCGGCACGCTGGCCGAGGCGATGAGCGGCTTCGCCATCTCACCGGGAGTCCGGCCGGGCCGCCTACGCTGCCCGCCTTCGGGCTGGCGGACAGTATCTGCGGGATCGCAGCGTCCAGTGCCGCGATGATGGCCTTGTGGCACCGGGATGCCCGCGGCGGTGCCGGCCAGGTCATCGACATCAGCATCCTCGAGCCGATCATGACCGCGGTCGGCCCGGGCCCGACGGTGTACGACCAGCTCGGCGTCATCGAGGAGCGGCACGGGAACCGCTCGACCAACAACGCGCCGCGGAACACCTACAGCACCAGCGACGGCAAGTGGGTGGCGGTGTCGACAAGCGCGCAGAGCATCGCGGAGAAGGTGCTGCGGCTCGTCGGGCATCCCGAAGTGATCGCCGAGCCGTGGTTCGCCAGCGGCCGGGGCCGCGTCGAGCACGCCGACCTTCTCGACCGGCTGGTCGGTGACTGGATTGCGGACCGGACCCGCACGGAGGTGATGGCTGCCTTCGAGGAGGTTGGCGCGGCCGTGGCCCCGATCTACAACGCCAGGGACATCGTCGAGGACGCCCATATCCGGCAGACCGAGATGATCACCGAGGTCGAGGATGCCGACTTCGGCCGCATGCTCATGCACAACGTGATGTGGCGGATGTCGGCCACGCCAGGCCGGATCCGGTTCGCCGGCCGCGGGCTGGGAGCGGATACCGACTCCGTGCTCATCGACGGACTCGGCTACGACCAGGCCCAGGTGGCGAGCATGCGAGAACGCGGGGTGGTCAGATGACTGACGCGTTGCTGACCGTGGTGCAGTGCGGCCTGAGACCGGGGTTCCTGGCGTGGGACAGGCCGGCGCCGGCTGGCTCGCACAGCGTGGCGCTCTGGCCGTCGGCGCCGACACGATCGCCTTCGAGCGGCTCGCGCCGGGGAACGGGCATACGCTCCTGCCGGCCCACCGGGTGCTCCTGGTCGAGAACGGGGTCTACATCATCGAGGCCCTGGCCCTGGAGGAACTGGCCGCGGCGTCGGTGCACGAGTTCACCTTTGTGCTGGCACCGCTGAACCTGGTCGGCGCGACGGGGTCGCCAGTGCGGCCGCTGGCGGTCGTCGCCCATGACTGACCAAGCCGGGCCAGCGCTGGCGCAGCGGCTTGGCGCCTTCGCGGTCGCCAGCACGTACCCCCGGCTCCCCCTGACGTCATAGACAGCGTCCGGAAGCGGATCCTCGACATCCTCGGCATCTGCGTTGCCGCTACACCGCTCGATACCAGCGCCGCGGCCCGCCGCTGGGTGCTGACGCAGGGCGGCCGTCCGCAGGCCAGTGCGGTAGGCATGCCGACCAGGATGCCGGCCACGCTGGCCGCATTTGTCAACGGTGTCCTGGCGCACTCGCTCGACTACGACGACACCCACCTGCCGTCGGTCCTGCATCCGAGTGCCTCCGTCGTGCCGGCTGCCCTGGCGGCGGCCCAGGCCGCCGGCGCTGACGGTCAGGCCCTCATATCGGCGGTGGCCGCCGGTCTGGAGGTGTGCGTGCGGACCGGCATGGCGGGCTACGACCAGGACGCCCGCAACTCCACCTTCTTCGACCATGGTCAGCACGCGACATCGATCTGCGGCGCACTGGGCGGGGCGGTGTCGGCGGCAGTGCTGCTCGGGCTCGACGCGGTCGGCGTGACCAACGCCCTCGGAATCGCCGCATCCATGGCCGCCGGTCTCATCGAGGCGAACCGCACCGGCGGCACCGTCAAGCGGATGCACTGCGGCTGGGCGGCTCATTCCGCCGTATCCGCCGCGCAGCTGGCAGCGGAGGGGTTCACCGGACCGCCGACCGTACTGGAGGGCCGTTTCGGCTTCTACCAGGCCTGGCTGCACGGACAGTTCGACCCAGCGGCCATCACCGACGGCCTGGGCGAAACCTGGCTGGTCCCCGACATCTTCTTCAAGCCCTATCCGGCCAACCACTTCACCCACACGGCCATCGACGCGGCCATCGAGCTGCGCTCCCGTGGCCTGCGACCAGAGGATGTCGTGGTGGCCGGGGCGGGAGGCGCCGGCCTCACCGCGGCCGTGACCGCTGCCGACCGCGGCAGCACCGTGCTCAACCTCGAGCCGCGTCCCACGTTCCGGCATGACGGCAATACCGCGATGAGTACCGGCATGATCCCGGCGGCCGGCACCAGGTGGCAGCGAGCGGCGGGGATCGAGGACTCGGCATGCCGTCCCTGGCCGGTCCGGGCACGCTCTGCTGCGGGCGCTGCTCGACGTGGCCGAGCCGCATCCCAGCATCACCTTCATGGTCGGCTCAACCGCATGGGGTCCTGGTCACCTGGGCCGTCATGATGCACGGCGGATTCATCATCGATACGGAGGGGGCACGCTTCGCCGACGACAGCCAGGGCGGCCGCGCGCAGGAGAAGGTCCCGCTGTTCCGGACCCGCAAGCGCCGCCGGGCTGACGGCAGCTCCTATCCGTGGATCGCCGCGGAGACCGGCGTGGTCAACCAGTACTACTGCTACTGCGTCGATGAGGACTTCGGCCCGTTCGTCCTGACGTCCTGCTCCTGCTTCCCGTTCAACGCCAAGCCGTGCCTCAACGGCAACGAGCGGGCCAAGCGGCAGGCCGCCAGGGCCGGGATCGGCTTCGAGCCGCTGGACAACGGCTTTGCCGCCGCCGGCGACGTGCCCGCCCTGCAAGCCATCTGCCGCAGCCCGGGTCCCGCGCAGATCGACACGCTGCTGCGCAAGTGGCTGGCCATCCTGCCGCACCCGTTCAGCCCGGCCGGCCGTGCCGCCGGCTACCGGCATGACATCTCGATCCTGCAGGCGGAGTTCTCGCTGACCCAGATGCTGGACCAGCCAGCTGCCGGGCGGGTGTTCTTCGAGCACGCCATCCGCGACAACCTCGACCTCGGCCGGCCCGACCGGATCAGCCTGATCTTCGCCCGGTCCATCTGCCGGGGCCGCAAGAACCGCACCCCCGGCGTCTTCGCCACCCGCGTGGTCACCGACGGGGTCACCCCGAGCCTGCGTGACAAGCACGCCCAGATCAAGCAGTACCACAAACACGGCGACGGCACCCGCATCGCCGGGCTGCAGCTCACCGACCCCCGCGCCCAGGCGCTGCTCCACATCCTGCTGATGTTCCGGCTCCACACCGCCGGGCTCGCCAGCAAGGACCTGCGCGAACTGCTCGCCGAGTCCCTCGGCCGGCCAGCCGGCGCCATCACCGCCAGCCAGGCCACCTGCGACCTTCGCCGGCTGCGCGCTCACGGCCTCACCGAACAGATTCCCCGCACCCACCGCTACCAGGTCACCCCGGCAGGCCTGACCACCGCCATATCCCCGCCCGCGTCCACGACACAGTCCCGCAGGCCGGAATGGCCGCACTCCGCACCACCGCTCCCGCCCCACTGCGCCGGGCCCACCGGGCCTACCAGGCAGCCATCCAGGATCTCACCCGCACGGCAGCGATCCCGGTCCCGGCCCGACAAGAACCTGCCCCAAGATCACCAAACCTGACCCAATCTCTTCGCCGGCCCTAGCTCGGCTAGGCCAGTCATGTCCGGGAACGGCGCTAGCACAGACGGCCGGAAGGCTCCCGGCGGCCTCGGTCGCTGGGAACCTTGCTCCGGCACGGGGCCCACATCCGCGGGGGCTAGCCGGGATGGCAGCGACCGTGCTGGCAGGCAGGCGCTGCCCGTGATCAGGGACGCGCGGTGGTTCGATCCGGTGGACGGGGCGTTCATCTTGCGGGTGGAGTGCTCGCTGACGGTTGACGAGATGGTTGCCGCTCTTTACGGGATAGTCGAGGAGAGCGACATCGACGGTGACGAGGATTTGTGCGGCAGCGTGGCCGTCACCATGCTGACCGTCGGGCTGTCGGTCCTCAAGGAGCGCGCAGGGCACCATCGACGTCGCATCGATCAGGATCTGGCTACGCGACCCCGTCCCATGATCCACGGGACACGCCCTAGCCGGCGCCCAGGCGCCGGAGGAGGTCGGCCCGGATGCCGGGCCGGGATCCGAAGACGAGCAGGAAGGTAGCCTCGCGGGCCAGGCGCTGGGCGTGCGCCCCGGCGGTAATCGACCGGCTGCCTTCGTATACGGCGAGGGCGGCGGCCGCGCGCACCGCGAGCTCGGACGCTGCCGCCCGCGCTGCCTGGATGGTCTCGTCGCCGGTCGCGGCCAGCCGCTGCCGGCAGGCGTCGAGCCCGTCATCGAGCGGGCTCGCTCCCATCAGGCGGCAGCAGCGTCCGGTCAGGCCGAGGGCCAGCGATCCGTTGACGCGAAGCGCCGCCGCCGTGAGATTCATCGCCGGGTCAAATGGCGCCAGGGAGACCAGGCGGCCGGCGGGAACCAGCACGTCGGCGAAGTCCAGCTGAACCGTCGCGCTCGCGTTGACCGCCGTGAGGTGCTGCCTGGTGATCGTCAGGCCGGCCTGGTCGGCGGCGTCCAGCACCAGGGTGACAATCGTGTCGTCGGGTCCGCGCGCCGCGACCAGCAGGACGTTGATCTGGCCCCATCCGGTGACCCACGGGCACGTGCCGGTCAGGATCCAGCCATCGCTGACGGCCCGCGCCCGCAGCCTGGGCGGCCCGGGGAGGAGCCCGGCGAGGGCTATGCCGGCCCGGAGCTCACCGCGGCAGGCCGGTCCCAGCCACGTGTCGCGCAGGCGGGCCGGCGCGTCGTCCGCGCCGAGCGCGCGCAGCAGTCCGAAGTGCTGGATCCAGACGAAGGTCGTGGCCAGGCAGCCGCCCGCCAGTACCTCGACAACCGCGCACCCGCCCGGCAGGTCCAGGCCAAGCCCGCCCGCCTGCACCGGACCGAAAATGCCGTACAGCCCGGCGGCCGCCAGCGCGTCGAAGTGCGAGACCGGCACCATGTCCGCCGCATCTGTTGCCATCGCGGCCGGGAACAGCACCTCCTCCGCGATCCGCCAGGCTTCGGGCAGGACACCTGCTGGCACCGGCGATGCGCTCTCCACGCAGCCATCATGCGTCACCCGGGCCGCGATCAGGCGGACGGGGGTCCGCCCGCCGCGCCTGCGACGGCCTGCGGGCCGGCCAGGAGGATGTCGACACTCAGCGCCAGGATCCACGCGGGAAAGAGCAGCGCCGCCCAGGCTGAGATACCGGTGCCGACGAGCAGCACCAGGGTGGTGACGAGCCCGGAAATGCCGAGCCACCGCGGGATGACCTGGGTGCGGCGCCCGATCGTCACCGTGCTGATCGTGAACACCGCCGCCATCCGCAGGCAGTAGACGTTCAGCAGGATCGAGGTGGCGTTGCGGCCCAGCGCCAGGGTGCCCGGGCCGGGCAGGCTGGACGAGTGGGACGCCGCCGCGATGAGGCCGCCGGCGACCGCCGCGGCCACGAACAGCATGCCGGTGAACAGCAGACCGCTGCCCAGGAACACGGTCACGAAGAATCGGTCCTCCCGGCCTCCGATCCGGTCCCTGACCACTCCGATGAACCAGAGGAAGGCGATGCCGGCGAAGGGGATGAGGTTCAGGGCCAGCGCCACTGCCGCCCGTCGCGCGGAGCTGGTCAGCCACGCCCCGGCCTGGGCGGGATTGGCGGGTGCCGAGACCTCGAGCAGCACGAGCGCCGCGATCAGGAGCAGGGAGAAGATGATTCCGGCCACCGCGGCCGCACGAGGCGTTCGCAGCGACTTGCGGGTCTCCAGCCGGTTCTGGCGCGCCAGCCTCCTGGCCATCGGCTTCCCCCTTCAGGCCGGCGGCGTGCTGCCCGCATCGCCCCCGCCCCCTCGTTGGCCAGGCCCCCCGACCTGCGCCGCTCCATCGTTGTGCCCTCTGGATCGGGCACCACACTGATCGGTCAGGCGTCAGTGACGGGGCGGCGGCCGCCGTAGATGACGTAGTCGAGTTCCTTCCAGAACACGTCGACGGCCTCGAAGCCTGCCGCGCGCAGGAAGTCGAGCTGGGGAGCTAGCGGGATGATGTAGCGCACGTGGTTCTCGAAGTGTCTCTGCTCGGCTGGGGTGCGACTGGTCTGCTTGCTCGCGGCCGCCGGGTCCCGGCGGTCGTTGACCCGCTGCCAGGTCGCTTCGACAACCGGGTCGCCGGCGGTCACCGGATCGTAGTTCAGGAACCAGCCCCCGGGCGCCAGGCGCGAGCCGATCTCGGCGAACAGCTGCTGCTTGCGCTCGTCGGGCAGGTGGTGGACGCACAGCGAGGTGACCACGGCCGCCAGCGTCGCCGGCATCTCGGCCGGCCAGTCGCTGTGCGCCAGGTCGAACTCGACGTAACGGTACCGGCCGTCGTAAGGGGCGAGTGCCTTCGTCCCCTCCGCCATCATCTGGGGCGAGTAGTCGGCCAGGATCGCGCGAGCACCCGGGTAGCGGTCGAGGACCGCGCGGGCGGCAGCCCCGGTGCCGGCGCCCATATCGGCGAAGGTGAAATGCTCGTCGTCGTCGAAGGGCAGCAGGTCGGCCATCAGGCGACGCTGGTCGGCCCGCCGCCGCTCGCGGTCGTCGGCGGTCGACATCCAGTGGGAGATGCCCTCGGCGGACTTCCAGATGGCGGCATTGGTGTCAGGCGTCTCGGGCATGGACGCGATGCTACCTCCGGGTCCGGGGATGGTGCCGGCCGGTTAAGGCCCGGTGATCGCGGGGCTGGCGGCCGAGGCCGCGTCCGGCGGGTGCCCGGCTGGCAGCACCCGCAGGATCATGACCTGCCTGATGCCGAGCACGCGGAAGCCGGCTCGCTCCCTCGGGCTGAACGCGGCCTGCACGAGCGGCCAGGCGTCCACCAGGCTCATGAACTGCGGCTGGATGACCTCAAGATCCGCGCCCTCGATCCTGATGGAGCCGCCGCCGGCGGCCCGCACGTTCCGCACCCAGTCGGACTGATTGCCGAAGGTGAGCGCGATCAGGACCAGGTCGCCGCTGCGCCTGGCGCTGACCGGGGTCGTGTAGGTCCGTCCGGAACGCCGGCCCACGTGCCGGATCTGGCCGGCCATGTGGAGTGCCGACGGTCGGCGAGCCTGACGATGACCGGGTTGAGCACCTTGGTCATCGGCCCTCGCACGATCCTGACAATCGCCGAGGGCCCGACGGGCTCGATGGTGCCGGCAGGACTCCGTACTGCCCGTTGAGGCTGTGAATTCATCTCGCGCTCTTCATCAGGTCGAGCTGCAGGATGACCCGGCGGGTGGATGCCATGCCCCAGATCGTCCGGCGGGGCGCCGCCAGTCGCATCACGGTGGACACCACACCCTTTTGCGGCCGCCAGGTCCAGCCCGCACCCCGGCCTGTCCCCGGAACCCGGTCGTGCGCGAATATAGGCAGCGGCTGCTCGTGTCCGCTGCGGCTACGATGCGGCAGCCTGATTCAGTCCAACCGCGACAAGGGAGAAGTGATATGAGCCTGGCCATCGGCGACACTGCCCCGGACTTTCACGCCCAGACCAGCGAAGGGCCGGTCGACTTTCACGAATGGATCGGAGACTCGTGGGCGGTGCTGTTCTCCCACCCTAAGGACTTCACTCCGGTATGCACGACGGAACTCGGCTATATGGCCAAGATCAAGCCGGAGTTCGACCGCCGCGGCGTGAAGATCATCGGGCTGTCGGTCGATCCCACCAGCGACCACGAGCGCTGGGCGGCTGATATCGAGGAGACCCAGGGGCACGCGCCTAACTACCCCATCATCGGGGACGCCGACTTCAACGTCGCCAAGCTCTACGGGATGCTCCCGGCCAGTACCTCCGGCGACCCGAAGTCACGCACGCCCGCCGACAACCAGACGGTACGGAACGTCTTCGTCGTCGGACCGGACAAGAAGATCAAGCTCATCCTCATTTACCCGATGACCACCGGGCGCAACTTCGACGAGGTGCTCCGGGTGATCGACTCTCTGCAGCTCACCGCCAAGCACCGGGTGTCCACGCCGGTGAACTGGCAGCCGGGCGAAGATGTCATCATCGCCGGCTCGGTCTCCAACGACGAGGCCAAGGAGATCTTCGGCGACTGGCAGGAGCCCAAGCCGTACATCCGCATCGTCCCGCAGCCGAGCTGACGCTCGCGGTGCACGATATCGGCCGGTGAGAGCGGCGGCGTCGGTGACAAACGGAGGGGGCGGGAGCCACCTCAGCCGAGCAGCTCGGCGAACCGGGATCTGACCGTCGCTGCCGTCTCGTCCGGCGGCGCGTCCCAGATCTGCTGATTGAGGATCTCCACCTCGGCATATCCGGTGTAGCCGGCCGCCAGCACCTGGGACGAGATCAGCCGGAAGTCGATGAACCCGTCGCCGAGGTGCCCGCGGCCGAGCAGTGCGTCGCTCGGCAGCGGCAGGATCCAGTCGCAGAGCTGATAGCTGACGATCCGGCCGGCCGCGGGGCCGATGTCGTCCGCCAGCTGTGCGTCCCACCACACGTGGTAGGTGTCCACCACGACGCCGACCGTGTCCGCGGGGAACTGGAGCGCGAGGTCGACGGCCTCGCCCAGGCGGGTGATGGCGCAGCGGTCCGCGCAGAACATCGGGTGCAGCGGCTCGATGCCGAGCATGACGCCGGCCTGCCGGGCGAACGGGACGAGGTCGGCGATCGCGTCGGCGATCATCCGGCGGGCCAGGGCCAGGTCCCTGCTGTCCGGGACCAGCCCGCCCGAGACCAGGATCAGCGCGTCGGCCCCGAGCGCCGCGGCCTCGGTCACGGCCGCGCGGTTGTCCGCCAGCGCGGCGCCGCGTGCCTGCCGATCGCCATGGGTGAAGAATCCGCCCCGGCACAGGCTGGAGACCTGCAGGCCCGCCGCCCGGGCTGCCACTGCCGTGGCGGCCAGGCCGAGCTCGGCGACCCGGTCCCGCCACAGGCCGATGGCTGAGATCTCATGCTTAACGCACAGCTCGATCGCTTGTGTCGCGGTCAGGTTGCGCACCGTCGCCTGGTTCAGCGAGAGCCTGCCGATGCCGATCATGCCATCGCCGTTCCGGCGAGCAACTCGGTCATCCGGCCGACCGCGAGGTGCGGATCGAGCAGTGCCCCGCATGCCGCGGCCAGCTCGAACACGCCGGTCAGATGCGCGGCCGTCCGCCGCTCCTGCAGCCGGTCCAGCATCGCGAAGTGCGGCTGCAGGCCGTTCCCCGCGCGGTCTACATGTCGATCATCTTGATGGTCGCCGGCTATGTGCTGTTCGCGTTCGCCACGGTCACCGGGTACGGCTACAACGCGAACAAGCTGTCGGCGCAGGCGATCCCGTTTATCCCTGTCGCGCACAACGTCGCGGCATTCCTCGGGTTCCTCGCCTACGTGGCTGGCTTCACGTCCACCATCGGCGTGCTGATCTCGGCGATCAACTCCCAGGCCCGGCTGATCTTCAACGCCGGCCGGGAAGGCCTGCTGCCGCGCTGGATCGGCAAGATCCACTCAAGCCGGCGGACCCCGAATGCCATCTACGTCTTCGTCGCGATCGCCAGCCTCATCATCATTGTCTGGGCGGTCGGGCACCTGATCGGCAGCCACGCCCAGCGGGGTCAGATGAACGCGCTGAACTTCTTCGTGGAGTCGTCCACGATGGGCACTATCCTGGTGCTGGTGGTCTACTTCCTGGCCAACCTGGCGCTGCCGTTCTACTACCGCAAGTACCGGCCGTCCGAGTTCAGCGTGTTCAAGCACGCTGTGCTGCCGGTCCTGGGCATGATCGCGATCGGGGTGCCGGTCTACTACCTGTGCAAGCCGGGTCAGGCGGCGCCGTATGACTGGTTCCCGTACGCGGCCCTGGTGATCGTGGTGCTCGCGGTGGCCTACGCCTATATCCTGAACCGCCGCGACCCCGGCCTGGGCGAGCGGGCTGGGTCCATCGTCGCGGACGAATAACCGGAAACGGCCGGGCTCCCGCCGCCCGGGATGCGGCGGGAGCCATTCTTCCGAAAATCAGGAGATCTGCCATGACGGACACAGCGATCGTGTCGCCCGACGCTGCCGACGCTCATCCCGGCCATCCGCTCGACCCGGCCAGCGCGGCGGAGTACCAGGCCGGACGGCAGATCCTGACGGCGGCGGGCCTGCTGCCCGAGTCGGTCCGGTTCGCCTACTACGGGCTGGACGAGCCGCCGAAGGACGAGGTACTGGCCGGACCGGGCAGCCAGCCGCCGGACCGGCGGCTCCGGGCCTTCCTGCTCGACGTGCGCTCCGGGGAGTCGGCCGACGTCGTGGTCTCGCTGACCCGCGGGCATGTGGTCAGCCGGCGCGTGCTCGACCCGCGCGCCGACGGGCACCTGCCCATCATCAACGAGGACTTCGTCGTCTGCGAGGAAATCGTCCGGGCCGATCCGCAGTGGCGCGCGGCCATGGCCAGGCGCGGCCTGACCGACGTCAGCAAGATCCGGACCTGCCCGCTGACGGCCGGGTCCTTCGGCGTCGCCGACGAGGACGGGCGGCGGATGGTGCGCGTGCTCGCTTTCGTCCAGGCGGACCCGCACGACTACGCGTGGTCGCATCCGGTGGACGGCGTCGCCGCCTACGTCGACCTGATCGAGCGGCGGGTGTTCAAGGTCGTGGACGAGTTCGATCGGCCGGTCCCGGCCGAGTCGGGCGACTACGACGATCCTGCCGTCCACGGGCCGCTCCGCACCGACCTGCGGCCGATCGAGATCACCCAGCCCGACGGGCCGAGCTTCAGCCTGGACGGGACGCAGCTGAGGTGGCAGAACTGGTCGATGCGGATCGGGTTCGACGCGCGCGAGGGGCTGACCCTGCACCAGATCGCCATCGCCGACGACGGCCGGGATCGGCCGGTGATCTACCGGGCGTCGGTGCCGGAGATGGTGGTGCCGTACGGCGATCCCGCGTTCAGGTACTGGCAGACCTACTTCGACACCGGCGAGTACCTGGTCGGGAAGTGGGCGAACTCGCTCGAGCTGGGCTGCGACTGCCTTGGCGAGATCGCGTACCTCGACGCGACCATCACCGACGACTCCGGCCAGCCGAGGGTGATCCGGAACGCGATCTGCATCCACGAGGAGGACTACGGCATCCTGTGGAAGCACACCGACATCTTCAACCGCTCGTCCCAGTCCCGCCGGCAGCGGCGCCTGGTCGTGTCGTTCTTCACCACGGTCGGCA
>DATKQH010000010.1:0-33131 GCA_035532775.1 Streptosporangiaceae bacterium
CGCGGCGGCCTGCGCCCGGTCAAGGTGCGCCACGCCGGGCACGATGTTCTCGTTCCTGTTCAGGATCAGCAGGAACTCAGCCTCCGGCACCTCGTTGCCTGGCCACGGGTGGACATAGGAGAACGGCCAGGTCGTCCGGCCGTTCTTGGTGTACGAGGTGTCGAAGAAGTCGACCTTGCCGTTCTCGTCGACCGAGACGTTCTCGAGGTAGGCGTCCGGCTTGGTGGTCGCGTGGTAGATCGAGGGCTCGTACCGGGGGTCGAGGCCGAAGGTCTTGGCGAAACAGCCGTTCTCGGTGGTGTAGACCTTCCCGCCCGGCATCAGGGCAACGAAGTCGTCCTGGGCCGGCTTGCTGTCCAGCTGGGTGGTGAAGGTCGTGGTGGTCTTGCCGGTTCCCGACAGGCCGACGATCAGGATCGACGTCGGGTCGCCGTCCCTCGGCATGACCTTGCAGCCAGCGTGCAGCGCCAGGCCGCCGCGGTTGAAGACGATGTTGTTCCACATCCGCAGGCCGCCCTTCTTGGACTCACCGAAGTAGTCCGAGTTGAGCACGCGGGTGATATTGGCATTGAGGTCAACGGCGATCACGCGGTCATCCGGGTAACCAGGCGCGGGCAGGTTCGGCGTGTAGATGACCGTGGTGTCCGGCTCCCAGGTCGCCGGGTCGTAGTCCGGCCCGACCGGGTAATAGAGCTGCTGCTGCATGCCGGCGACGTTCGCGTTCGCCGCTTCCATGATCAGGCGGGCCCTCGTGCGGAACTCGGGATCGGAGCCGATGTAGCCGTCGACGACAACGACGTGCTGGCCGGCAAGGAACGCGTCCTGCTCCGCGGAGATCCGGTCGCACTCCTCACGGGTGATGGTCTGCTTGGTGGCATTAGTTGAGTCATCGACGACGAAAGTTGACCTTGTGCTCCGTGAATCCACCCTGGCCTTGACCACGACGTTGTCGAACTCGGTCACCTGGCTGTTGGGCATCTTCTCGGTCAGCTCGCGGAGCCGCCCGGCGGTGGGGTTGTACTCCACCAACGCGGCCCTCACCTCATACACCACGACTGCTCCTCCTCGTTGGCGAATACGCTGAGCGCTCCGCTTTGCGGGGTAATGCCAGTTCGGGCAGCCCAGAGTACGCCCGGACTTGCGGGATCGATCTGGGGAGTGTACCCCGGCCCAGGCAGGATCAAATATCCCCCCTGGGGTCAAAAGTTCCCGCGAGTAACCGCCGCTGCCGCGGTGAGGCGGCCTGGCTAGATCACCTGACATGCCGTCCCTGCTTCCCCGAGCGGGCAAGGGCATGCGCGCCGGCCGGCCCCTGGGGCGCGACCAAGACGGATCGCCGCGGGCTCACCCGGCGGATCGCAGCCGGCTGACCCGGCGGTCCACGGTCGGGTGGCCATGGGAGTGGCCTCGGCAAGGGCGCGGAGAAGAAGTCGGCAAGACGTGATAAAGCGGGTGCAAAGGTTGCAGATCCCCGGCGCTAGCGGCGGCCGGGCCGGGCGGCCGAGCAGGGTGCCAGCCTCCCGAGCGCCTTAGCCGTAGAGTCTGCGTCGCCGGCTAGCACTGCGTCTTCGGCTGGCACTGCGTCTTCGGCTGGCACTGCGTCTTCGGCTAGCACGGTCGGCCGGAGGAGTCTTCGGCCAGCCCAGCGCCCCCGGTCGGCCTGACGGCCGGGTAGCGCATTCCGCGGCCGCGCGGGCCCGGCGCTCACGCCCCTGACCGCCGGCTAGCGTAGTCAGGCCGCCGCGCGGGCCCGGTGCTCCTGCCCCGGCGCCCCTGACGGGCCGGCTATCGCAATCGACCGACCGGGCGGCCAGGCCAGCCGAAACAGGTACTCATGCCAGCCTGCGCCGTCATGCCGAGAACGTGCTCGTGCTGCCGGACGGGCCAGCGGCTGCCGGACGGGCCAGCGACTGCCGGACGGGCCAGGGCTAGCGGCCGGTCCTGATCAGGACGACTGCGGACCCTCGGCCCTGATCTGCTCCACCCGCCGCAGAGCCTCGCGCAATTCGCCGAGCCAGGCGTCCTCGTGCTCGCCAACCAGGCGGACGCACCATGCCAGCGCATCGCTGCGGCTCCGCGCCACGCCGGCATCCACCAGGGTGTCGAGTACCAGGCGCTCTGGCTGCCGGAGCCTGGTCATGACCGGCACGGAGAACGTGGTGAACATGATCGTCCGGTCCTCCGAACGTACGCCCCACGACACCTTGCGGCCGTACGCGTGCTCAGCCTCCTGGGCGATCTCGATCCGGTGCTGCCTGGTCTCCTCGCGGAACCTGCGGCTGCGGCCGTCCCAGGCCGCGGCTTGCTCAGCGTCTGACGCGCCTTCCGCGGTCTGGGGCGCCGCGATCGGCACGATGACCGTGACCTCCTCGCGGTCGACCTTGACCTCGAGCGCGCCATCAAGCCACTCGGCGGGCATCCTGCCGGTGAACCAGCCCCGCAGGCGCTCGACCGCACTTACATGCTTCTCAGTCTCGTCTGTACTCATGTAATTATAATTACACGCAACTCTGCGTCCCGCAAACTCCGAGTGCCTCGGCGTGCCGTCTGCCGGGCAGACCGACCATCGGGTCAGCGCACACGAGCAATCTCAGCCTCAAGGCACGGCCGCAGCGCAGCATCTACCACATAGATAGCACCAGGAACATCCACCTCGGGCCTCCCGGATGGATATCCCTCTGGGGATGGATCCAGGGATCCATCCCACCCTGGGACCGAGGAAGCGGATCCAGGGAGGACATGCCGGGTAACCGGCGGCTCAGCCTGCCGGGTTGCCGGCGACCTCGGCAGCGATCCTGGGGTAGACGCGCACGGCGCCAGCGAACCCGGCACCGAAGTCGGCCGACACGATCTCGACGTTCATGCCGGGCTCGGGTGCCTGGAGCATCTGGCCGTTGCCGATGTAGATGGCCACGTGCGAGATGTAGCTCGGGGCGGTCGGGTCCGTGTGATAGAAGAGCAGGTCACCTGGCTGCAGCTGACTGAGCCGCAGCAACGGCCCGGTCCGGGCCTGGTCGGCCGCCACTCGTGGCATGACGATCCCGGCCTGCGCCATCGACCACTGCACCAGGCCTGAGCAGTCGAACTGCGCCGGGCCGGCACCGCCCCAGACGTACGCCATGCCAATCCGGCTCTTCGCCGCCGCCAGGAACTTGGCAGTCTCGACCGCCGTCAGGCCAGGACCCTGACCGGCGCTGACACCGGCCGCGCCAGCCGCGCTGGACGTCACGGTCGTGGTCCCCACGACCACCTGGGTCACGAGAGCAGCAACCGCGGTCCTGGCCGGTGCGAGGCGCTTGATCCTGGCGATGAGCCGGTCGAGCCTGGCGTGGGGCGCGCTGATGACGATCGCGTTCGCGGGAGGCAGGCCGAGCGACAGGGCGACGGCATCGGATACCACCGCATCAACCCCGCCGATGCCGACGGTGCCGAACCCGGCAACCGGCAGCGTCATCGCTTTGGCGCCGGTGACATGCACGGGCTTGTTCAGCGTCAGCCGGTCCTGCTTACCCATCGTGTAGGAGATGGCCATGCCGCCCGCGGCGACGTTCTCCCAGAGAGTGTCAGAACGGGCCGTCGGCTTGGCCGCGAACGGACGGAACGCGGCCGGGTTGACGCCGAGTACGTTCACGAAGACGCCATTCACGCGAACCCGGCCGGCGTCTACCGGCACCGCCGCCGCGACCGCGCCAAGCCGCCGCAGCCGAGCCACCAGGCCGGACGGCAGCGACCGCTGACCTACCAGGAGCACATCTGCCTGCAGCAGGCGGCGAAGGCCGGGTGCCCGGCTGCCCGCGGACGACGGCAGCGGCTTCGCGGCAACCGTCGAGGCGATCGTCAGCTGTCTGCCCCCGAACCGCCGATGGTCGGGAGATCGGCGGTGAACACCCGGGATGGCGCCGACGGCCGCGCTGATGCCGGCAGCTCCGCCCGCGGAGCTACTTACCGAGCGCTGAGCCGCGCCGGCCGATCGCGCGGGCTGCACATTCGGCGGTGCTAGCCGGGATCGGGCCTGGCCGAGTATCCCCGTCATGGCGACGCAGAGGACAACAGCAAATGCGACAACGGGGAGCAGCCGACGCGCCAATGAGGGCAACTCGGTCCCTTCCGCTCGGGGGCTTCTCTCGCGCTATCCGGAATTATGCCTGGCGCGGACGGCACATGAAAGTGCCGAACGCCCCGATGGCGGCGTTCCTACGTACCGATGTTTTGTGCGCAACGTAAGCAGCAGGTGTCCTGATGATGCCAATGGAGCAAGGCGGCGGGCGCTCAGCCAGCCCGACCCGCTCAGTGCCGCAGCGCTGTGAGCAGGTCATCTGCCGTGGTGACCGGCAGCCGGCAGGTGAACCCGCGGCACACGTAGGCGGCGGGCTGACCGCCGACGAGGCCACGTCCTGACAGCAGCGGAATGCTGCTCTCCGGCCCGCCAGTTGCCCCAGCCGCCGTAGCCGCCGACCCGTCAGCATCACCGAGCGCGATCACGGCCCCCGGCGGCGCGCCGAGCAGGGCAGCCCGGTGCAGTGCCCGGGTCCGGTCGTCGCCCGCCGGGCCGACGACCGCGATCTCGTCGGGACCGGCGAGGAAGGCCTCGCCCACAGCGAGCCCCCAGCCGGCCGCCTGAGGGTACCGGGCGGCCAGGTCGGCAACCGCGCCGAGCGCCGCGGCTGCGGCCTCGCGGTGACTGGCCGACCCGGTCAGGGCCGAGTAGCTGAGCAGGGCGCCGGCGACGGCGAAGGTTCCTGACGGCGTCGGCCCGTCGGCCGGGTCGGCAGGCCGGTAGATCAGCTGCTCGCTGTCGTCCGCCGTGTCGTAAAAGCCGCCGCTGACGTCGCGGAACCGCTCGAGGGTGATCTCCAGCAGTTCTCCGGCAATGGTTACCCACTGCTCCTCGCCGGTTACTCCCGCCAGGGTGAGCAACCCGGCCGCCACGGTCGCGTAGTCCTCCAGGACGCCCGCGCTCTGGCCGGCGACCCCGTTCATGGACGTCCTGGCCAGCCGTCCGTCTCTCAGGTGAAGGCTGGTCAGCAGGCCTGCGGCGGCGCGGGCGGCCTCGATGTAGCCGGGCCGGTCGAAGAGCAGCCCGGCTTCGGCGAGCGCGGTGATCGCCAGCCCGTTCCAGGCCGCGACGACCTTGTCATCCCTGGCGGGCCAGACTCGGGCGGCACGAGCGGCGAGCAGCGCCGACCTGACCCGCTCGTAGCGCTGCGGATCGGCCGGATCGGCTGGCAACTGCAACACAGAACGGCCGCGCTCGAACGTTCCGCCCGGCGAGACGGCGAACAGCTGCGCCGCATACGCTCCGTCATCAGGGCCGAGCACCTCGGCAAGCTCGGCCGGCGTCCAGACGTAGAACGCCCCCTCTTCTCCTTCGCTGTCGGCGTCCAGCGCGCTCGCGAAGCCGCCGTCGCCGGTCGCCAGGTCCGCGATCATCCAGTCACAGGTCTGCTCCGCGACCCGCCGCGCGAGGTCGCTGCCTGACCGCCGCCACCAGTGCGCGTAGACCCGGGCCAGCTGCGCGTTGTCGTAGAGCATCTTCTCGAAGTGCGGCACGACCCACTCGGCGTCGACGCTGTACCTGGCGAAGCCGCCGCCAAGCTGGTCGTAGATGCCGCCCCTGGCCATCGCCTCCGCGGTCCCGGCCACCATCGCGAGCGCCTGCTCGGCCGGGGGCTGCTGAGCCTGCCCGGCCGGGGGCTGCTGACCCTCCTCGGCCGGCGGCTGCTGCGACCGCACTCGCTCGGAATGCCGGAGCAGGAATTCGAGCACCGTGGACGGCGGGAACTTGGGTGTGCCGCCGAACCCGCCGTGCCGGGAGTCGTAGCGCCTGGCCAGCAAGGTGACCGCCGCATCGCAGATCTCCGCTGCGACCGGCCCGCCAGATTCTCCCCCGGCCAGCCCGATCCCAGGGCCAGCAGCGCCAGCCCCGGCAGCAGCGCCGGCCCCGGTGGCCGCACGCAGTCCGCCGTTCTCGGCCAGTACCTCGGCGACCTTGCGCGCCTGGCCAGCGACGTTCGCCCGGTCCTCGTGCCAGGCTCGCGCGACGGCCATGACCAGCCGCTGGAAATGCTCGCGCGGATAGTACGTGCCGCAGTAGAAGGGCTGCCGGTCGGGCGTCAGGAAGACCGTCATCGGCCAGCCGCCCTGGCCGGTCATCGCCTGCGTCGCCGTCATGTAGACGGCGTCGACGTCGGGGCGCTCCTCGCGGTCCACCTTGATCGGCACGATGTTGTCGTTCACTATCCGGGCGGTTGCCTCGTCCTCGAACGACTCGTGTGCCATCACGTGGCACCAGTGGCAGGCGGAGTAGCCGACCGAGAGCAGCACGGGAACATCCCTGCGGCGCGCCTCGGCGAATGCCTCGTCACTCCACTGCCACCAGTCAACCGGGTTGTCGGCGTGCTGGAGCAGGTAGGGACTTGTCGCATTCCGCAGCCGGTCAGCCATTCCCCTATCCTCCCGCAGGCCCGGCGCGAGGGGGCCTCAGCCCCGGCACGTGGGGCCGCCAGGTGCCCGCCAGGACGGGCCGGGCATGCCCGGCAGGCTGCTACCGTGCGAGTTGTGAACCTCCCCGCGAGCGCGTCCGCCGGTCGGCCGCACGGTACCCGGGTTCGCGGCACCCGGCAGGCCGAGGCGGTCGCCGCCGTGCTTGACCGGCTGCCGGGGTTCTGCAGTGCCCAGCAGATCCATGCCGAGCTGCGCGAACGCGGCGAGCAGGTCGGCCTGACCACGGTCTACCGGCACCTCCAGGTGCTCAGCGAGACCGGCCGGGTCGACGCAATCAGGGACTCAAGCGGCGAGATCCTGTACCGGCGCTGTCAGACCGACACCCACCATCACCACCTCACCTGCCGCAACTGCGGCCGGAGCGTCGAGGTGGAAGGCAAGGCGGTCGAGCGCTGGGCGGACGAGGTAGCGCAGCAGGCCGGCTTCTCCGAGGTCGGGCACACGGTGGAACTCTTCGGCCTGTGCCCGGACTGCGGGCAGCTGCCCCCACGCTAACAGGCGCCGCGGTCGATGCCCGCGGCGTCGAGCACGTGCAGCGCGAGTCGCGGATGGGCCGCCTTCCTGGCCGGCGCGTCGGAGACAAGCACGTCCGGCCCGGAGTCGGTCACGGCGAAGCCGAACTCCGGCGTCACCTGGACGTACCCGCCGGTGGCGGTGCTGGCCAGGTAGGTGGCGCGGGTGGTCGTCCAGGCGATCGCGCCCTGCGCCATCCCGATATTTGAGAACGAAATCCCGGGCGGCGCTCTGAGCACGACGGACGCGGCCTGACCGGGCGCCGGTGAATAGTAGAGGCTGGTCAGGCCCGGATCGAGGTACGCGGTGCGCGTCCCGTCGGTGGCGACGAAGTCCGTTCCCCTGACCGGGCGCAGCACGGCAGGCAGCGGGGCTGGCCTGCCGGTCGCCGTGGCGTAGGCGTGCAGCCTGGTCAGCGCGCCCGGGCGGCCGGAGGCCGGCCAGACCAGGAGGCCGCCGTCGAAGAACGGTGCCTGCACATGACCCCTGGCAATCACGCTCACCCGGCCGGTGCGCAGGTCCGCGAGGCGTATCTCGACCAGGCCGCCAGGCCCGTAGCCCTGCGCCCACGCGGCGAAGTACCCGCTGACCGCGGGGGCGTGCCACGGGCTCGGCCACGGCGCACCAGCTGGCGAGTCCAGCGAGTGGCCAAGCGGTACCAGCCGGCCGGTGACGGAGTCCCAGGCGAACACGGTGAAGCCGTCCAGGCTGCTGAGCGAGTACGTCTGCTCCCAGACCAGCCACCGCCCGCCCCACGCACCGTCTGCCTGGCCGGTTGCCCGGTTGCCGAACCTGGCGATCGGATGCAGCGCTCCCGTGGCCAGGCTGAGCGCGGCGACTCCCGCGAACCGCCGGGTCCAGGCCGATAGGTAGGCCGTCGCACCGTCCGCCGAGATGCCCAGCGGGACGACCTCGCCGCGCAGCGACACGGGCACGGTGCTGGTCAGCGCTGTCGTCAGGGCACCAGGAGGCCGGCCCGGGCAGAACCGGGCGACCAGTCTTCGGGCCGGGCTGACCCGGCCAGCGGCACCTGGCTGCCCCGACGCGCCAGCGCAGCCCGTGAGCAGCAGTGCGGCGATCACGGCTGCCGCCGGACAGCAACGCCTCCAGCCGGTCGTTCTCATGTCGGGAGCCCGCTACCAGACGTAGCCGCGAGCCCCGAGTATGTACACCATCGTGACCGTCGACACGGACGAGTAGGCCGGCACGGCGGCACTCCACCCGATGCTCGACGCGCCGTGGACGGAATCCTCGTAGTCGGTTACCGCGCCGGAATGCGAGTAGCCGCGGATGTCGAACCAGTGCATAATCGTCTGCCCCGGCGGGTGACCGACCAGGTGCGGACCACCGGGGACCTCATATCCATTTCCGGCCAGCGGCACCCCGGAACCCCGGCTGATATCGCGCACCAGATCCATTTTGAAGACGCCGATCTGAGCTGCCGTCGGCGACCATGGGAGGGCGACCGCGACGTACTTATTGCGCGCCTGGTGAGAATTGAGCACGCGCGGCACCGGATAGCCATGCGCATTAGACCAGTCGGTGCCCGACTGATTCGTGCCGAGATCCCTGGCCGCGGCCTGCTGATGCAGGACAACGTTCAGTTGCGCGAGCATCTCGGTGACCATGGCTGGCCCGCAGAAGTAATCGCGGATCTGGGCTCGCTGGGTGCCTGCGAGGTCCCTGGCCTCCGCCGGGTGCGCGTTCCGCAGGTATGCGCGCGCCTGCGCCTGCCTGATCTTTCCGGCGAGCAGCATCGCGGCACTCAGCCGCGGCGCGGCAAGCCCGCGCTTGGAGCGGCGGTGGCCGACGGCGTCCGTGACGAGCGGAGCGGGCCTGGTCGCCGCGACCTTGAGGATCCTGACCGCGGCCGCGCCGGCAGGCAGGACTGTATCGGCAGGCAGGACAGGGCCTGCCGTGGCGCTGACCGGCCGGCTGGGGCGGATCCTCCCAGCCGCGTGCCGGGGCGCGGCCGGGCGCAGGACCGGATGGGTCTGCGCCGCGGGACGAGTTGGCGCCCAGGTCAGCCGGGCCTGACGGCCCTGCCCGGCCGGATGGCTCGCGGCACCGGCCCCGGTGATCGAGGTGACGAACGCGCCCCCGGTCCCCGCGACCAGCGTCACAACGATCACCGGCAGTCTCCATCGCACCGCCTGCATCTCCCCCGCCTCCTGGCCGGCCAGCTGGCGGGCGATCTGCCCGGATCGCCGCCTGAGCCCGGTCCGCCGTTATGGATTGACCGCACCGCAATGCGGGAATTGCTATTCCCTGCGCAATGCGGACCCTATTGCTGGCAAATCATTTCAACGATAATAGCTCGGCATGCCAGAATCGGAGGACGGAACGGAGCAGCCTGACTGCTTCATGCCGGAAATAACACGGGCCCGGCCGACCCGTTTTGCGCATCCTAGGCGGCTTTACTAGTGTCCGAGCACCGGGTGCGGAATGTAAAGCTCTTCCAGCGCGCGAATTTCCTCGCCGCTGAGCTCGAGCTGCTCAGCCGCCAGCGCGTCGGTCAGATGCCCGAGCCTGGTCGCGCCGGTGATCGGCGCTGACACGCCGGGGCGGTGCAGCAGCCAGGCGAGCGCGACCTGGGCGGGAGGAACACCCCGGCCGGCCGCCACCTGCGAGACCCGGTCCACGATGTCGAAGTCCGACGGCATCGCGTAGAGCGAATCGCTGAAGGGATCGGTACCAGCCCTGGTGGTATGCCGTTCGCCCGACCTGGTCCGGTTTCCGGCCAGCACGCCCCTCGCGAGCGGGCTCCACGGGATCACCCCGACACCCTGGTCGATGCACTGCGGAATCATCTCCCGCTCTTCCTCGCGGTAGAGCAGGTTGTAGTGGTTCTGCATCGAGCTGAACCTGGTCCAGCCATGGGCATCGGCGCGGTACTGCGCCTTGGCGAACTGCCAGGCGAACATCGAGCTGGCGCCGATGTACCTGGCCTTGCCGACCCGCACGACGTCGTCGAGCGCCTCCAGAGTCTCCTCGATCGGCGTCTGGCTGTCCCACCGGTGGATCTGGTACAGGTCCACGTAGTCCATGTTCAACCGGCGCAGCGAGGCGTCGATGCCGGACATGATGTGCTTGCGGGACAAGCCCCTGTCGTTCTCGCCGGGACCCATGGCGCCGTGCACCTTGGTCGCGACGACGACCTCGTCGCGGCTGAGGAACTTGCCGAGCAGGCGCCCGGTTGCCACCTCGCTCGCTCCGCCGGAGTAGACGTCGGCGGTGTCGAAGAACGTGATGCCGCCTTCGACGGCCGCCTTGACGATCGGCTCGGCCGCGTCCTCGTCGAGCACCCACGGCCGGTCACTGCCGTTGCCGTAGCTCATCAGCCCGAGGCAGATCCGCGAGACCCGAAGCCCGGTCTGGCCAAGGTTCACGTACTTCATTCGCCACCTCCGGCCGGAATCAGCATGCGCACCGGACCTTACCCGAAGGCTTGGCCAGGTTCGACCCGAAGAAGGCGCTGTTGCGGCAGTGGCTGCTCGCCTTGAAGCTGCCCGAGATCGTCCCGAGTGGCTTGCTCTGCGCGGCGAGCGCATGGAAGCTGGTCCCCAGGACGAGCTGCAGTGTCCCCGCCGCGACGCTGGGTACCAGCTTCACGGTCGCCTGCGGGATCTGCTGCCGCAGCGTGTCCACCGCGGCCCGGTCGGCCTTCGAGCCGTACTCGATCACCGTGTGGACGTAGTTCGGGGTAGCGGCATCCGCGGGCTGCCCCACGATCGCGAAACCGCGACCGGACAGCTCAGTCGACACCTTGGCGGCAAGCTGCGGGATCGTCGTGCCGTTCAGGACGGTCACCTTCACCTGCGACGGGCTCGTCGTCAGCAGCGCGCCAGCTCTGCCCTTCTTCTTAGCGTGGGGGGTCTTCGGCAGTTGCTGGTCCTGCGCGATTGCCGAGAAGACGGCCTTGGCCTGGGGCGCGAGCTCGAGCTCGTTGATGTCGGGCGGGTAGGGGATGGCCGGCGCCGTGACGAACTGGATGTCACTGGTCGACACATGGCTCAGGCTCGTCGCGATCCTGACCAGGTCGCTGGAGCTGGCGTCGGTGGACATCGAGCTGGCGACGGCGCTGATCACGGAGTACAGCTTCGACGGACTGGTGAGCAGCCCGCTGTGCAGCACGCCCTTGACGATCTGCGCCAGCAGGTACTGATCCCGCTGGATCCTGGCCAGGTCACCGCCGTCGGCGAGCGCGTACCGCGCGCGCCAGAACTGGAGGGCGACTCGCCCTGTGATGTGATGCTCACCGGCCGAGAGCTTCAGGCCAGAGCCGACGACGTCGCCGTTGGACAGGGTGCGGATCGGATCGCTGATGGCGACGGGCACGCAGACGCTGACTCCGCCGACATCGTTGACGACCTTCTGGAATCCGGTGAAGTCCACCTGGATGATGTTGTCGATCCTGATCCCGGTCTGCTGCTCGACGGTCGTCCGCACGCACTCGGGACCGCCAGCTTGCAGCGTGGCGTTGATCCGCTCGAACGCGTTCGGGTCGGCCTGCTGGCCTGGCGTCCCCTGGACCGGGTCACAGGCGTAGTAGGGCACGACCGTGTCCCGCGGGATGCTGAGCACCGTCACCCGGCTGCGGCCTGGGGAAATGTGCGCGATCATGATCGTGTCCGAGCAGTTGCAGCCGACCTTCCCGCCGATGGCGGCGTTGTGCCCCGCCCTAGTGTCCGAGCCGAGCAGCAGGATGTTCAGCGCGTTGTTGTACTTGTGCGGGCGGTGCTTGGTATCGGCCATCACGATCCGTCCGATGGCGTCGAGCTTCGCCCGCACCGTGAAATAGGCGCCGAGCACGGCGATGGTCACTACCGCTGTCATCACGATCGACGTCCAGGCGACAGCACGCCTGCGCCGCGACAGTGCGGACCGTCCTGCTCGGCCGGACCCGGATGCCCGGTACTGCCGACTGGACCGTCGTGGCCTCATGCGCTCCTCCGGGCAGCACGACATGGTTATCAGATAGGACTATATGCTTCTAAAGCTGAACGCAATCGACAGGCGGCCAGTTCCCGGCCGCGGATCCGAGAGCGGATTCTTCCTTGCCATCCTGGCTGGCCTGCGCCGCTCAGCGTACTGCCAGCGCCGCCCAGCGTACTGCCAGCGCCGCTCCGCTCGCTCAGTCCGCCGTCCATGCCGGGCCCGGTGGTCTCGCTAGCAGGCGCAGGACGACGACTGGGCCTGCGGTATCCCGTTGGCCGCATAGAAAGCACTGTTGCGACAGGAAACACTGGCGTTGATGCCGCCGTAAGTGCTGGAGAGCGAGGCGATCGACGCCCGTGAGGTCGGCGTGGGCGGCCCGAGCTGAGTGAAGCCCGATCCGAGTATCACGTCGACCGTTCCCGCTGTCAGCCCTGGCACCAGCTTCATCGCGACCGTGGAGAACTGCCCGCGCAGCGTCCTGGCCGCTGGCAGGTCGGCGATGCTCCCGTACTCGATCATCGATTTCCGGTACGTGGTGGTCGCGGCATATCCGGTGCCGACGACGTCGAACCCGCGGCTGGTCAGCCCGGCGGCCGCCTGGCTGCTGTGATCGGTCTTGCTTGATCCGTTCAGCACCATGACCTTCACCTGAGAAGGAATGAGGGTCAGCAGGGAGCCCGCCGGGCCCTCGCTGATCGGGCCGCTGCGCTGGCCCTTGACCGCGTCGGTCCGGATGTGGCTCTTGCCCTTGCTGGTCGGGGGGACCGCCGTGTCATGCGCGAGCGCCCAGAAGACGGCATCGGCCTGCGGCTGCGCGAACTCCACCTCGTTGGGGTCGTACGGGTAGGACTCCCAGGGCGCCGTGATGAACTGGACGTCCTTGGCCGAGATTCCGCGCAGGCTGGTCGCGATGTGGATGAGCTCGCTATTACTCGCGTCGGTGGTCATCGCGTCGGCGATGTCGCCGATGACGGTGTAGATCTTGGACGGGCTGCGGAGCAGCCCGCTGTGCAGCACGCCCTTGACGATCTGGGCCATCAGGTACTGGTCGCGCGCGATCCGCGCGATGTCGGATCCGTCGGCCACGTTGTAGCGAGTGCGCCAGAACTCCAGCGCCACCCTTCCGTCTATGTGGTGCTCGCCGGCTTTCAGGTCCAGGCCGGACCCCTCGCTGGCCGTGATGACGTTGTGGATCGCGAACGGCAGGCAGACGTTGACGCCGCCAATGTCGTTAATGACGTGCTCGAAGCCGGTGAAATTCAGTTCCATGACGTCGTTGATAAAGATGCCGGATTGCTGCTCGACGGTCTCGCGCACGCACTCGGGACCGCCGGCCGCCAGCGTCGCGTTGATCCGCTCGACCGCGTACGGATCAGCTTGCTGACCCGGCGTGCCGTTCCACGGCGTACACGCGTAGAGCGGCACGACCGTATCCCTCGGGATGCTGACGACGGTGATGTTGTGGTGCCCCGGCGAGATGTGGGCGATCATGATCGTGTCCGAGCAGGAGCATCCGTTCCGGCCGCCGATCGCGGCGTTGCGCCCCTTCCTGGTGTCCGAACCGAGCAGCAGGATGTTCAGCGCGTTGGTGTACTGCGGCGGACGCCGGTGCGAGTCGATCCTGGTCACGTGCGTGATTCCGGAGAGCTGCATCCGCACGGCCGCGTACACCCCGACCGAGACAACGACGAGAATGCCAACGAGAGCGACCGAGATCCAGGCGACGATTCTCGCCCGCCGCGACCGCAAGCGCTTCATGGGCTCCTCCGAAGCAAGTGGCGTCGACTTACCGTCATCCGCCCAGCGGCAGGCTAGCCGATGTACGACACAGCCGATTGACCGGCTGCAAGGTCACGATTTCCCGGCATCGGCTGAGAAAGCCGGACGCGGGAAACTCGCCACTTGTTAGCCAGGTGAACGGATTAGTACCTTGACAGGTTCCCGTCCGCAATGGAAACTAACCTCCCGTTTTCACCAGCAGCTTCCCAGACCCTGCGCGGCGGAGGTTCCGGGCCCCGGCTGGTCCTGGCCGACGGTCCCTCGGCGGTCATGATCGTGGTCATTTCCCAGAACGTGGACGACTCTCAGCCGATGCCGCTGACAGGCGTCCGCGATCTGAAAGACGTCCACGATCACGCTGGGCCTGCAGGAGGGGCTGGGCCTGCAGGAGGGGCTGGGCTTGCTCGGCCGTCGGGCCCGGCCGCCCCGAGCGTCGCCATCGGACCTGCGGGCGCCGGCGCCGGCCTGCGCAGGCATTGACGAGCGGGCCGTCGTTGCGCAAAATGGTCTAAACATCAGTCCACTAGACCAAGATCTGGATCAGGATGACCCTGAGCGACTCAGCTCGATGGGCGGACGTCGACGCGGCAATCGAGGAGGGAGCCGAGTCGGCCTTCTCCTTTCTCGAGCGCCTGGTCGCGGCGCCGAGCACGGTCGGTGCCGAGCGCGGCGCGCAGGACGTCGTCGCAGCCGAACTCGCCGGGCTCGGCTTCGAGGTCAGCGAACTGCCGGTGCCCGACCAGACGGCGTCGGCTGCCCCGGGCGGGGTGGCGCAGGCCTCCTACGCCGGGCGCCCCAACGTGCTGGGACGGATCAACGCGGGCGGCTCGCCGTCACTGCTGCTGAACGGGCACATCGACGTTGTCCCGGCCGAGCCGGCGCTGTGGTCGTCCGATCCCTTCGTGCCCGTCCGGTTCGATGGCTGGCTGACGGGCCGCGGCGCCGGGGACATGAAGGGCGGCTTCGCGCTCGGCACGCTGGCCGTGGCGGCGCTGCGCCGGGCCATGCCGGACGCACTGTCCGGCGAGCTCAGCTTCCTGTCGGTGATCGAGGAGGAGTGCACAGGCAACGGCACGCTCGCGGCGTGCAACGCCGGCGTGCTGGGCGATGCCGTGATCGTGCTCGAGCCGACCGACCTGGATCTGCTGCTCGGCGGCGTCGGCGTGCTGTGGGTGGAGATCGAGATCGCCGGGGTTGCGGCCCATGCCGAGGCGGCGGACCGGGCGCAGAATCCGATCGGCAGCGTTCCGGCGGTCCTGCGCGCGCTGGCCGGCTTCGAAGACGAGATCAACGAGGCGGCGGACGATCCGGCCTTCGGCGGCATCGCCCGGCCGTACAACGTGAATGTCGGGACCATCACCGCCGGGGACTGGGCGTCGAGCGTGCCGGGGCGGGCCCGGCTGCGGGTCAGGGTCGGGTTCCCCCGCGCCTGGAGCCCGGACGAGGCCCTGCAGCGGGTCAGTGCCGCCGTCCTGGCGGCGGGGGCTGACGACCCGTGGCTGGCCGACAGCCCGCCCGTGATCCGCCCGGCGGGCTTCCGCGCCGAGGGTCACCTGCTGCCCGCCGATCACTGGCTGGCCGACGCGATGGCCAGCGCACACCTGTCGGCGACCGGCGCGCCGCCGGGGCGCGCACCGGTTGGCGCCACCACGGACGCGCGGTTCTACCTCAACCAGTTCGGCGTGCCGGCGCTGGCCTACGGCCCGCGGGCTCGCAACATCCACGCCATCGACGAAGCGGTGGAACTGGCCAGCATCGTGACCGGGGCCAGGGCGCTGGCCAGGTTCATCGCCGGGTTCTATCCGCAGGCCGGCCGGGATCAGCGCGACGCTCCGGCGCGAGCAGGGCGGAGGGTGGCGGCGTGACCGAGTACCTCGCCCCGATCACGATGCCGACCGCTGGCGAGCGCATCGCCGAGCGGATCGTGACGGCGATCGCGCTCGGGGAGTTCGTGCCCGACCAGCGGCTGCCGACGGAGCGCGATCTCGCCGCCATGCTCGAGGTGAGCCGGACCACCGTGCGGGAGGCGCTGCAGCGCCTCGCGGCCGCCGGCTACGTGATCACCAAGCGCGGGCGGGCCGGCGGCACCTTCGTCAGGACCGGCGTGGGACCCGACGCCGACGACATGATCCGCCGCACGCTGGTCCCGGCGTGGGGCGAGCTCACCGAGATCCTCGACTTCCGCCGGCTGATCGAGCAGACGATCGCGCGGACGGCCGCGGAGCGGCGCGACATGCGGGACATCGGGGTGATCCGCAAGGCTGTCGGCGACTACTCGCGGGCCACCGACCGCGATGCCTCGCACCTCGCGGATCACGCGGTGCACCAGGCCATCGCCCGGGCCTGTCATAACACCAGGCTGGTCGAGCTCAGCGCGAGCATCAGGCGCGAGGTGAGCCTGGGCTTCGACGCCGAGCCTTACACGCCGCAGGTCAGGCAGCGGGCCATGGTGCAGCACCCGCAGCTGGCCGAGGCGGTCATCGCCGGAAACGCTGACCGCGCGGCGGAACTGGCGGCCGAGCACTTCTCGCTGACCGAGGCCATGCTCACCGAACTACATGCCCGTATCCGCGTCCGATCAGGAGGTAATCCCGATGCCGATGGCGAAGGTCAATGACATCGACCTGCAGTACAAGCTGGACGGCGACGGCGAGGAGACGATCGTCCTGATCAACGGTCTCGCCGACGACGTCGAGACCTGGTTCGCCCAGCTGGACGACTTCCTCGCGGCCGGCTACCGGGTGCTTCGCATCGATAACAGGGGCATCGGTGCGAGCTCCAAGCCGGCCGGACCGTATTCAAGCCGGATGCTGGCCGACGACGCCAAGGCGCTCGTCGACTTGCTCGGCGTAACCGATTTTCACCTGATGGGCGTGTCGATGGGCGGGATGATCGCCCAGGAGTACGCCCTCGCCTACCCGGGCGACCTGCGTACTGCCACGTTCGGCTGCACGTATGCCGCGCCGGGGCCGTTCTGCTCGCGGATGTTCGCCATGTGGGCGGACATGGCGCCCGTGCTCGGCGTGCCCTTCGTCATGCGGGACGTCACCCTCTGGGCGTTCACGCTCCCGTTCTTCGACGAGCGGGGCGGCGACCTGGCCGAGTTCGAGACCGCGATGCGCTACATGGACCAGCCGGTCCACGCCTACCTGGCGCAGCTCGCGGTGATCCAGAACCACGACACCAGTGACCGGCTGGGCCAGATCAGCACGCCATCGCTCGTGCTCGCTGGCGAACAGGACATCCTCATTCCCGTCGCGCTCTCCCGGCGGATCCACGATGCGATCCCAGGCTCGGAATGGGCCACCACCAGGGGCGGGCACGCCTGCCTGTGGGAGCACCCGGCCGAGTTCAACAAGACTTTCCTCGATTTCATCCGACGGCATGGAAGGGGCTAGCTATGGCCGTCACCCAGTCCCCCGCACCTGAGCGCCTCCAGCGCGATCAGCTCGGCCTGTTCGGCATCATCATGCCGGGCCTTGCTCAGGTCGCCCCCGCCTTCAACCTCTTCTTCACGACCGGCTTCATGGTCAGCCTGGCCGGCGCGTCGGCCCCGCTGATCTTCCTGATCTCCATGGTCGGCATGGGCGCCACAGCCAGCAGCCTGGCCCAGTTCTCCGGCGTCTACCCGAGCGCGGGATCGTTCATCACGTACATCACCCGGGCGATCGGCACTAAGGTCGCCGTAGCTGTCGGCGTGATCACCGTGCTCGGGTACATCATCGCGTTCGGCGGCATCTACATCTTCGTCGGCAGCTACATCGTGCAGAACGTGCTCGGCAGCCCGCACATCTGGGGCATCACCCAGATCGTCACGATCGTCTACGGTGCGCTCGTCGTGGCACCCGTCGTCGTCGGCCTCAAGTTCGGCGTCCGGGTCACGATCGCGCTATACGTCTTCGAGGTGATCCTGCTGCTCGCGCTGAGCCTGACGATCCTGGCCAAGGGCGGCGCGAGCGGGCTTTCGGCGACCCCGTTCTCCTGGCCGGGCGGCAAGTCGACCGACGTGCTGCTCGCGTTCAGCCTCGCCGTGCTGGCCTTCGGCGGGTTCGAGGCGGCCGCGCCGCTGGCCGAGGAGACCCGCGACCCGCGGCGGAACGTGCCGATCGCGGTGCTCGGCGCCGTCCTCGTGAGCGGCGTGATCTACGTGGTCGGCTCGTACGCGCTCGTGACGGCCTTCGGCGTGGGGAACGCCGGAGCCCTGGCCTCGGATGCGAACCCGTTCCATACCGCGGCCAAGTCCTTCCTGCCGTTCCTCGCCCCGGTGATCACGTGGGTGTTCCTGTCCAGCGTGACCAGTTCGTACGTCGCCGCGAACACGCAGACGTCGCGGGTCATCTTCGCCGGCGCCCGCGGCGGGCTGTGGAGCCGATCGCTGGCCGGGGTGAGCCCGAGGTTCAAGACGCCCGCGGCCGCGGCGGTCGCGTTCGTGGCACCGAGCATCCTGATCGGGGTGGTCTCCACGGCGTTCACCGACCCGGTGACCGCCTCGGGGTTCCTCGGCACATACGGGATACTCGGGCTGATCATCATGTACCTGGTAGCCAACGTCGCCCTGGTCGTCGAGTGGGCCAAGTTCCGCCGCCAGGGCATCCGCAAGAACATCTGGCTGTGGGTCGTCACCCCGCTGATCGGCGTGATCGTGCTGGCCATCCCGATCTGGGGCGACCTGCGGCCCGGCCAGGCAAGCCCGTTCAACACCCTGCCGTGGCTGACCATCGGCCTGATCGCGGTCGGCATCGCCTACGCGCTCGTGCTTGGCGCCTGGCGGCCGCAGGTGCTCGAGCGGGCACCCGCCCTGCTCGAAGGCGAGGACAGCCTCGCCACCGACCCGCTGCCGATTAACGGCTGAGCCACGCGGCTCCGCCGCACCGTCTCCCAGGCCCCTGGTGCCGCGTGGCCGCTCCGCGTCGCGGCACCAGGTTCCAGCTCGACCCGGCGCCCCGGTAAGCCGCCGCCCCGGTAAGCCGCCGCCCCGGTAAGCCGCCGCCCCCCGGTCAGTCGCACGCCCGGCTGACCGGGGGCTGGCTCTCGCGGTAGGGGGCGACCGAGTCCCGGTGGATCATGCTCATCGGCTCGCGGACCAGCACGTCGCGCTCCGGGCTCCCCTCCACCCGAGCGATCAGCGCGTCCACGGCTGCGCTGCCGAGTTCGGCGAGCGGCATCGCGACGCTGGTGACGGGGACATCGAGGAAGGCCAGGCACTCGTCCTCGTCGAAGCTCACCAGCGACATCGCCTCGGGCACCGGGATGGCCGCCGCGCGCAGCGCGGCCATGACGCCGAAAAGCTGGTTGAGGCTGCCGACCCCGCAGGCCGTGGGCCTGGCGTCGCCGCGAAGCAGTTTCTGGACGGCGTCCCAGCCGCCTTCCTCGGTCGCCGCCGCGTGCAGCACGGTGAGCCTGATCCCGCGCGCGGCGCAGATCCGCCTGGCTGCGGCGATCCGGCGGTGCACCGTGTCCACCTCGGACCGCCCGTCGATGATGCAGACGCTGCGGTGGCCAAGCCCGGCGACGTGCTCGATAAAGAGCCTGATTGCTCCGGGCTCGTCCATCACGACGTTGTTGCCGCGGCGCGGGCCCCTGCGGTTGACGTAGACGTGCGGAGCGGCCGGCTCGCCGCCAGCGTGCTCGCTGACCCGCAGGGAGGTGGCGATCAGCAGGCCGTCCGCCCGGCTCTCGTCGACCAGGTACCGGTAGGCCCCGGGCGGCTGGTGGGCGTCAGCGGGCTCCTCCATGATCATGACGACGTAGCCGCGCTCGGCGGCCCGCTGCAGTGCCCCGCGCTGGAGCCGGACCCAGATCGGGTTACGCAGCAGCGGGATGACGAACGCGAAGGCGCCGGTGCGGCGCCGCTTCAGCGCCCTGGCCAGCGCGTTGGGACGGTAACCCTGCTGCCTGGCCGTGGTCAGGATCTGCTGGTAGATCTCTGGCCGGACGGACTGGGCCGGATCGCCGTTGAGCACGCGCGACACGGTCGACGTGTGCACGCCGACCGCCTCGGCGATGTCGATCAGCCGGGAGGCACGGCGCTGACCGGCCGGTGACGCGCCGGCGGTGCGCCGGGTCGCCGCCCGCCGGCGCGCCGGCTGGCCGCCCGCCCGCCCGGCTGCCACGCCATCGGATGGCCCGACTGCCGCGCCATCCGGCGGTGCCGCTGCCCCCGCAGCCGGGGGCGTCGCCTGGCCGCCGGCCGAGGCCGCGCCGCTATTCGTCCCTTGATCGTCAGACAACTGCTTATTCACCTGGAGCTAATCTCACGCGGTTACGCCGCCGTCGGCCATCACCACCGTGCCTTGCAGGTAGCTCGCGTCCTCAGATGCGAGGAACGCGACAGCGGCGGCGATCTCCGCAGGCGACCCGATCCGCCCGGCCGGAGTACCCGCGTCGAACCGGGCCATCGCCGCGTCGTCATGGCGGATCCAGTCGGCCATCTCGGTATCGATCAGGCCCGGGCAGACGCAGTTCACCCGCACTCCGTCCGGCCCGTGGTCGATGGCCAGGCTCCTGGTCAGCAGCACCAGGCCGCCCTTCGAGGCGCAGTAGGCAGCGCGCCGGCGGCCGCCGCGCACTCCGGCCGTCGAGGCGATGTTGACGATGCAGCCGTCGTGCGCCTCGATCATCGCGGGCAGGAACTCACGGCAGGCCAGGAACGGTCCCTTCAGGTTGGTGTCCAGGATCCGGTCCCACTCCTGCTCGTCCAGGTCGGGCAGCAGCTGGATGCTGAACACGCCGGCGGCGTTGACGAGCAGCCACGGCTCGCCGAGGTCCTGCCTGATGCTGGCGGCGGCCTGGCGGACCGAGGCAGCGTCGCGGAGGTCAGCGGCATAGCCGCGGGCGGCCGGCAGTTCGCTGGTCAGACCGGCCAGGTCGGTCTCGCGCCGATCCACGCAGGCCACGACGAAGCCGTCGGCAGCCAGCCGCCGGCAGATCGCCGAGCCGATCCCGCCCGCCGCACCCGTCACCACGGCGACCCGCGGCCGCGCCTCCGGCACGGTGCTCATCTGCGCGCCTCCGGCACGGTGCTCACACAACGTCCGCGATGGACCTGGTGAGCAGGATCGCCGCGCAGAACGAGCGGTACACCGCCAGCGGATCGTCACCACTGAATCGCAGCTCGCGCGGCCCGGTCCGCTCGACTCCGCGGACCCAGGTCGCGGCCTCCGCGATGTCGGTCGTCCGGACCGAGATCTCGAGGACGGCCGAGCCGAGCGGCGGCGGGTTCGCGGCCGCGGCTCCGGCGACCGCTCGCTGCGCGGTCTCGCGGATCAGCGCGCAGGCGGCATCCGGGTGCAGGCTGTGCGCGGCCAGCCTGCTGACGTGCTCCTTGACGATCGCGCCGTGCACGCCGGGGATCAGCGCGGCTGCCTCCTCGCACGCGCACCTGTCCCCGGTCACCAGGACGACCGGCACGCCGTAATGCGCCGCGACCAGCGCGTTGATGCCGGCCTCACCCGTCACCGCGCCATCCAGCCGCGCCTCAACCACCGCGCGCGGATTGTAGGTATGCGACAGGCCGGCGGGTGCGCCCACCGACCCGTGATAGGAGATGAACAAGACCGCGTCGAAACTGCCGTCCAGCCCCTGCATCATGTACAGCGGCTTATGGCTGCCGGAAATGTAGGAGGCACCGCCGGCCAGTTCGCCGGGCGGCAGGTTGCGCATCGTCGAGTGCGAGTCGTTGACGACGATCTCGGTCGCCCCGCCCGCCAGTGCGCCCTCGATCGCCGCGTTCACCTCGGCCAGCAGCAGCCGGCGCCCGGCCGCCGCCTCTGGGCCGTCTCCGACGCACTGCTCCCAGTCGACAACGCCGGCTGTTCCCTCCATGTCGCTGGACACGAAGACCTTCATATCTGGCGTCTCTCCTCGATCCGGTAGCTGTCGTCGCTGGCAGTCATCACGCTGTAGGTCGAGCCCGGCCTGGTCGAGGCCCCGCCGTGCCTGCCGTCCGGGGTCAGGCAGAGCGCCTGGAGCGGCGAGCGGTACTCGTCGGGCAGCTCAGCCGTCTCGGCGAGCGCGGCGGCGCAGGCGTCAGCCGGATCGCGGCCGACCTGGAGCGCGAACAGCACGGACCGGGCGGTGCCCGCCCGGATCGCGAGCTCACCCCGGCCGGTGCAGGCGGCCGCGCCCACCCGGTTGTCGCAGTAGTTGCCGGAGCCGATCAGCGCCGAGTCGCCGACGCGCCCCGGGTACTTCCACGGATACCCGCTGGTGCTGACGCCGACCGCCAGATTGCCCGCGGCATCCAGCGCGAGCACGTTGACCGTTCCCCATGGTCCGGCGGGCGGCGTCATCGCCGCGAGTCGCTCGATCACCTGCTGCCGGTAGGTCAGCTCCCCTTCGCCGTGCTTCGCCTGCGCCTCGGCCAGCGCTCCGGGCTCGAGCCCGTCGCGCCACATCTGCCTGGCCTCGTCGGTCAGCGTCGGGCCGCGTTCGATCCCGACCTCGTCGGCGAACCGCTCGGCGCCCGCCCCGACCAGCAGCAGGTGCTGCGGGAGCCGGTCGCAGACGGCCCTGGCGATCGAGATCGGGTGCGGGAACCCGGTGACGGCCGCGACGGCACCCGCTCGGCGGGTCGCGCCGTCCATGATGGACGCGTCGAGCTCCACCTCGCCGAGCAGGTTGGGCAGGCCGCCGACGCCCACGTAATGGTCGGCCTCGTTGGACTCGGCCGCCCGCACGGCGGCCTCCACGGCATCCATGGCGCTAGCTCCGCCGCGGAGGAGCTCCATTCCCGCGGCCAGGCCAACTTCGCCGCGCTCGCTGGCCAGGATGACGGGGGTGATGGCTCGGGACACGCCCTAGTCCTTCCGCTGCCGCTGGCGGGGAACGCCGGGCACCACGCCGGGCGGCGCGGCCGCCACTCGCGCGGCAACCGCCGCGGCCGGCGGCGCGGCTGTGAACGCGAAATGGCAGGCGGCCTGGTGCGCGGGATCACCGGTCTCCTGGGTCAGGGCGGGATCGGCTGTCCCGCAGATCTCCTGCGCGATCGGGCACCTGGTGCGGAACCGGCAGCCCGCCGGGATGCGCAGCGCGCTCGGCATGTCGCCGGCCACGGCCGGCCCGCTGTCCGCCGCAGCGACCTGGCTGAACGCGCTGTCTGCCAGCCGGGGGATGGCGGCGAGCAGGCCTTTGGTATAGGGATGCCTGGGGTCGCTGAACAGCCGCGCGGTCGGCGCGACCTCGACGATCCGGCCCAGGTACATGACGGCGACGCGGTCGCACAGGTGCCTGACCACCGCGAGGTTGTGCGAGATGAGCAGCAGCGTGAGCCCCAGCTCGCCGCGCAGGTCACGCAGCAGGTTCAGGATCGTCGCCTGGACGCTGACGTCCAGGGCCGATACCGGCTCGTCGGCCACGAGGATGTCCGGCTTGAGCGCCAGGGCCCTGGCGATCGCGACCCGCTGGCGCTGACCGCCCGAGAACTGCCTGGGATACGCGCGCAGCGCGTCCGGGCCGAGGCCGACCAGGGTCAGCAGTTCCTTGCTGTACGCCTCGACCTCGCCCGACGGCACCACGTGATGGACCCTGAGCAGCTCGCGCAGCATGCCGCCGACGGTGAGCCGCGGGTTCAGCGACGAGTACGGGTCCTGGAAGACCATCTGGATCCGCCGCTGGTCGGCGCGCGACCTGCGGGCGGGCAGCACCCTGCCGTCGAAGCGGATCTCGCCGTGGTCCACCGGGCGCAGCCCGGCCAGCGCCAGGGCCAGGGTCGACTTGCCCGATCCTGACTCGCCGACCAGCGCCAGCGCCTCTCCCCTGGCCAGGTCCAGGTCGACGCCGTCCACGGCGCGCAGCAGCCGCTGCTGATGCCGGATCCTGGCCGCGAGGGCCGAGCCGACCGCGAAGGAGACGGCGACGCCGGAGGCGGACAGAAGCGGAGCCGTACCGGACACCCCCGCTGCCCCGTCCAGCGCCGTGCCGGTCTCGGGCCCGCCCGGCTGGCCAGCGGCGGCGGTCACGGACCGACCCGATCAGCGGCGACGGCGTCCTGGCAGCGCTCGTAATGCAGGCAGGCCGTCGACCGGCCGCCCGGCAGCACGCGCAGCGGCGTCGGCAGCACCTTGCAGTCCTCCTCGGCAAACTCGCAGCGCGGATGGAACCGGCATCCGGACGGCGGGGTGACCAGGCTCGGCGGGGAGCCGGGGATCGGTACCAGCGAATCGCGGACGTACTCTACGTCCGGAGCCGACCTGACCAGTCCCAGCGTGTAGGGATGGCGCGGATCGAGCAGCACCGCGCGCACGTCGCCGGTCTCGACCAGCTGGCCGCCGTACATGACGGCGACGCGCTGGCACAGCTGGGCCACGACCGGCAGGTCGTGCGTGACGAAGATCAGGCTGACGCCGGACTCGGCGCACAGCCGGGCGAGCAGCCGCAGGATCTGGTCCTGGATCGTGACGTCGAGCGCGGTCGTCGGCTCGTCGCAGAGGATGATCTCGGGATCGCAGGACAGCGCGATCGCGATCATGACCCGCTGCCGCATGCCGCCGGAGAACTCGTGCGGGTAGGCGCGGAACCGCCGCTCCGGATCGGGGATGCCGACCCGCCGCATCAGGTCGAGCGCACGCTCGGCGGCCTTGGACCTGCCGTACCCCAGGTGCACCCGCGGGCCCTCGGCGATCTGATGCCCGACCCGCATGACCGGGTTCAGCGCGCTCATCGGCTCCTGGAAGATCATCGACATCTTCGGGCCGCGGATGCGGTTGAGGTCGGAGTTGGACAGCGGCACCAGGTCCACGCCGTCGAGCACGATCTGGCCCGACGTGATCCGCGCCTCGGGCGGGAGCACGCCGAGGATCGCGCGCAGCGTCATGCTCTTCCCCGACCCGGATTCGCCGACCAGGCCGAGTGCCTCGCCGCCGGCCACTTCGAGCGACACTCCGTCGACCGCCCTGACCGTGCCGTGGCGGGCGGCGATCTGCACATGCAGGTCGCTCACCTCCAGCACCGGCCCGGCCGCCGGCTGGGCGGCGCCTGAGGACTTGGTGAAGGACATCTCGCTCATAACTGGCCCGGCCTGATCAGGTCGGCGAACCCGTCACCGATCAGCGACAGCGACAGGCCGACGACGACGACCGCGAGCCCCGGGAAGGTGGTCAGCTGCCAGTGCGTGGTCAGGAAGTTCTGGCCGTCATTGATCATCGAACCCAGATCAGGCGTCGGCGGCGGAACGCCGAGCCCGAAATAGCCGAGCGTCACGATGGCCAGGATGTCCTGCACGATGTCGGACATGGCATAAACGATCGCCTGGGTAATGACGTTCGGCAGCAGGTGACGGCCGATGATGCGAATGGCGGACAAGCCTCCGGCCCGGGCGGCGAGCACGTAGTCCTGGCGCTTGGCGACCAGGATCTCGCCGCGGATGATCCGGGCGTAGGAGACCCAGCCGACCAGCGTGATCGCGATGTAGATGCTCCGCTGCCCGGGACCGAGCACGAAGACCAGCGCGATGATCAGCACGTAGAACGGGAAGGCCACCACGATGTCGACCAGGCGCATGAGCACGCTGTCCACCCAGCCGCCGAAGTAGCCGGCGATGCTGCCGAGCACGGTCCCGATGCAGAACGGCAGCAGTACGGCGATGAACGCGATGCGCAGGTCGGTGCGCAGCCCGTAGAGCAGCCTGGCGAACGTGTCCCGGCCGGTCTGGTCGGTGCCGAGCCAGTGCTGCGCGCTCGGCCCTAGCAGGCTGGCGCCGAGATTCTGCTTGATCGGGTCGTAGGGCGTCAGCAGCGGCGCGGCCGCCGCGGCTATCACGATGATCCCGAGCAGGATCAGCCCGGTCGCCAGCGCGGGCTGCCGGTACCAGCGCCTGGCACCGCGCGGCTGCGCGTGCTCCTCGGCCTCGGCCGCCAGCACCGGCTCGGGGAACGAGATCGCGCTCATGTCTCCGCCCGCCTCACCGGTCGAACCTGACTCTGGGGTCAAGGGCAGCGTAGGACAGGTCAGCGAGCAGGTTGACCAGCACCACGAGCACCCCGAACACGAGCGTCACGCCCTGCACGACCGGGAAGTCACGCTGGAAGATCGAGTTGATCATCAGCTGGCCGATGCCGGGGATCGCGAAGACGTTCTCGATGATGACCGTGCCGCCGATCAGGAAGCCAATGTTGATGCCGAGCACGGTGACGGCCGGGATGACGGCGTTGCGGAGCACGTGCCGCAGGAACAGCCGCGGGCCGGGTACTCCCTTCGACCTGGCCGTCGTGATGTACTCGGCGCCGAGCACGTTCAGCATGCTGGCCCGCAGGCTGCGGATCACCACCGGCGCCAGCGCGATGGCCACGGTCAGGGCGGGCAGGAACATCGCGTGCAGGTGGCCGCCGAATCCCGTGCCGTACCCGCTGACCGGGAAGGCGTGCACGTGGATGGCGAGCGCGTAGACCAGCAGGATCCCGACCCAGAACGGCGGCATCCCGAGGCCGAGCAGCGGCACGGCCCGCACGACGTGGTCGCGGACCGCGTCCTTGCGGGTCGCCGCGATCATGGCCAGCGGCACGCTGACCGCGACAGCGAGCACGGCGGCGTACGCGATCAGCCACAGCGTGGCCGGCAGCCGGCTCAGGATCAGGCTCGCGGCCGAGGTGCCGTAGTACAGGCTCAGGCCGAGGTTGCCGTGCACGAGCCGGTCCATGAACAGCCAGTACTGGCTGACGAGCGGCCGGTTGAGGCCCCACTGCCGGTGCAGGATGGCGATCGCCTTCGGCGTGGCGTGGATGCCGAGGATGGTCTGCGCCGGGTCACCGGGAATCAGGTGGATCATGAAGAACACGACGATCGTCACGCCGATGGCGACCGGGACGAGCATCAGCAGCCGCCGGACGACGAATGTCATCCGCCCCAACGACTACCACCCTCCCGCCGGGGTCCGGCGGCGCGCACTGCTGGTGCGCGCCGCCGGCCCACGCGAAGGCCCGTTGAGCAGAATCGTCACTTGCTCAGCCAGACATTTTCCATGTGCATGTTGCCGAGCGGCGTCACGAAGAAGCCGTGCACATTGGTCGTGGTGGCGTAGGGGTACGGCGAGTAGTACAGGAAGGCCATGAAAGCGTCGTTCGCCGCGCCGGCCTGGACGATGTTGTACAGCGTCTGGCGGGCCGCCGGGTCGGTCGTCCTCTCGGCGAGGTGGGTGTCCTTGACCACGGTCGGGTTGTCGTAGTTGGTGAAGAACGACCTGGCGCCGGACTTCGGGTCCACGGCGAAGGTAGCCAGCTCGTCCGGGTCAGGGATGTCCATCGTCCACAGCGTCAGGACCATGTCGTACTTGAGGCTCTGCTCGTCCTTGTTGACGACGTTGGGGTCAAGCTGGGTGATGTTCAGCTTGATGCCGAGCGGCTTCAGCTCGGACTGCAGGATCGTGGCGATGGTCACGTAGTCGGAGTTGCCCGCCGGCACCAGGATCGTGGTGGTGAAGCCGTGCGGGACGCTGGACTTCGCCATCTCGGCCTTGGCCTGGGCGATGTTGAGCTGCAGGCCGGGGGTGCTGGCCTGGTAGAACGGCACCTGCGGCGGGAACAGCGAGTTGGCCGGCTTTCCGTTGCCGAACAGGACCGCCTTGACCAGGGCGTTCCGGTCGATGGCCAGCGAGATGGCCCGGCGCACGTGGACGTCCTGGAACGGCTTGCGCAGTTCGTTGAAGGCCAGGTAGTTGGTCTGCGTGGAGTTGAACAGGTGCATCACGACACCGGCCGTGGACTTCAGCGACGACACCGTGGACCAGGCGGGGGTCTGGTCGATCTGGGCCTGGCCGCCCTTGAGCTGAAGTTCCCTGGTGTTGTCGTTCGCGACGTCGGTCCAGGTGATGCTGTTCAGGTAGGGCAGGCCCTTCTGCCAGTAGAACGTGTTGCGCACGAGCTTGAGCGCCTGGCCCTTGTGCCAGTAGTCCCACTTGAACGGGCCGGTGCCGATCGGGTGCTGGTAGAACTGGGCCTCGGTCTGTCCGCCGTAGTTGTTCGGCACGATCCCGTTGGCGAAGATCGACAGGTCAGCGAGCAGCGGCGCCCACGGGAACTTGAGGTGGATGACGACCGTGCTCGGGTCGGGGGCGTCCACCGAGCTGATCGCCGAGTCCAGGTAGGCCCAGCCCTGGGTGGCCTTGCGGTTCTGGTCGATGGAGAATCTGACGTCGGCCGAGGTCATCGGCTTGCCATTGGAGAACTTGACGCCCGGCCGGAGCTTGAACGTGTAGGTCTTCTTGTCCGTCGACATCGTGTAGCTGGTGGCCAGCCAGGGCTTCACGCCCTTGCCGTTGTCCGTCACTGTGTAGAGCGGCTGGAAGATCTGCTCGAAGATCCAGATCGAGTTGTTGTCGAACACCGTGGTGTTGTTCATCGACTGCGCGTCCTGAACGGCCGCGAAGACGAGGTTGCCGCCATGTACCGGCCCGCCAGTCGCCGCGGGGCCGCTTGCCCCGCCGCTGCCGCCCGATCCGCAGCCGGCCAGGACGACGAGGGCGCCTGCCGTGATCAGTGTCTTCGCCGTGCTCATTCGGAATTTCAAGGAAGCTCCCTAAGGTGCCGGCGGCCGGGACAACGGCCGCTCCACGGCAAGCCACGCCGCTCGCCCCGACAGAACAAACCTTTGTCCTGCCTAATGTGGCGATCATCCGGCGAGATGTAAATAGCAGCCGATACCTAGACTGACGGCGTTATCGTGTTGTAACGTTCCGAGCCGTGCGCTACGTGCTGATCGGCTGCGGCGCGATCGGCGGCACGGTCGCCGCCGGCCTGGTTCGTGATGGGCACGATGTGCTGGTCAGCGACGCCAGTCCGGACGTGGTCAGCGCCATCCGCGCGCACGGGATCCGGATCACGGGACCGGTCGAGAGCTTCACGGCACCGGTACCGGCGGTCGCACCGCAGGACCTGCCGGCCAGGATCGACTGCCCCGTGCTGATCGCCGTCAAGGCCCATCACACCGCCGCCGCCGCGGCCCTGGTGGCCGGGCGCCTGGCCGGCGACGGCTACGTGGTCTCGCTGCAGAACGGGCTGAACACGGCCGTGCTCAGCGATGCCGTCGGCCCGGAGCGGGTCGTCGAGGCGTGCGTGAACTTCGGTGCCGACATGATCGAGCCCGGCGTGGTGCAGCGCGGTAACAGGGCGACCTTCATGGTCGGCGAGCTCGACGGCACGATCACGCAGCGGGTGACCGGCCTGGCGACCGACCTGGCCGACGCGCAGGTCACCGCGAACATCCTCGGCTACGTGTGGGCGAAGGAAGCCTACGGGGCGATGCTGTCGGCGACCGCGGTCAGCGACCTGTCCATCGCTGACGCGCTCGACGACCCCGCGTACCGCCCGCTGCTCACCGCGCTGGCCAGGCAGGTGCTCGACCAGTCGCCGGTTCCGCCGGCGCCGCTCGACGGGTTCGACCCTGCCGATCTCGACGGCTCGCTCACCCGGCTGGCGCAGTTCAACCGGGGATCGGCGAAGACGCACTCCGGCATCTACCGGGACCTCGCGGTGCTGCACCGGCCGACGGAGGTGCCGGCCATCCTCGGCGGCCTGGCTGGCCCGGGCGCCCCGCTCGTGCGCCGGGTGATCGAGCTCATCCAGGCGATCGAGGAGGGCAGGCGGGTCTGCTCGCGGGCGAACCTCGACCTGCTCGCCGCTTACGAGCGGCTGGACCGGCTCGGCGGGCCGCTGAACGCGGTTGCCGCCGTGATCGGCGCTCCCGATCGCGCCGCGAGCGGCGCGCTGTCCGGGCAGCCCGTGGCGGTCAAGGACATCGTCGCCATCGAAGGCGTGCCGACGCGGTGCGGCAGCCCGGCTGGTGACGAGGCGGCGGCCGACGCCGACGCGACGCTGGTCAGCCGCCTCCGCGCCGCCGGGGCCGAGGTGTTCGCGGCGTCCCAGTGCCTGGAGTATGCGGCCGGGTTCGCGCATCCGGAGATCGGGGACACGCGCAATCCCGCCGATCCGTCCCGGACATCCGGCGGGTCCTCGGGCGGCTCGGCCGCCCTCGTCGCGGCCGGGGTGTGCGAGCTGGCGATCGGGACCGACACCGGCGGGTCGATCAGGATCCCCGCCGCGTACTGCGGCATCGTCGGGCTCAAGCCGAGCTACGGCCTGATCCCCACCGACGGCGTCTTCCCGCTGTCACCGCGCTGCGATCACGCGGGGACGCTCACCGCGACGGTGGCCGGTGCCGCCGAGTTGCTGGCCGTCCTGGCTGACCTGCCCCGGCCCGACGCCGCGGGACCGGCCGGGCCGGCGGCCCGCACGGCCGAGGCGGCCCGGCCGGCCGGGCCGGACGCGGCGGCCCCGGTCCCCCCGACGGTCCCGGTGCCCCCGGCGGTCTTCACCGTCGGCGTGCTCAGCGCCCAGCTGGCCGACCCGTCGGTGACCCCCGAGGTCTCCGCCGCGCTCGACGCCGCGATCACCGCGCTGGCCGCCGCCGGCTGGAACCTCAAGGAAGTGACCGCGCCCTGGCTGGACCAGCTCCCCCGCTGGGAGGAGACGCTGGCCGTGATGGTGGCCAGGCAGGCCCACCTGGTGCACGCCGGCCGGGATACCAGCCGTTACTGCGAGGGGACCAGTGCCCTGCTGGCGTACGGGGCGTCGGTGACCGAGCAGCAGTTCGCGCGGGCCGTGGACGAGCAGGCCGATCTGACCGCCGCGATCGAGGCAAGCCTGGCCGACGTCGATGTGCTGGCCGGGCCGACGGTCGGCTATCAGGCTCCTGAGCAGGATCCGCCGTTCGGCCTCGGCGACGACAATGCCGAGGGCCGCTTCACCGGGCCGTACAACCTGACCGGTCACCCGGCGGTCTCGCTGCCCGTGCCTGCGGCCGGCCTGCCCGTCGGCCTTCAGCTCGCGGGGCACCGGGGAGCGGACTTCGACCTGCTCCGCGTCGCCGCGGCCGCTGAGCGCGTCCTCGGCACCGGCCGCCCGCCGGGCAGCCGCTCCTTCGTCCCGAATCAGGCGCGTCCCAGCAGGAAGGACTGACCATGCCTACCACGGTGCTCCGCCGCACGCTCGATCTGGCCGGGCTCGACGTTCCGGTGGTCGAGGTGACCGGAGCTAGTGACGGGCCGAGGCTCACGGTCATTGCCGGGGTGCATGGCTGCGAGTACGCCTCGATGGCGGCCGTGCGCCAGTGGTCGGCCAGCCTGGCCAGCCGGGACCTGCGCGGCAGCGTCCGCGCGGTGCCCGTGCTCAACCTGCCGGCCTTCCGCGCGCGCAGCCCGTTCGTGATTCCCGAGGACGGCAAGAACCTGAACAGGTGCTTTCCCGGCGACGCCGGCGGCACGCTGGCCGACCGGCTGGCCAACGCCACCTTCACGCAGCTCGTTACCGGCAGCGACGCGCTGATCGACGCGCACTGCGGCGACCTGCCCGAGGCACTCGAGCCGTTCGCGCTCTACGAAGCCGGGCCGAGCGAGGACCAGGCGCTGGCACTGGCTATCGCGTACGGCCTGGGATACATCATCAGGCAGCAAGCCGGACCGGATCGCGCTGTCGCGGGAACGACGAGCGCGGCGGCTGCCGAAGTCGGCATCCCGGCGATCACGGCCGAGGCCGGAGGCTGCGGCCTGATCGAGCAGAAGGCGGTCGACCTGCACGTCGCCGGGCTGGACCGGGTTCTTGCCGCGCTCGGCATGCTCGGCGAGCCGACCGCCGGCCTCGACGCGGCGGGCACCGACGCGGCGGGCACGGCCGCAGCCGCGCTGCGCAGTAACGGGCACGGGCCGGCCGAGCCGACCGTGCTGAGCCGGTTCATCTGGCTGCGCTGCGACGAAGCCGGCTGGTGGCAGCCGGCCGTCAGGCCAGGCGACACCGTCGCCGAAGGGCAGCTGCTCGGGACGGTCAGCACCCTCGACGGCGGCCAGGTCCTGCAATCGATCACTGCCCCGACGGCCGGGGTGCCGATGTTCATCACCAGCTCGCCGGCCGTCGAGGCCGACGGCCTGCTGCTCGGCCTCGGCGCCCGCTGACTGCCCCGGTGCCGGCCGGCGCGCTACGGACTGGCGCGGTTCCGGCCGGCCCGCTGCTGACCGGCCCGGTGCCGGCGGGCGGATCCGGCTGTTATCGGCCAGCAGCAGGTTGCCTGCGCCGTCGACCGCGACCCACAGTGGCTGGCTGAGTTCGGCCGTGACGGCAGGGCCGCCGTCACCGGCGAACCCCGCCGTACCATCGCCCGCCACGGTATCGATGTCGCCGGCGGTCATGCTCCGGCCGTAGAACCTGCCGGTCCTCGCCGCCACCACCCGGACCCGCTGGAAACCGGGGTCGGCGTCCGCCAGGTTTCCGGCCCGGTCCATCGCCAGCCCCGCCGGAGGGCCCAGTCCTGCCTTGGTCGCCGGGCCGCCGTCACCCAGTCCGGTCCCGCCGCCGGCGATCGAGTAGACGTGCCCGGCGGTCATCTTCCTTCCGTAGAAGGTGGCCGTTTTCGCGGCCCGCACCCATAGCTGATCCTGCTCCTGGTCGCCCGCCACCATCGCCAGGTTGCCCGACGACCCGACCGCGACGCCGAAGGTTCCTGGCAGCTGCGCGCTGGTCGCTGGACCGCCGTTGCCCGAGAATCCTCCGGTCCCGGCTCCGGCGACGGTGTAGATGTCACCGGCCGTCATTCTCCGGCCGTAGAACATGCCCGTCCTGACTGCTACCAGCCGGATCCGGCTGTTCTCCGAATCAGCGATCACCACATTGCCGGCCCGGTCCAGGGCCACCCCGGCGGGGCTGTTGAGCTTGGCCCTGCGCGCGGTCCGCCATCGCCGGAGAACCCGGGAGTACCGGTGCCGGCGACGATGTACGACTTCCCCGCTGTCATGCGCCGTCCGTAGAAAGTGCCTGCCTTCTCCGCGAGGACGCCCACCTGATGGAATCCGACGCCAGCGAAGACCAGGTTGCCTGCCTTGTCCACCGCCACCTGCGCGCCACCGCCGCCAGGCAGCACGAGGCTTCCGCCTGCCTTCGTCGCGTGGCCATTAGAAGGTGCCAGAGCGCGCCGCGATCACCACGATCTGCACGGGGCCAGAGTCTCGCGGGTCCTCGGAGCCTTCGTTGGAGACCACCAGGTTGCCCGCGTGGTCGGCCGGGATTCGGGAACGACCCCGCGCGGGCCGGCCCGGCTACAGCGCCCAGCGACGCCGCAGCCGCCGGCACCGTGCCCGCCACCGCGCGTACGGCGCGCCCTGTCGCCCAGCTGGTATGCATCTGGCATCCTTCCCGCCAGGCCAGCACGTCCGCCACTAAGACGCGCGGTGGCCCAGGCCGGATGACCGACTCAGCCATCTGATGCCCTGACAGCCAAGGGCTAGGACGGCACTGAATAACCCGTGCGCCCGGCTCGGCGTTTCTGCCGGCACTGTGTTCGATGATCTGGGATGATCTTCTCATGCAGGGAAGATCACGGCAGGACCGGGACCTGTGGGACGCGGGGATGATCGCCGGGCA
>DATKQH010000011.1:0-7288 GCA_035532775.1 Streptosporangiaceae bacterium
CGTGCAGGGGGTCCCCACGGGCACCAAGGCCCTGATGGCTAGGGCGCTGCTGCGGGCCGTGGACTGGTCGCCCGCCCTGTTCGCGGACCTATCCCCGGTCACGCCCGGCGCTGAGGAGTTCGCGTGCGAGTGCGTCTTCGCCCTGGTCAGACAGAGCCAGTCCGCCGGAGCCGCAAGGCGCGAGTTCTCACTGGCCTCGAAGGTCCTCCACTGGCTCCTGCCCTACCGCGTGCCCGCCTACGACAGCTACGTCTGCAAGAGCCTCGGCATCCGCGGTGCCGATGACCATCCCGAGCGGGCATACCGCGAAGTCGCCCACGAGATACTAGGCGCAACGCGCACCATTACCGACGGCCCCTGGCTGGGTGCACTTGAACCGCGATCACCGGTCCGCGCGTTCGACAAGTGCCTGTGGTGGCTGGGCGGAGGCAACGACGGCAATGCAGCGCAGGTCCGCGATCCCTGGCGTGTCATCGACAAGCTCGGGCTTGAGCACGACTGAACGCTCACCGTGCCTGTTAACCGCGACCGAGCTGCGGAAGATCCTGGCCCAGAACGACCAGTTAGGTGCGGCGTCGGCAGCCCTGACCATCGAACTTGCGGCCGAGCATATCGGCGGCTCGGGCACGTCAGCGGGCCAGGACGCGGTGACGCGACGTAGCGGTCAGCGCGTCCTGGGGATCTCGCGGTCGGCCTGGTCAGCTCTGGCCATGCTGGCCGGCATCTTCGCGGGCGCTGAAACCCGGCGGCTGCCATCTGATGACGACCGGGTGATCGGGGTCGTCGTTGCCGATGGCTATGTGGGCGGTGTCCTGCGGCGCGGCCTCGGCCCGGTAGAGGGCCTGGCCGGGCAGGTACCGGCCGAGGTAGCGGCGGCGGACCTCCTCCGCTGAGCCGAACAGGCCCAGGTCACGGGCCAGGGCCCGGCGCAGGGTGGTTTCTGGTGACACGCGCAGGTAGATGGCCAGGTCCCAGCTGCCGGCCAGTTCGGGCCGCAGGAGGAAGACGCCGTCGAAGATCAGGACGCCGCTGGCCGGGACTTCGGTTCCGGCGTCCCGGGTGGTATCGGCGCGGAAGTCGTACCGGGCGGTCGCGATCACCGGCTCGCCGTCGCGGAAGGGTCCCAGGCACTGGCCGGTGATCGCCTGGTAGTCGAAGGAGTCCCGGTAGTAGCCCTCGGCCGACAGCTCCCCCCGCCGGTACCGGGCCTGCCGGGGCAGATGGAAACCGTCCGCGCCGGCCCGGATCACCGGCATGCCGAGGCGGCTCGCGATCCGGCCGGCGAGGGTGGTTTTCCCGGCCGCGTCCGGCCCGTCGACGGCGACCGCCAGCCGCTGCCGCCGTGACGCCAGCTCCGTTATCAGGCCAGCCAGGCGGTCAGCGACATCCACCGCACCAGCATCCCCGATCCAGCCAGCCCCCGCGGCCGGGCTTCCCCGCAGCCCGGGGTGTGCCCAGGCCGCGCCTGAGGCCGGGCGAGCAGAAGCCAGAGAACAGAACCGCTCATTCAGTGCGCCGGACCATCTGACAACTGGCGCCACTTCGACCGCGCATATCGGCGGCTCGCGATCGTTCTCCCCGACGCCGTCCGTCACTTAGGGTGATGCCGACAACTGGCTTAGCCCGAGACCAGCCTCGGTCGTCAGCGCGGGCGACCCGCTGGAGGCGACGGGCCGCCCGCGAGTGCAGCGGTCCGGCTCCTCGGCCGGCAGCGCGGCATGGTGCCTGGCCAGGCGCGCTGCATGCGGCTATAGAGTGCCCCGTGCCCCTCGGCTCGGCGAAGCCGAGCACGCGGGTGCCGGGTGACGTCTGGCGGGGGAGCGGGGACTCAGCGGGCGGGAGCCGGCTCGGACGGCGGCCGCCACTGCCGCCTGATCAGCCCGTAGACCCACGAGTCAGAGACCTCGCCGTTCACGACGCAGTCTTCCCGCAGCGTCCCTTCACGCACGAAGCCGAGCTTCTCCAGCACGCGGGCAGATGCCGCGTTGCGCGTATCGGTCTCCGCCTGGACGCGATTGAGGTCCAGCGTGTCGAATGCCCACCGCAGCAAGGCGCGCGCGGCCTCCGTCGCGTAGCCGCGACCCCACGCCGCATCGTCGAAGCAGTAGCCCAGCGACGCGCTGCGGTAGCCCGGATTCCACCGGGTCAGGCTGCACCAGCCGATGAACGCCCCGTCGGGCACGCGATCCACGGCCAGCCGCGCCCCGGTGCCCTCCTGTGCCATCTGCCGGCAAGCCGTGATGAACCGCGCTCGGCGCGCACGCGTTCGCTCCACGGCGGCGCGTCCCAGTAGCGCAGCACGCAGGCGCTGCTATGCAGCGCGAAGAGATCGTCCGCATCCGCGTCGCCGAAGGGACGCAGCCGCAGGCGAGCAGTGCACAGCGCGGGGGCGGGCAGCGACATCCCCGTCATGCTCCCTCCCGTGACTGGCGTCCGGTCAATCAGACACCCGGTGCCGGCCACCCGCAACAGGATTACCCGGCGGACGGGCAGAACGACGTGCCCGGTCATGCAGATCCGGACGCCGGCCGACCAAGCCGGCCGCGCAGATCGCTCCGTTCGGCCGCTGCGGACGAAGTCCGTCCGGAGGCCAGTTCGCCGCCCGTAACGGCGGCTCGGGAACCGCCTGTCATGCCTCCTCCGTTACGCATGGTAGCTAAGGGTGAACGGCGATCGCCGTTGTGGCGTGGGTCAGTCCGGCGGGTATGCGAGGGTGACCCTGCGGAGGCCATATGACGGGTTGACGGACAGGACGTTGGGGCCTTCGGTCCTGAGGGACGCCGCGGCGATCCTCGCTTCGTTGGCGGCGTACCACTGTGCCATGTCCGGCTTCGGTAGGGTTGTGGCCGAGGTGGCGATCATCGTGGCGATCTGGGCGGCGGAGATGCCGAGGGCCCCGAACAGGAGCGGCGCTGCCCGCTGGTTGCCGGGGAGGGTGCGGCGGGGCGGCGATGAAGGCGAGTTCGATTGCCTCCCGCTGCTCATAGCGGGCGTACGGGCTGGCCGGACTGGCGTCATCGGATTGCTGAGCCGCTGACGACCGGGGGACACCCGCACGCGCGACGACCCGGCTGCTCCGCGCCAGGTGCGGCGATGGCCACGGCCCACGACAGGAGACCGGCTGAGATGACCGAACCGGAACCGGAAACCACCCTCCACCATGCGACCGGCGTCTGGCCGCTCGTCCACGCTGAGCGGGCGGCCCTGGCGGCCGATCTCGTGGACCTGACCGGCGAGCGGTGGGCGACACCGTCACTATGCGCCAGCTTGACGGTGCGCGAGGTGCTCGCGCACCTCACCGCGGGGGCGAGCCTTAGCCCGGTCCGCTGGCTGGCCGGCGTGATCCGCTGCCGGTTCGACTTCGACAAGCAGGTGGCCATGCGGCTGGCCGAGCAGCTGGGCGCGACCCCGGCCGAGACCATCGGCAGGTTCTGTTCTGTCCTCACGAGCACGACCAAGCCACCCCTCCCGGCGCTGGCGATGCTCGGCGAATCGATCGTGCACGCGGAGGACATCCGGCTGCCGCTGGGCATCCGCCACGGCTACCCGATCGAGACCCTCACCCGGGTAGCCGAGTACTACCAGGGCTCTAACCTCCCCGTCCTCACCAAGAAACGGATCAGGGGCCTGCGCCTCGCCGCGACCGACGGACCCTTCAGCACCGGCTCCGGGCCGCTGGTGTCCGGCACCACCCTTGCGCTGACCATGGCAATGACCGGGCGCACGGCGTACTGCGACGCACTCCAAGGCGACGGTGCCGCGACCCTGCGGGACCGCTGCCAGACCCCGTGACCCGGCGCACGAGCCGGGCGCCAGGCTGACCAGACGACTGCCGCCGCTGGCTGTTCCTGCCTCGGCACGGCGGTGATGTTGCGTGACAGAGGTGGTTATCGTAGCCGGGCGAGCCACTGGTGGCCGGGATGGACCCGGGCCAGGGCGGCGGCTAGCCAGTCCCGGCGGCCGGCGTTGAGCCGGGGAAGAGTGCTGGTGAAGTCGGCGTGGTCCTTGACCCGGGCGTCGCGGGCCCTGGACAGCAGCGCGATCTCCGGTGTCAGATAGGGGATCCCGCCCGCGGTGCGCGCGATGACCTCGTCGTAGGGCCTGCGGATCGCCTGGTCGGCGCGTGATCCAGGTATCGCCGTCGTGCGGCTCGCGGAAGATGTCCAGCCGGCAGGCTCCGGTGGCGCGGTCGCGGACCCAGGTCTGGTAGGTGAGCGGGAGCGCCGGGCTGTCCAGGGGCCATCGCCGGCCCGAGCCGATGACCTCCAGGTCGAAGCCGGCCAGGGCGTCGCGGACGGCGGGGAACTGCCCGGCCGGGACGGCGATCTCCAGGTCCTGATGCCGCCGCGTCACCTGGCCGCCGAACAGGTCCAGCGCCCAGCCGCCCGCCACGCACCACCGGGCCGGCACCCCGGCCAGCCGCGCGGCGGCCTGCCCCGGATCCCACGCGTCCCACGGCGGCTCGTCTTCTACCGGTCCCCCGCCGGGCGGCGGCTCGTCCTCAGCCACGCCAGCATCGTCCCGCCCGCGCCGCCCTGCCGCTATCTCGAGCGTCACCCCGCCACGCCGATGCGCAGATCAGCCAAATCGGTATCACGCATGCGGCGTGCATCAACCACATAGCGCGAAGACCGAACGGCGGCTCTGCGAACCTGCCCGGCAGGGGCTGCATCACGTCCGGTGATATCACACGGGCGTCGTCGCGGCAGGACCGTGGCCGCCCACCATCACCAGATCCAGCGGCGTCGCTGGTTCGGCTCACCGCTGGCGTCCGGAACGGTCAGGGGCGCCGCCTCCGGCCCTGGTGGGAATCCTGGTGCAGGGGAATGGTGAACCTGTGCTCGCCCGGTCGGCTGCCAGTTAGCGGCCGGGCACGAACTGGCAGTTCTGGATGGCCGGGCCGATGTAGTAGCGCATGACGACTGGTGACCGCCCTTGGGGGAATCGCCAGGCCAGCATCCCCACAAGCTGGAGGGGCTGGCCGGTGCCCGCGGGACGGGATCTTCGAAGTGGAGTTCGGCGTAGTCACGGCCGAAGCGTGCGGCGCTGATCTCGTACCCGCTAAGCAACCGCGGACCGTCATCGGCTTGGTGACCCGGGTACATCACTCTCCGATGCTGCCATCCGCTCCGCGGGCTGCCCCGGCACCGCCACCGTGAGAACGAGGACGTGGGCCATCGCCAGAACCTGCGGGCCGTCAGGAACTGTCTCTGGTCGCGGCTGCCCATACCACCTTGCCGGTCGAGCTCTCCGGCCGGAACGTCCCCCAGTCTTCGCTGACGGCCTCCACCAGTTGCAGGCCTCGTCCGCTCTCTGCTTCCAGCGCCGCGTCCTGGCGAACCGGCATCTGGTCATTGCCATCCCATACCTGGATGACAACGTGGGTGCGGTCTGAGCAGAGCCACAGCCGGACCGGTGGGGTTCCCGGAGCCCATCGCCCGGCGTACCGGCTGGCGGTTAAGCGTTCGGATGCGACGACTCCGTTGGTGACCAGCTCGGAGACGATCAGCTCAACAGTCTCGGTGAGGATCTGCAGGCCCCATTCCCCCAGCACCAGCCTGGTGTGCAGCCGGGCGCAGGGCACCGCTGTTGGCAGCGCACCGAGTTCGAGGTAGCTCTGAAGAGGCCAGGAGGTTGCGGGCATGCCCGGCTCTGCCGCCGGAACAGGACCGCCACCGGAGCCGGGCTCTGTGGAGCCGGTTGCAGCCAGTCTCCGCACGGTGCCGGTCCTGCGGCTCATGGGCATCTCCCGTTTCAGGGGCGTTCGGGCCACACGTCAACCCTCGGCTGGCTACCGTGGCCATGCGTACGCCTAGTCTGCCCCTGCAAGTATGAGAACGCAATGTAGGCGAACTACTAGATTGAGAGTGCTGGCTGTCTCGCTAGGATCAACGCCATGCCCGCCCGAAGACCAACACCAACGCTGCGGCTGCGGCGCCTGGCCGCCGAGCTGCGCCGTCTGCGCGCCGACGCCGGCCTGACACGGGAAGAAATCACCGAGCGCACGAGCATCAACGCGGCCACCCTGTACCGCATCGAAGCGGCCCGGGCACGGCCACAGACCCGCACCCTCATGGCCCTGCTGGACCTGTACGGCGTAGCCGAGACCCACCGCGCCGAACTGCTGGCGCTGTCCCGGCGGTCGGCCGAGCAGAGCTGGCTCCAGTCCTTCCCCGGCGAGCTGCCCGAGCCCTACCCCACCTACATCAGCTTCGAGGGAGAGGCCCGCTCACTCCTCAACTACGAGTGCCTGTTCGTACCGGGCCTGCTCCAGACCCGGGAATACGCCGCAGCCGCGCTCCAGCGCGGCATGCCGACCGCCACCAGGGACGAGATCCAGCGCCTCGTCGAGGCCCGGATGAGCCGGCAGGCCATCCTCACCCGCGACCCGCCGCTGCGGTTGTGGACCATCGTGGACGAGGCAGCGCTGCACCGGCCGGTCGGCGGGCGGGACGTCATGCGTGCCCAGCTTGAACGGCTGGCAGAGGCGGCCGAGCTTCCACATGTGACCCTTCAGGTCGTGCCCTACGATGTCGGTGGCCATCCCGGCATGGCCGGTTCGTTCGTCATCCTCCAGTTCGGTGAACCCACGGCAACCGATGTCGCCTACATTGAGAGCCAGGCGGGCGACCTGTTCCTGGAGAGCGAGACGGACGTGGCACGCTTCACCGCCATCTTCGAGCACCTGCGTGCTCTGTCGCTCCCACCCGAAGCGTCGGCATCACTGATCACTAGCATCGCCCGTGAACGGTAGAACCTGAGAGGAGGTGCGGGAGCAGTGCAAGACGACCTGTCCCGCGCCCAGTGGCGGAAAAGCAGCTACTCCGGCAACACCGGCAACTGCGTCGAGGTCGCCATTGCCGACTGCGCTGTCTGGGTACGGGACTCCAAGAACCCGGATGGGCCACCGCTCGTCCTGACACACGAACAGTGGCGGGCGCTCACAAAGAGCATTAAATCCGGCGGACGAAGAATCCACCCGGATCACTGAATGACGGGCAGCGAAGCCATCTGAACGGTTCCCCCGGCACCGGAGTTCCTGCCTGCCCAAGCGAGCACCGTACACAGCCCTGCCGCCGCCTGGGCGGGAGCCGGCGGGACGGGCGGGGATGCGCTGGGCACGGGAGCGGCGGCGGGGATGATCCTCCCAGACCGCACCGTTCCAGGCGACAAGCGGCTGAGCACGGAGGCGTCGCCCTACCGCAGGACGGGCGATATGTGCGTAACGATGTCGGCGGCGCTGGTGACGCAGACGGCCCGCCCCTCGCGGATGAGGGAATGGCAGCCG
>DATKQH010000012.1:0-5697 GCA_035532775.1 Streptosporangiaceae bacterium
AGCTCCACGGCCAGCGCGGTGATCTGCGCGGTCATCTCCACGATGACCGCGGCCGAGGCGCGGACCGAGGCGCCCATCGCGGCCTCGATCACGGCAGGGCCGCGCAGCTGGGGGGCGATCTGGGTCCGGGACAGGGCCGCGCCTGCGGCCGGGGTCGGTGCCAGGCGGAGAACCTGGAGGGCGTCGCTGCTGGTCAGGTCGTCGAAGGCGGCCAGGACGGGGGGGTAGAACTCGCGCAGCCCGGACCGCAGCTGGCTCGCCTGCCGGCGCCGAGCCCAGATCACCGACTGATGAGCGCGGGCCAGGACCTTGACCGCGCCGGCGATGACGCTGTCCCCGGCGACCTGGCGGTGTGGCGATGTCAAGTCGAAATGGACCCACTTTGACGGCGATAGTTGGCCCGGGTTGAGCGGGAGGTTTTCGGCTTGGTGGCCGTTTCGGGGTAGCCCCGGAAGATGCAGGTGGGGTCGCGGTCGATCTCGTCGAGCAGGTCGTTGATGCGGCTCGTCGGTGCGATCAGGTCGTAGATGTGGAAGTGCAGGTTGCGGGCGCGCCAGGTCAGGGGCACGTATCGGAGATGGCTGTAAAACCGTCGGCTCAGCCTACGTTGGTTCGAACCCAACACCTGCCACCCGGTAAAACCCCAGGTCACAGCGGTATGCGGAGACCGCCCACCGGCTGAAGGCGGACGGTGTGACCTATCGTCGGCTTAGCTTCCGCTGGTTCAGCCGGTGCCTGTCAGGGGCAGCGTGGAAGTACCTCTGACCACCGGATCCTTGGACCGGGCTGTTGTCAGCTGATTCCGTCGGCTGCCGGTTCACCTGGCTTCTGGCGTGTCTGTGGAACAGGCGCGGAACAGATTCTGGCCGGGCGCAGTGTGCAAGCAGCACCGGGCCTGACTTCCGCGGGTTAGGTAAGCCCGCAGGCCGAGATCGATGGCTGCGAGGCGGTGCGGCCGTGACTGTCGGACTCGGCTGGCATTGTCAGCGGCATGCCAGGTTTAGATCAGCTCAGGCTCCTGCCACTGGAGCGTGCTCAAGGCTTCACTTCGCTTGGCCAGCTGGCTGGCGCCACGCTGACGGAATATTTGCGCGACCCGCCGCCGGTGCCGCGCCTGCACCTCGGCCTGAACACCCTGCCGGACGCGCCGCTGCCGGTTGCCGCGCACGTGCCGTTAGCCGTCCCGGAAGACGCATGGCGACGATGCGGAGAGGACCTTCTGGCCCTCCTGAATGGGGTGGTCACGTCGCGTAGCGGTCAGCAGCCGTCGCGACACTCCGCGTTCGGCCCGGTGACCCGGACCACGCAGCCCCTTCTACGACCGGACTCCATCGTGCTGGCGTGGAACGCCTCGATGATCGTGGCCGCTAACGACGGTGAAGCCAGCCTGATTCTGGTGCGGGAGCTGATGGATGACGGCCAGTCTTATCTCAATGACCTCGATCCGGCCGTCGTCAAGCCGGCGCTCGCGGCGTGGGCAGTCGACCGGGCCGGATTCGCCGTGTTCGCTTGGGCTCGCACTGATGTCGCAGGCAGCCTGGTATCCGTCGGAGACGAGGTGCTTGATCCGGATGATGAGGTCTTCCGGCTGCTGGCGGCCATACTGGCCGCACAGTAGGCCTGGAGCCAGACAATTTCGGCGCCTGAGCGATGTGCGTCGCGCACGAACATGCCCCACCGGGATGCCCAGCCCGGAGAGCCTCGCAGAGCAGGGGTTGTCCGGGACCCATTCGCGCTGTTAGGCGCGCTGATCGGCGCCGCGGCCGGACCTGCTCACCAAGACTATGCGCGAGCTCAACGCCATGGCTGAGAGGGCGCGTGCGACCTGCCCGAAGACCACCGCCTCCGCGTTCTGGGCTGGGAAGACTTCACGCGCTGGGCGACCGGGGCAAGCAGATTGCTGCGGCGCCTGCTGCGACTGTTCGAAGAAGCCCCGGCGTACGCCGGCCGGGGTGCGGGCAAGCCGGAACCGCTGCGCCGCAATCGATCCGGCGGGCGGCACAGCGACAGTCGGCTACGCGTCAGGCACGCGACTATGAAAGCGACTGCGGCGCCCGCGATGGCGGAGCCTCAATCTCGGGTTGGCGTGCGTTGGCGCCCGGCTGATCCCTCCGAGGGTGGCTGCCCGTCGGGCCATCGTCGGTCGCCGCGTTCGACGCCAGACCCCGGGATAGGCGGGCCGCGAGCGGGCGTCCGCCGGAATGGCCAACATGCGTAAGCCCGGCTGCCGCTTGGCATTCCGGCATGAGCGTCGTGGGCGCGGGTTGCGTATGGTGTGGACGTGACTGAGATTCCCGCCGCGGTGGCCGCGGAATTGTCGCGGCTGCGGGGGGAGAACGCGCGCCTGCTGAAAATGCTTGAGCTGAGCCCGCGGCAGGCAGCGCCGCCCGGTCCGGCGCAGGTCGGCTTCTTCGATGCGCCGCCGGGACCGGTTCATAAGGACTCGCTCAATGACGCGAAGGTGGCGTTCTTCCGCGCGCTGTTCGCGGCCCGCACCGATATCTATGCCGCCCGGATCGAGAACTCGCGTACTGGCTGGAAAGGATGGCTCCCGGCTGTACGGGGCGGGTGGCAGCGCGGTATTCCGCATGAGAAACGCGACTACCTCCCGTTGACCACGGATGTTCTGGCTGCTCATCTCAAAGGCGATGTGCACGTCGGCGTTTATCCGCTGCTGGACGGCGACCGGTGCTGGTGGCTGGCGGCGGACTTTGACGGGCAGGATGCGCTGACCGAGGCGCTGATGTACGTCAAGGCAGGGCGGGCGTTCGAGGTACCGGTGGCGCTTGAGGTGTCGCGATCTGGGGTGGGCATGCACGCGTGGGTCTTCTTCGCCGCGCCAGTGTCGGCGGAAACTGCGCGGCGACTGGGCACCGGCCTGCTGCGGGAGGCGATGGCGCTTCGCGGAAAGGTGAACCTGGCCAGTTATGACCGGCTGTTCCCCTCCCAGGACCTGCTCCCGGTCGGCGGTGTCGGAAACCTGATCGCGCTTCCGCTGTTCCGGTCGGCCCGGAACCGCAATGCGACTGTATTCCTGAACCTGGCGAATCTCGAGCCGCATCAGGATCAGTGGTCTTATCTGTCCACGCTTGGCCGCATGACGCCCAGGGAAGTGAGCCGGGCCGCCGACAAGGCTGGGCGGGTCCGGGCGGGCAGGGACGTCACCAGGCTTGCCGCGCCGGTGTCCACGAGGATCCGGCCGGAGGCGGCGACTACGGTCCGGGCCCGGCTCGGCGCGGGTGTCCGAGTCGAGCTCGCAGACCTGACGCCCGCGCTCGCGGCGTCGCTGCGGCACGCTGCCTCGATGTATAACCCGCAGTTCTTCGAGAAGCAGCGGATGCGCGCCTCCACCTGGGATATCCCCCGGTTCCTTCAGTTCTTCGACGAGACCATTGACGGCGGGCTGATCGTGCCGCGCGGCATGCTCACCACCGTGACTGAACTCGCCGTGCAAGCAGGCAGCAAGCTGGACCTGACCGATGAGCGCGCGGCCGGCACACGGCAGGCATTCACCTGCTCCGCTGTGCTTGCCGGGCCGCAGCGGGCGGCAGTCGATGTCTTGATCGGGCATGATCTGAGCGTGCTGGTCGCGCCGCCGGGAACTGGCAAGACCGTGATGGCATGCGCGGTCATCGCCGCGCATCAGGTGTCCGTCCTTGTCCTGGTGGACCGGAAGACGCTCGCGGACCAGTGGCGGACCAGGATCGCCGAGTTCCTCGGCGTCAAAGCCGGACAGCTCGGCGGCGGCCGGGCCAAGCTGCGCGGCTCGATCGACGTCATCACCTTGCAGACGCTGTCCCGCCGCGATGACGTCCCGGAGCTGACCGCCGGGTACGGTCTTGTCGTCGCCGACGAATGCCATCATGTCCCGGCCGCCGCGTTCGAGCACGCGGTCAAGCAGATCCCGGCACGCCGCTGGCTGGGGCTGACTGCCACCCCGTACCGCCGCGACAAGCTCGACGAACTGATCGCGATGCAAGTGGGACCGGTCCGGCACACCATCGTGTTCTCCCGCGGCCCAGTCGGTCAGGACGCGCTTCCGGGGACCGGCCGGCCCACCCCGGTGTTGTACGTTCACCCGACCCCTTACCGGTATGACGGCGATGCTGACCCCTCCCGCCCCGGCGGTATGACGGCCATCTACCGGCACCTGGCCGCTGATGAGCAGCGCACCCGGCAGGTCGCCGCGGACGTCCTCGCCGCACTCAGCAAGGACCGTAACTGCCTGGTCCTCACCAACCGGACCAGCCATCTGGAAAGGCTCGTCGACTTGCTGCGCGAGGCCGGGCACGACCCGGTTGTCCTTCGCGGCGGGATGGGGGCCAAGAGTCGCGCGATGGCGCTGGCCCGCCTGCAGCCGCAGCCCGGCGGCCCGCCACTCCTGGCTGTGGCCACCGGGGCCTACGCTGGCGAAGGCTTCGACTGCCCAGCGCTGGACACGCTGTTCCTCGCTGCGCCGGTGGCCAATAAGGGCAGCCTGACCCAGTACGTAGGCCGGATCCTGCGCTCGCATGAGGACAAGACGACGGCCGAGGTCCATGATTACCTCGATGTGAGGACTGGTGTCCTCGCCGCGATGCTCGCCAAACGCGCTCCCGGCTATGCCGGTCTCGGCTTCTCCGATCCGCGCAGGCTCGCACTCACCCCGAGCGCTGGCACGGACAGCTGAACGGCTCCGCCAGCCCACTTAACATCATGTTCATGTGATATTATGCCTGAGTAATGTTACTGCTGCGGAGGGGCAGCTGACGTGGCCTACGTCTTGGCCATGACACCGGAGGTCCGGGCATGGCTGCACGGCTTGCGTAGGCGTGACCGGGCCAGTGCACTCCAGGTCGGCCAGGCCATCGGCATGTTGCTCGAAGCCGGGCCGGAGCTGGGCCGCCCGCTCGCCGACCGCGTCCATCACTCGCGGCTGAGCAACCTGAAAGAACTGCGGCCAGGTTCCGCCGGGCGCAGCGAGATCCGCATGCTGTACATCTTCGATCCTCGGCGGAACGTGGTCCTGCTGGTAGCAGGAGACAAGGCTGGCAAATGGGAGGCCTGGTACCGGCAGGCGATCCCGCTGGCCGAGCAGCGGTACGAGGACTACCTGAAGCAAGGGGACATCCGATGAGCAGCAGCGAGTTCCACCACTACACCCGCGATGAGTTCCTCGCCGAGTTCTATCCCGATCCTGCCGACAGGGCGGCCATCGCCGCCGGGATGGAGCAGCTCCGCGCCGAGCAGCGCGCCTTCCGGCTTGCCGAGATGCGCCGCCGCCTCGGCACCACCCAGGCCCAGGTCGCTGCCCGGATGGGCCTCACCCAGGGCCGCGTGTCCGCCATCGAGCACGCTAAGCCAGGCACCACCGAACTGCGCACACTGGCCGCCTATGTCGAAGCGCTCGGCGGCCGCCTGGAGATCATCGCCGATTTCGGCGATCAGCGGCTCGCCTTCATCGAGCCCGGTACCGAAGCGGCCTGACCTGAGCAGCACCCGTGACCCCTGCCGCTGCTGGAACGTCTCGCTGCCGCGCTCGGCCTCACCCTGGCTGTCAGCCTCCAGCCCGCCGAGCGCCGGTCCGCGTGATAATGGCAAGTCGCAAAGGGATTCCGGATAGCGCGGAACTGGCACGGAACGACTCTGTCGAAGATGTCGCCGGATCCGAGAGTCCGCAGATCAGACTCCTTCAGAAGGGTCGTGGGAGGCAGTCTG
>DATKQH010000013.1:0-5182 GCA_035532775.1 Streptosporangiaceae bacterium
CACCACATTCATGGTCGATCACCTGGACTTTCTCGGGTTGAAGCAGGCAGGCTGGCGCCGGGGTGACGGGTCGCACAGGCCGCCGGCGTTGAGCGAGCGGCCGCCCTGGCCGCCCCAGTAGCCCCGGCAGCGTCCCTTCCCGGCGCTGATGAGCGCCCAGCGGGGTCGAGCAGCCCGTGGGTACCGATCGAGGCGACCCGGAGCGGCCGCCGGTCGTGCGGCTCTGGCTGGTCCTGGCGGTCCTGCTGGTCCGGCCGGTTGTCTGTCATGAAGTCGGCGAAGACCTGCTCCGAGGGGTCACAAAGGGCTCTATTCTCCCCGGCCTGGCGCACAGCCCGCCGCCGCGGGCGACCGTACGGCACGCGCCACGTCACGGCCATCGAGTGTGCGCTCCGGCCACCGGGGAACGGAACCGGCCAGGGGGAAGGAGTGGTGTCGATGTCAACCACGGCATGGCGGTTCAGGGGTACCGAGGGGGCCGATCACGCGGTACTCCGGCTCAAGCAGCTGAATTCTCAGGATCTGATCGACGTGCAGGACGTGGCCGTGATCCGCTGGCCGCAGTACGCGGACGCGCCGACGGCCCAGGAGCACGTGACTGCCGAGGGCAGCAAGGTTTCGTCGCTCATGAGCAAGCTCAAGAAGGGGAGCATCGAGAGCTCGATGATCGAGTCGGTCAAGACCGACCTGGCGCCGGGTAGCTCGGCGCTCGTGCTGCTCAGCTCCGATGCGGTGATCGATACGGTCGCCAAGGCGTTCGAAGGTGAGCCGATGGAGCTGATCCGCTCGGACCTGTCCGTGCAGCAGCAAGACCGGCTGCGGGCCGTCTTCGGCCGCCCAGCCGGTGACCAGGGCCAGCCGCCGCCTTCGCAGTAGGCCCGATCGCGATCAGCGGCAGCGGCGGACGGCCTCGGCGAGCCGGCTGAGGAACTCGCGGCCGAGATGAGCAGCGGCCGCTCGCTCGACCTCCCGCACCACGGCGGCGTCGAGCAGCGGGTGGCGCTCGTCACGAGCCGGCCGTCTGGGCAGCTAGCCCGCCGAGGTCTCGGCCGCCAGGCCGGCTGCGCCGGGAGAGGCCGACGGGGCTCGCGGCGCGGGGCGTTCCATCCAGCGCTCCGGGCTGACGAGATCGCCGAAACCGTGCCGCCGGTACAGGCTCCGGCCGGGATGAGCCATCAGGAGCTGCCTGATCCCGGCGACGGCCGGGTGGCCGACGGTTTTCTGCACCAGGAAACTCCCCGCGCCGCTGCCGCGGTGCTCGGCGGCCACGAACACGTCGCAGAGCCAGGCGAACGTCGCGCGGTCCGTCACCAGCCTGGCGAAGCCGGCCTGCTCACCCTGGGCGGTGTAGAGCCCGAGCACCAGCGAGTTCTCGATCGACCTGGCCATCACCTCGCGCGGCCGGCCAGCTGCCCAGTAGCTCTCCCGGCTCATCCAGCCGTGTACCAGGTCGATGTCGATGAGGGAGCGTTCGTCGCTCACCCAGTACCCGGCGGGGCCCTGCCATCTCACGGTCGGCACTACCTCTCTCAGAAGGTCTCAGTACGGCGCCGCCCGGTTCGCGGCTCCGGTGACACGATAATTCGTTTCATGCTCACCCCCATTCTCGCAACCGACGATCCCTACCAGGCCGCATCCCGCTTCGTGGCCGCTGGCTGGTCGCTGATCTTCCAGACGCCACCCGGCTCCGGCGATCGGCTCGCCTGCGTCGGCCTCGCTGGCGCGCAGGTCATCCTCGGCACGGCGCTGCCGCAGTTCCTCGCACCCGATGCCCGGCCGCATAAGGGCGCGGGTGTCGAGTTTCACGTCAGCGTGCCAGCCTCGGAGATCGACGCGGTCTTCGAAGCGCACCGCGCGCATGCCGACTCGGTCACGGACCTTGCCGTGCAGCCGTGGGGTGAGCAGGCGTTTCACGCCGTGATTGGCGGCTACCGGTTCCTGATAGCGGTGCAGACCCGTGAGCGGGGGCTGGCTCACTCCACCCGACCGGGACAGGATGGGCGGATGCGGGACTGGGTGGCGTGGCACAGCGGGTACGACGATCCGCGCTCCTCCCTGAGCGTCAGGCTGGAACGCGTCAGATGGCACCTGTCACAGGCGATTGCCACCGCCGCGCCGGGGCCGATCCAGCTCGTCAGCCTGTGCGCAGGTCAGGGCCGCGACGTCCTCGACGTGCTGCCAGGCCATCCGCGCCGCGAGGACGTCCGGGCACTTCTCGTCGAGGCGGACGCCACGAATGCCCAGGTGGCCAGCGAGCGCGCCGCCGCGGCCGGCCTGACGCGGGTTTACGTGCGCCAGGCGGACGCCAGCCTGGTGGCCAGCTTCGCTGACGTCCTGCCCGCCGACGTGCTGCTGCTGTGCGGCATCTTCGGCAACGTCAGCGACAGCGACATCAAGCGAACGGTCGACGCGGCTGCCACGCTGTGCGCTGACGGCGCGACGGTCATCTGGACCAGGCACCGCCGCCCGCCCGACCTGACTCCCCGGCTGCGTGCATGGTTCGCCGGCAACGGCTTTGACGAGGTGGCGTTCGACGTGCTCGAGACCGACCGGCTGACGGCCGTGGGCGTGCACCGGCTCCGGTCAGGGCCAGACCGAACCGGCGGTTACCCCGCCTACCCGCTGTTCACCTTCGGCAGCGACCCGATCTGAGCAGACGCTCGCGCCGCCGCAGGCCGCCTGGCTGTCGGTGGCGGGTGAGATCGTGGCGCTATGAACGACCGGCCTGGGTTTCGCCCGCCGCGCGACACGCCGGCGATCCAGCCTGCTGACTCTCGGCGCGAGACGTCCAACCCGCTGCTTACCTGGCCCGCAGGTCGGTCCCGGGCTGGCGTCGCCGCGGCTCCGCTCAGCAGGGGGCAGCGAATGACTTGCGCTTCTCGGGTCGGTGGACCACAATATCTAGTAGTTACAATGCTGTAGTTCTTCTACAACTTGTGATCAAGGGAAGTTGTTTCATAACGGGCCGCAGGGGGTGATCGCGTGTACTGCCCGTATTGCCGGCATCCGGATAGCAGGGTGATCGACAGCAGGACAGCCGAGGACGGCGCAGCGATCCGCCGTCGCAGGTCGTGCCCGGAATGCGGTCGGCGGTTTACCACGCAGGAGACCGTCATCCTCATGGTCGGCAAGCGCAGCGGCGCCACCGAGCCATTCAACCGGGAGAAGATCGTCAGCGGTGTCCGGCGGGCCTGCCAGGGCAGGCCGGTCACCGAGGACCAGCTAGCGATCCTGGCCCAGCGCGTCGAGCGAGCCATCAGGTCTCGCGGACTCGGCGAGGTCCCCTCGCACGAGGTGGGGCTGGCCATACTCGGTCCGCTCCGCACGCTGGACGAGGTCGCGTATCTCCGGTTCGCATCGGTGTACCGGGGGTTCGAGTCGCTCGACGATTTCGAGGCGGAGATCGCGGCGCTGCGCGCTAAGCGCGACGAGAAGTGGCGGGCGGCGGTCGCTGAGCTTGACGGCGATCGAGTGCCATCTGAACGGGCGGGTGATGACGGCAAGGCGGTCGCCTGGCAGTCGGCAGGCAGAGACGGGACGTTACAGGGCGGTTACAGCGGGACGGCTAATGACAATCATTCGGAACAAGAGCCGGAAAGGGCTCGTGGTGGAATCAGCGGTGATTCCGAAGGGGGATGACATGACCGAGACGGCGAGCGGGTCAGCAGCTCAGGACGGCAAGGGCGCCCGCAAGGGTCTACAGATCCGCCGTGTCTACACGCGTGAGGGCACGCACCCTTACGACGACGTGACCTGGGAGCGCCGCGACGTCGTGATGACGAACTGGCGCGACGGCTCGGTCAACTTCGAGCAGCATGGCGTGGAGTTTCCCGACTTCTGGTCGGTCAACGCGGCCAACATCGTGACCACGAAGTACTTCCGGGGCGCGGTCGGCACCCCGCAGCGAGAGTGGAGCCTGAAGCAGCTCATCGAACGGGTGGTCGGCACGTACGGCGAGGCCGGCCGCAAGCACGGTTACTTCGCTTCCGAGGACGACGCTCAGATCTTCGAGCATGAGCTCACGCATGCCCTTGTTCATCAAATATTTAGCTTTAACTCGCCGGTCTGGTTCAATGTCGGAACTTCCTCGCCCTGGCAGGTTTCGGCGTGCTTCATCCTGGCCGTAGATGACCAGATGGAGTCCATTCTCGACTGGTACCGCGAGGAGGGCCTGATCTTCAAGGGCGGATCGGGCGCGGGCGTGAATCTGTCGAGGATCCGGTCAAGCAAGGAGCTGCTGGCCTCCGGGGGAACGGCCAGCGGGCCGGTCTCGTTCATGCGCGGAGCCGACGCGTCGGCCGGTACGATCAAGTCCGGCGGCGCCACCAGGCGCGCCGCGAAGATGGTCGTGCTCGACGTCGATCACCCCGACGTGGAGGAGTTCATCGAGACCAAGGCGCGCGAGGAAGAGAAGATCCGGGTCCTGCGGGATGCCGGCTTCGACATGGACCTCGGCGGCAAGGACATCAACAGCGTCCAGTACCAGAACGCCAACAACTCGGTCCGGGTCTCCGACGAGTTCATGAAGGCCGTGGAGGCCGGCCAGGACTTCGACCTGCTGGCCAGGCAGACCGGCGAGGTCGTCCAGACGGTCAAGGCGAAGGACCTGTTCGCGAAGATGGCGATGGCCGCCTGGGAGTGCGCCGACCCGGGTATTCAGTACGACGACACGATCAACGACTGGCATACCTGCCCGGAATCTGGGCGAATTACCGCTAGCAACCCGTGTAGCGAGTATGTCCACCTAGATAACTCGTCGTGCAATTTGGCGAGCATCAACCTGCTGAAGTTCCTGCGGGATGACGACACATTCGACATCGAGCGGTTCCAGCGGATCACCGAGCTGATCATCACGGCGATGGACATCTCGATCTCCTTCGCGGACTTCCCCACCGAGAAGATCGGGGCGACCACGCGGGCGTTCCGGCAGCTCGGCATCGGCTACGCCAACCTGGGCGCGCTGCTCATGGCGACCGGGCACGCCTACGACTCCGACGGCGGCCGGGCCATCGCCGCCGCGATAACCTCCCTGATGACCGGCACCGCCTACCGGCGCTCGGCCGAACTGGCCGCCATCGTCGGCCCGTACGACGGGTACGCGCGCAACGCGGTCGCGCACAAGCGCGTGATGGTCAAGCACGCCGAGGCGAGCAAGGTGATGACCAGGCCGGAGGCCAAGGAC
>DATKQH010000014.1:0-18767 GCA_035532775.1 Streptosporangiaceae bacterium
GAGGACCAGCTAGCCGTCCTGGCCCAGCGGGTCGAGGACGCGATCAGGTCGCGCGGACTCGGCGAGGTTCCCTCGCACGAGGTTGGCCTGGCCATTCTCGCCCCGCTGCGGGCGCTAGATGAGGTCGCGTACCTGCGGTTCGCGTCGGTGTACCGGGGATTCGAGTCACTGGCGGATTTCGAAGCTGAGATCGCTGCCCTGCGCTCCAAGCGTGACGAGAACTGGCACGACGAGGTGGGCGAGGCAGGCGGCGAACGCTCTGCGCCCCGTGCGCCACGCGGGCACGCCCGGGCCGACCTGGTGGCGGAGTGGACTTCTGACGGCAGGAACAGCACGTAGCCGGCCGGTTACGGCCGGACGGCAACTGACATCATCGGAAGCAAGGGCTGGCAGCGGCCCGTAAGGGAATCCGCGGTGATTCCGAAGGGGGAAACATGACCGAGACGGCGAGCGGGTCATCGGCCAAGAACGGCAAGGACGCCCGCGAAGGTGTGCGGATCCGCCGCATCTACACCCGCGAGGGTGTGCACCCCTACGACGAGCTGACGTGGGAACGCCGCGACGTTGTCATGACCAACTGGCGAGACGGCTCGGTCAACTTCGAGCAGCACGGCGTGGAGTTCCCCGACTTCTGGTCGGTCAACGCCGCCAACATCGTGACCACGAAGTACTTCCGCGGCGCGGTCGGCACCCCGCAGCGCGAATGGAGCCTGAAGCAGCTCTTCGACCGGGTGGTCGGCACGTACGGCGAGGCCGGCCGCAAGCACGATTATTTCGCTTCCGAGGACGACGCTCAGATCTTCGAGCACGAGCTCACCTATGCCCTTGTTCATCAAATATTTAGCTTTAACTCGCCGGTCTGGTTCAATGTCGGAACCTCCTCGCCATGGCAGGTTTCGGCCTGCCAGCCGTATGACGCCCTCGTGAGCACTCCGGCCGGGCTTATTCCGATCGGCGCCATCGTCGAGCAGAACGCGGCCGGGGCCAAGGTCTACGATGCGTCCGGCATCACACGTGTCATAGCTACCAAGGCCAACGGCGTGAAGGATGTAGTGCGGCTGCACACCAAGGCCGGATACACGCTGGACGTCACGGCTGATCACCTGGTCTGGCGAAGCTCGGGCTATCGGCCGCGGGACGGGAGATTCGTTCCGGCCGGATCGCTGCGTCCAGGTGATCTTCTTCAATGGCACCGGCGGCCATCGTTCGGTGAGAAGCAGATCAGCCAGTGGGAAGTCGCCGAAGCCGCATTGGCCGGCTGGCTCCAATCTGACGGCTTCGTCGGCCAGTGCGAAGCTGGCACCGACCGGTCGCTCACGATCGAGGCCATGACGGTAACAGCTGCCGAGCTCGGCTGGGTCACCGACGCCATTGCGATGGTATTCCCCGGCATACACAGCCACGAGCGGCTAGTAGAGACTCAGGACGCGAGCCTCGACTGCCGCCGGACTCGGCTCTATGGCGAGATGCTTCGTCCTTTCGTCGAGCGCTGGGACTTGCTTCCTCGTGGGACGGAAATGCGCGTGCCTGAAGGCCTCTACACGGCCCCGCTGCCAGCCGTCGCTGCCTACTTGAGGAGCATTTTCCAGGCCGAGGGTTTCGTGTCCGCTCATGACGCGTCAGCGCTCGTCGAAGTTGACATGATCTCCGAACAACTAATCCGGGGCATGCAATCGCTGCTGCTCCGCTTCGGGATCTTCGCTCGGGTCGGTTTCAAGAAGGACGCGAGACCAGACCGGAAGGGATGCTGGACCCTGCGACTCCAGAATGCGGGCGACCGTAGGATCTTCGCCGACGAGATCGGATTCATAGATCCCGTCAAGGCGGCGAAGCTGGAACGCAGTTTCGATCTTCCCGGACGTAGCGCCAGGGACGTTAAGAACCTGGAGATCGCGAAGGTCGAGGAGCTTGGTGCGATGGAGGTCTATGACATCCAAACCGAGAGCGGCGAGTATCTCTCCGGCAACATGCGGGTTCACAACTGTTTCATCCTCGCGGTGGACGACACGATGGAGTCCATTCTCGACTGGTACCGCGAGGAGGGCCTGATCTTCAAGGGCGGATCGGGCGCGGGCGTGAACCTGTCGAGGATCCGGTCCAGCAAGGAGCTGCTTGCCTCCGGGGGCACGGCCAGCGGGCCGGTCTCGTTCATGCGCGGAGCCGACGCGTCGGCAGGGACGATCAAGTCCGGCGGTGCCACCAGGCGGGCCGCGAAGATGGTCGTGCTCGACGTCGATCACCCCGACGTGGAGGAGTTCATCGAGACGAAGGCGCGCGAGGAAAAGAAGATCCGGGTCCTGCGGGACGCCGGCTTCGACATGGACCTGGGCGGCGCGGACATCAACAGCGTCCAGTACCAGAACGCCAACAACTCGGTCCGCGTCTCCGACGAGTTCATGCAGGCCGTCGAGGCCGGCCAGGACTTCGACCTGCTCGCCCGCCAGACTGGCGAGGTCGTCCAGACGGTCAAGGCGAAGGACCTGTTCCGGAAGATGGCGACGGCGGCCTGGGAGTGCGCCGACCCGGGCATCCAGTACGACGACACGATCAACGACTGGCATACCTGCCCGGAATCGGGGCGAATTACCGCTAGCAACCCCTGTAGTGAGTATGTTCACCTAGATAACTCTTCGTGCAATTTGGCGAGCATCAACCTGCTGAAGTTCCTGCGGAATGACGACACGTTCGACATCGAGCGGTTCCAGCGGATCACCGAGCTGATCATCACGGCGATGGACATCTCGATCTGCTTCGCGGATTTCCCGACCGAGAAGATCACCGAGACCACCCGCGCCTACCGCCAGCTCGGCATCGGCTACGCCAACCTCGGCGCGCTGCTGATGGCGACCGGGCATGCCTACGACTCAGACGGCGGCAGGGTGATCGCCGGCGCGATCACCTCGCTGATGACCGGCACGGCGTACCGGCGCTCGGCGGAACTCGCCGCGGTGGTCGGGCCGTACGACGGCTACGCGCGCAACACTGTCGCGCACAAGCGGGTGATGGCCAAGCACTCGGCGGCGAGCCTGGAGATGGCCAAGCCGGCGGGCAAGGACGAGGAGATCCTGACGGCAGCGAACCAGGCGTGGCGGGAGTGCCTCGACCTGGGCGAGAAGAACGGCTACCGGAACGCCCAGGCATCGCTGCTCGCACCAACCGGCTGCCTGACCGGTGACACGCTCGTGACGACGGACCGCGGTCTTGCCCGGCTGTCAGAGCTTGGTGATATCTACGGGGATCGCTGGCAGGCTCTCGACGTCTCGGTATCCACCGACGATGGCCCTCGGCAAGCGACGAAGTTCTTCGTCAACGGCGAGGAGCCGACGCGACTGATCACCACCGCGGGTGGCTACCAGCTGCAGGGCACGTTGGCCCACCGGGTGAAGATCATGAATTCCGAGACAGGTTCTTTCGAGTGGAAGCGGATGGCGGACGTGGCAGCCGGCGACTTGCTGCCGGTCCAGATGGGAACGCTGATCGGCGAGCCCAGGCGAGTGCCGCTGCCAGTCCTTGACGAGGCCTACTACACCGGGGACCGCCACATCACCGTGCCTGACGAGGTGACGCCGGAGCTAGCAGAACTCGTTGGTTACTTCATCGGCGATGGCAGCATGCACTCGAAGGGCATCCGATTCTGCGTAGCGGACACTGACCTGGACGTCGCTGACCGCCTGGAGGTCCTGGGCAAAGAACTCTTCGGCCTGACACCTGTTATGTCCGCCAGGGAGGGCTACCGGGAGGTGACGCTCCAGTCGGTTCGGCTCGCACGCTGGTGGCAAGCGGCCGGATTGGCGAAATCGCTGCCCGGGCCTGGTCAGTCCGGAAAGGGCTGGGTCCCGCGGGTCCCGTCGGCGATACTGGAGGCCAACCGTCCCACGGTATACGGCGCGTTCTTGCGCGGGCTCTTCGAAGCCGACGGGACGGTCCTTGCGGGTGTTCCGAGCGTGACGACAGCGAGTCCGTCCTTCGCGGCCGAGGTCCGGACACTGCTGCTCGCTCTGGGCCTTGCGACGACGACCCGGCAGGCCCAGAGCGGTTGGGGCGGCCCGATCTGGCAGGTCAGGCTGCGCAACATCGATCATGCCCTGAACTTCGACGAGCACGTCGGCTTCATTAGCCGGCGAAAGTCTGAGCTGCTCGCGGCGCTGGAGCCGGGCTCGTCAGCGAAGAAGGACTACGTCTTCCTGTCCAGGAGCGAGTGGGCCGACGTGGTGCCAGAGGGTCACCACGTCCATGGTGCCGTGTTCCAGTCCGTAGACAAGAACTCCGGAGGAGTCCCCCGGATGCTGGTGCGCCGCCTCTTCGAGGAGACGCTCGATACTCGCCTTGAGCGAGCGCTGGGCTACCTCTACGAGCGTGTCACGGCCAACGAAGACGGTGGCGTTCAGCCGACCTATGACCTGTCCGTTCCTGCCAACGTCACCTATGTCGCCAACGGCCTCATCAGCCACAACACCATCGGCCTGATGATGGATTGTGACACGACAGGTGTCGAACCGGATCTCGCGCTGGTCAAGTTCAAGAAGCTGGTCGGCGGCGGCTCGATGCAGATCGTGAACCAGACTGTGCCGCGCGCGCTGAAGAACCTCGGCTATCAGCCTGAACAGGCCGAGGCGATCATCGAGTACATCGCCGAGCACGGTCACGTCGTCGGCGCGCCCGGCCTGCGGACCGAGCACTATGAGGTGTTCGACTGCGCGATGGGCGAGCGCTCGATCAGCCCGATGGGTCACGTCAGGATGATGGCGGCGGTCCAGCCCACGCTGTCCGGTTCGATCAGCAAGACGGTCAACCTGCCGGAGAGCGCCACCATCGAGGACATCGAGAAGGTCTACTTCGAGGGCTGGAAGCTCGGCCTCAAGGCGCTGGCGATCTACCGGGACAACTGCAAGGTGGGACAGCCGCTGTCGGCCTCCAAGAACAAGCCGGCCGAGGCCGCGGCGGACGGCGCGGCGGCGACCGCGGCGGCGGCCGGGCGGCCGGTCAGGCGGCGCCTGCCCAAGCAGCGCTCGGCGACCGTGACGCGCTTCGCTGTCGGTGGTTCCGAGGGCTACATGACGGCGTCGACCTACCCGGACGGTGACGTCGGCGAGGTGTTCCTCAAGCTCGGCAAGCAGGGCTCGACGCTGGCCGGCGTGATGGACGCGTTCTCAGTGGCGATCTCGGTCAGCCTGCAGTACGGCGTCCCGCTGGAGAAGTGGGTGGAGAAGTTCACCAACATGCGGTTCGAGCCCGCCGGGATCACCGACGATCCTGACATCCGCATGGTCAGCTCGGTGATGGACTACATCTTTCGCCGGCTGGCTCTCGACCACCTGCCCTACGACCAGCGGGCCGATCTAGGCATCCTGTCGGTCTCCGAGCGCTCGGCCGTGCTGGACGGCGCGGACCCGTCGGCCGTCAGTGACGAGGTCGACCCCGAGGAACTGGCTCAGTCCGCGCCGCGGGAGGAGTGGAGGTCGGCGTCCGTTGACCGAAAGGCAGAAGGGCCGCAGGCGGACCGAGCTCGCGCGACGGACCCACCTGCCTCGCCGCGCAGCTCGACCGAGCTGATCGAGTCGCACCAGGGCCGGGTCGCGGACGCGCCGCTCTGCCTGACCTGCGGGACCAAGATGCGCCCGGCGGGCAGCTGCTACGTCTGCGAAGGCTGCGGTTCGACCAGCGGCTGCAGCTGAAACTGAGCGGTATTGCATCAGATGCAACAAGGGGTGTGGTCGACCTGGTGATCCGCCGGGTCGGCCTGGGCAAGCCGTGTCGGCGGTTGTACGCCGTCAGCACGACGGGCGCCCCCGCTTGCAGGAGCGGACGCCCGTCGCGGCAAGGACAGTGACTGCCTTGCGGTGTTGAGACAGCAATGACATCACGGTCCTCGCCGTAGATCAAGACGAAGGGAGGGGTAAATATGGCTACCAGCAATGACGGCAAGGGGACCGGCCGGAAGCCGGCCAGCGACGCGGGCAAGCTGCTGCGCAATCCGAAGACGCCGAAGAAGGTCAAGGAAGTCTCGGCGAGCGACCTCGCGCAGGCACCGCGCAAGCCGAAGAAGAAGGGTAAGTGATTGCCGCCGCCCTGGGCCTGCAACCAGGGCGGCTGATCTGCGGCGAGCGTCGTGTGATGGGACGCATCACGGTCTAGGGGTGAGTGCAGTGGCGATCTGTCCCGTGAGCAGGTCTACCGGCTGGTGACCCAGGTTCCCCAGCGCCTGTCGACTGACACGCTGGCGGCGTTGTGCGACGCAGCTGCTCGGCAGCCTGGCCAGGACGGGCGACCCCATCACTCACGACCTGCTCGATGACCTGCCGCCGACCCAGGCGCTGCACTACATCAGGGAGATGCTGGTCAGCTCCGGCGTGCTGCCCGCGCGCAACGAGCACCTGGAGCGCCTGGCACCCTGGCTGGAACACCTGCTGCACGGAAAGCCTGCCCACCACACCCGGCTGATCAGGCGCTTCACTCACTGGTTCGTGCTCCGCCGCGCCCGCAGGACCGCCGCCCGCCGGACCTTCACCCGGGGATCGGCCGACTTCGCGCGGGCGCGCATCCTCGTTGCCCTCGACCTGCTGTCCTGGCTGGATCAGCACGGCCAGGACCTACGCGACCTTACCCAGGCAGATCTAGACCGGTGGCTGACTGACGGCACCACCACTCGCCGGGCCGTGCGGTACTTCCTCCAGTGGGCACATGGCCGCGGCCTGGTCGGCGACCTGAATGTGACGCTTCCCCCGCGTCAGGAACCAGAGCGTCTGCTCGCTGAACGCGACCATATCCGCCGGCTCGACCGCTGCCTCAGCCAGGCCACCTGGCTGGCCATCGACGGTCATCGCCTCATGCTGCCGGCAAGGCTGGCGCACCTCGTCCGCCAGCTCCGCGATCAGGACGAGCAGCGGTGGACACTCGGTCGCCTGGGAACCCCGGTGCCGTGGCTCTTCCCTGGCCAGAGTCCAGCACGCCCGGCTGTGGACATCCTCTTCGGCGTCCGGCTCCGCCAGTACGGCATCAACGCGCATGCCGGGCGCAACACCGCCCGCCTTGCCTTGGCCGCAGAACTTCCCACCTCGGTCCTGGCTGACCTGACCGGCATCAGCATCAGCACCGCCGAGCGCTGGTCCCAGTGGGCCAAGCGAGACTGGGCCGCCTACGTCGGCCAGCGCACGGCCGATGACCGCCGAGGCATCAGCAGCCGGAAACTTACTAATCCAACCCGCTAAACATGCTAATCTCCGCTATGATTAGGTCGTTTGTTAGGTTGGTTGGGAGGTTCCTTGCGCAGCTTCGCTGACCTTGACGCGCTCATCGGGCTGGTGCCAGCCCACGTCGTTTCCCGGCTCAGCGCGATCGACTTCGGCCGGGGCTCGGAGGCGCTCTACCGTGACCAGATGCCGGGGCTGCTCACCGAGCTCGCCGACCGGGCGCGTGTCCTGAGCATCACCGCGTCATCGGCGATCGAGGGCGTCATTGTCGCGGACGCCGATCGTGCCCAGCGGATCATCGACCGACGGACGACGACGCTGCGCAACCGCAGTGAGCAGGAACTGGCCGGCTACCGCGACGCCCAGGACTACCTGTTCCGGGAGGACTGGCGCCCGCTGAACGCCGGCCTGATCCTGCACCTGCACCGGCTGCTGTTCGCTCACACGGCGATGCCCGGCGGCGCGTTCAAGACAGAGGACAACCTGGTCGTGGATCGCTCGCCGGACGGCTCCACGACCGTGCGCTTCAAGCCGGTGCCCGCCGCGAGCACTCCGTTCGCCGTTGACGACCTGATCGAGCGCTACCAGGACGCGGCCGCGGCAGGCGAGCACCATCCGGTGCTCCTGTCCGGCCTGTTCATCCTCGACCTCCTCGTCATCCACCCCTTCGAAGACGGCAACGGGCGGGTCGCTCGCCTGATCACCGGCGCCCTGCTCGGCGACCACGGCTACACAGTCGGCCGTTACGTGAGCCTCGAGCAGGCGATCGCCGAATCGGACGACGCCTACTACCAGGCACTCCTGGACTCCACCCACGGCTGGCACGAAGGGACCGCCGACCCGTGGCCCTGGCTCGGCTACTTCACCCGCCTCATCGCCAGCGCTTACGCCGTCTTCGCCGACCGCGCAGCCGCAGCCAGGACCCCGGGGACGAAACAGGAGCGCGTCCGCGAGCACATACTGCGTCACGCCCCCGCCACCTTTCGCCTCGCTGATATCAGGACGGCACTGCCGGGCGTCAGCGACCAGACAATCCGGCTCGTCCTGGAGCAGCTGAGGAAGGAGGGTAAAGTCCGGGCAGACGGAACTGGGCGGTCTGCGACGTGGACGCGCGGATGATGAGTGCCGCACCTGGCAGGTGCCTTTCCGGCCCTGCAACACTGGCGCGATGGAGACCGAAGAACGCATCACCCGCGTCCGTGAAGTACGTCGTCGGCTGGCGCGCGAGGGACCTTCACGGACGCGCCACCGCGAACGGGACTTCGAGACGGTCACGCTCCCCGGCCGCGACTGCGACCTGCTTCGCGACCTGCTGATCATGGAACGCGCCGAAACGGTGGTGGAGGTCGGGCTCGCGTATGCAAGCTCGGCCCTTGCGATCGGGGAGGCGCTGATTACCGTCGAGCCGTCGCACCCGCAGCACGTCGTGATCGATCCGTTCCAGGAAAGTGCCTGGTCCAATGTCGGGTGGGAGTTGCTGCGCTCCGCCGGGCTGGACTCGATCGCCACGCTCATGCTCGCTCCATCATCGATCGCGCTTGCGCAGCTCGACGCTGAGGGCATCATTGCCGACGCGGCCTTCGTGGACGGCAGTCACCGCTTCCACGAGGTCTTCGTGGACCTCTACTTCTTGCGCAAGATCGTCCGGCCCGGGGGCTTGATCGTCCTCGATGACAACTGGGCACCGTCGGTGCGGACCGCAGCGCGTTACTACGAGCAGAACCTGGGCTGGATCGGGATTCCTGACGCTTTCGCCGACGGGACGCCGTGGATCATCGGCACCGGCCCCGCAGCTGAGGCAGTGCCCCGTTGCCGGGCATTCCGGCTGCCCGACCCATCGTTCGAGCCTTCCTTCGAGGAGTTCCGCCCCTTCTGACCCGGCCGCAACGGGCCGCTCTGCGGCATGGGCGGGGTGACGAATACCGCACCCTCTGAATAAGTGCACTGCGCCAGCAAGTGAACGGTATTGCATCAGATGCAACAAGAGATGTGGCTGAACGTCCGTTACGGCAAGGCGAAGCGGGGCCAGCCGCCGCGGCGGCGCAACGTGGCCTCGGTAATGGGCTGGGCGGTTGAGGCGGTCGCGGATTATGTCAGCAGCATCAGGCCGAAGTTCGGCTGCGAGGACCACCCGGCATTGCGGGTGACCGAGCGGGGACGCCGGGTGAAGCCGGCGGAGATCAACGCCCGGTTCGTCGCCTACCGGTTCAGCCGCTGACGTCCAGGCCGAGGCTCCGGCAGCACGCATAGCGACGTTCCGGTGCAGGTAGTCATGGTAGGCAGAGGTCGCCCGAGCCGGACGAACGTCTACGACCGCCTGGACAAGGCCCTGGCTGAGCTCAACCAGCGATACGGAGGCCTTCCCACTCCGAAGGAAGCCCAGGCCATCTGGGAAGACATCTGGCACCAGGAAGCTCACCACTCGACGGCCCTAGAGGGCAACACTCTGGTCTTGCGGCAGGTCCAGGCACTGCTAGACGAGGGTCGCGCGGTCGGAGCCAAGCCGCTTCGGGAATACAACGAGGTACGCGGATACGCGGACGCGGCTCGCTGGGTCTACGGACAGGCGCTGGAGCCAGGAGACTGGCACGACGGCAGGCTTCTTACGATCGCTGAAGTGCGGCAGATCCACCACACGGCGATGACTCCGGTCTGGGACGTGGCTCCGCATCCTGATGCGACTGATCGCGAACGACCGGGTAGCGTCCGTGAGCACGACATCCATCCCTTCCCCGGCGGGATGGCACCTCCATCGTGGCCGCTCGTGCCAGCACAGGTACAGCGCTGGGTCGATACTGCCCGCATCGCCGGCGACAAGATTCACGACGGAGACGATCTTGGCCGTCCGCTCGTCGAGGAGCTGGCTCGGCTGCACAACGAGTTCGAGCGCGTGCACCCCTTCATCGACGGGAACGGCCGCACCGGACGTCTCGTCCTGAACCTCATCCTGGTCCGGCTCGGCTACCCGCCAGTCGTCATCTTCAAGCGGCAGCGTGACGCCTACCTAACGGCAATGCAACGGGCTGATCGGTGCGACTACGGGGCGCTGGGCGAGCTGATCGCCCGGGCAATGTATGACAACCTCAACCGGTTCATCGTGCCCAACGTCGCTGGACCAGCCCGCCTGGTGCCCCTCGCGGCCCTAGTGGACGAGCACTTCACGCTGCTTGCGCTACGCCAGGCAGCGCAGCGCGGTCGCCTGGATGCGGTCCAGGGCGCTGATGGCATCTGGCGGAGCTCCAGGAAAGCCGTGGACGCCTACCGTGCCGCGAGACACCGCCGACGGGAGAATACCGCACCCTCCGAATAAGTGCTCTGCCCCAGTATGCCCTAAGCCGGTAACGGTGTTGGCGGGGTGCCCGGGCACCCCGCCAACCCGGACGGCACGGATCCGGTGCCTGGCAGGTGGTCGCTAACCTACCAACTAGACTTGCTAAACATACTAAGCGGCACCACGATTAGGTGGTTTAGTCACGTACTGTCCGACTAGGTGCCTGTGATCAGCGGGCGGGCGGCCTGCAGTCTTCCGCGAGCCATTGATGCCTACGGGCTATCGACAGGCACGGCAGTCGCGGGGACGGAGCGGCGCCAGGCTCGATCAGGACCGGGCCGCAGCAGGACCGCTCAGTGGCGGTCGAGGCGGGCGAGCAGTGAGACGAGCAAGCGTGCGTCGGGACTGCCCCAGCCGGTGACCGGATCCCAGCCTCGCGATGCCCGGTAGTCGGTAAACGTCTTGGGCGGGAACCTTACCGTGTTGTCCCCTCTAGTGATGTCGTGGAAGACCCGGTGACCGATGCTGCTGCCTCCGATGCGGTAGATGGCGGGATTGACCAGGCCCAGGTGACGGCCAGCGTACTGGTCGGCCAGGGCGATGAGCCCGGCCCAGAACGGGGCGCTGGCGCTGGTGCCGCCGCTATTGCGGATGAACGGCTGACCATGGTTGCTGATGACCAGTGCCATGCCGGTGTGGCCAGGCGCGCAGGCGCGCAGGCCCGGTGGCACCGCGATGGACCCGGAAGTGATCGCCCGCCTGCTGCACCGGAACTGGGCGACGACGCCCTCGCCAGGCTCAGCCCGCGTGAGCGCGACGTACTCGGCCTGATGGCTGAGGGCCGCTCCCACGCCGCCATCGCCCAGCGGCTCGTCATCACCGAGCGGGCCGTCGCCAAGCACGCCGCCTCGATCTTCCTGCGCCTCCACCTGCAGCCGTCCGACGACGACAACCGGCGCGTGCTAGCCGTCCTCGCCTACCTCGGCCAGTGACCGGGCGCTGGCGACGCCGTCCAGGAACAGAGATGTGCAGTCCTCGGCGAACCTGGCCAGCGGATAGCCGGGGGTCGGCCTGAACCACCGCACGGACAGCCAGATCGCATCGCGCATCAGCCGGTACAGGATCCTCGGCTCCAGGTCGGCGCGGAACGCCCCGCGGGCGACCCCGTCGCTGATCACCTCGAGCCACGTTTTCCTAACATCGCTGGCGGCGGCCGTCAGGTAGCCGAACCGCTCGAACTGCGAGAGGTAGTTGACGTCAGACTGATAGATCTCGGTCGCGTGCGGATGTGCCTCGACGACCTGAAGCGATGCCGCGACCAGGTCACGCAGCTTCGTGCGCGGGTCGGCCGTGCGGCTCAGCACCGACTGGCACGCCGCGTGCAGGTCCCGCAGGTAAGGCGCGAGGATCTCGTCGACCATCGCTTCCTTGGAATTGAAATGGTGGTACAGGCTGCCGGACAAGATGCCGACCTCGTCGGCGATCTCGCGCACCGTGGTGGCCGCAACGCCCTTGCGCGCGAACAGCCCAGCGGCGACAGCCAGGATCTGCTCGTGCCTGTCCACGGGCTCTCGGCTCATGTCCTCTGCTAGTCGCATGTGCTAGTCGTCACGGCTGGGCCTGGCCGGCACCCCGCCCGCGGCCATGCGCCCCGCCTGCGCCGATGGCGCTGGCGTCGGGCCTGAGTATAGTGAGGCCCGAGGTATCAAACAAGCGCTTGCTACATCAGCCGGAAGGGCAGCCGATGAGGCAGAAGCTGATGACGGCGGCCGCGGCGGTGGCGGATCTGCGCTCGGGGATGACCATCGGCATCGGGGGCTGGGGCTCGCGGCGCAAGCCGATGACCCTGGTGCGCGCGATCTGCCGGTCCGACCTCACCGACCTGACCATCGTCAGCTACGGCGGCCCCGATGTCGGCCTGCTGCTGGCGGCCGGCAAGGTCAGGAAGCTGGTATACGGGTTCGTCTCGCTGGACTCGATCCCGCTCGAACCGCATTTCCGGGCGGCCAGGCAGTCCGGCGCGATCGAGGTGGCCGAGTACGACGAGGGCATGCTTCAGCTGGGCCTGTACGCGGCGTCCTGCCGGCTGCCGTTCCTGCCGACTCGCGCCGGGCTCGGCTCCGACGTGCTGCGCGTCAACCCCGAGCTGCGCACCGTGCCGTCCCCGTACGACGGCGAGGAACTCCTCGCCATGCCTGCCCTGCACCTGGACGCGGCGATCGTGCACGCCAGCCGGGCCGACGGGTTCGGCAATGCGCAGTTCCTCGGTCCGGATCCGTACTTCGACGACCTGTTCTGCACGGCCGCACAGCGGGCGTACGTGTCCTGCGAGAAGGTCGTGCCGACGCCGGAACTGACCGCGGCGGCGCCGGTGCAGACGCTGCGGATCCAGCGGTGGATGGTGGCCGGCGTGGTCGAGGCGCCGCACGGGGCGCATTTCACGTCCTGCGACCCCGACTACGGCCGGGACGAGGAGTTTCAGCGTGAGTACGCCGGCGCCGCGGCCGATCCGGCAGCGTGGGCGGCCTTCCGCGCCAGCTACTTCGACCAGGACGAGGCCGGCTATCAGGCAGCCGTGGCGGCCCGGCGATACGCCAGGCGGGGCGCATCATGACGGGCGCTGCGACCAGGGCCGAAGTCTGCGTCGTGGCCTGCGCCGAGGCCTGGCGGGATGACGGGGAGATCCTGGCCAGCCCGATCGGGCTCATCCCGACCATCGGTGCCCGGCTGGCCAGGGCCACCTTCTCGCCCGACCTGCTGCTCACCGACGGTGAGGCGATGCTGGGCCAGGGCACCTGGGCGATCGGCTCCCAGCCGCAGGTGATCGAGGGCTGGATGCCGTACCGCGCGATTTTCGACCTTATCTATCACGGCAAGCGCCACGTCATGATGAGCCCGAGCCAGATCGACGCCCACGGGAATGTCAACATCTCGGCCATCGGCGAGTTCAGCCGTCCGAAGGCGGCGCTGCTCGGGGTGCGGGGGGCACCAGGCAACACCGTCAGCCACCCGACGAGCTACTGGGTACCGCGGCATACGACGAGGGCGTTCGTGCACCGGGTCGACATGGTGAGCGGCATCGGATACGACCGTGCCGCCGAGGCCGGGGAGCCGGCCTCCCGCTACCACGAACTGCGCCGCGTGGTCAGCAACCTCGGCGTCTTCGACTTCGCGACCGGCGACCACCGGATGCGGCTGGTGTCGGTGCACCCGGGCGTGACCGTCGCCGAGATCTCCGCAGCGACCGGGTTCGAGCTGGCCGTTCCTGACGACGTGCCGCCGACCCGCGAGCCGGCCGCCGAGGAACTCCAGCTGATCAGGTCGGTGATCGACCCGGGCGGATCCCGCGACGCCGAGGTGCGCGGATGATGACCGCGCTGCGCACGCCGATCTGCGATCTGTTCGGCGTGCGCTATCCGATCGTGCAGACCGGGATGGGCTACGTCTCCGGGCCGGCCCTGACCGCGGCCACCGCCAACGCCGGCGGCCTCGGCATCCTCGCCAGCGCGACGATGAGCTATCCCGAGCTGGCCGCGGCGATCGAGCAGACCCGGAGCCTGACGCCGGCCCCCTTCGGCGTGAACCTGCGTGCCGACGCGCCCGATGCCGGGCGCCGGGTGGACCTGCTGATCAGCGAGGGAGTCAGGGTGGCCTCCTTCGCGCTCGCGCCGAAGCCGGAGCTCATCGCCCGGCTGAAGGAGGCGGGGATAGTCGTCGTGCCGTCGATCGGGGCGCGCAGGCATGCCGAGAAAGTAGCCGCCTGGGGCGCCGACGCCGTCGTGGTCCAGGGCGGCGAAGGCGGCGGGCATACCGGCCAGGTCGCGACCACGGTGCTGCTGCCCCAGGTCGTCGATGCCGTCGACATCCCGGTGATCGCTGCCGGAGGATTCTTCGACGGCCGCGGGCTGGCCGCGGCACTGTGCTATGGAGCCGCCGGGATCGCGATGGGTACCAGGTTCCTGCTCACCAGGGACAGCCAGGTGCCCGACTCGGTCAAGCGGCTGTACCTGGCCGCCACGGTGGCCGACACGGTGGTCACCGACGCGCTTGACGGCGTACCGCAGCGGCTGCTGCGCACGCCGTTCGTCGAGCGCCTCGTCCGCGACGGCAGCATCGTCCGGCTGCTGCGGTCGGCGCGCAGCGCGGCGGCCTTCCGGCGGCTCACCGGCAGTACCTGGCCGGCGATGGCGCGCGACGGCCTGGCGATGCGCCGCTCGCACGACCTGGCGCTCGGCCAGGTGCTGCTGGCGGCCAATACCCCGGCCCTGCTCAGGGCTGCGATGATCGATGGCAGGCCGGACTTCGGCGTGATGGCCACCGGGCAGGTCACCGGCCTGATCGAGGACCTGCCGAGCTGCGCCGAGCTGATCGACCGGATCATCACCCAGGCCGAGGCCGTGCTGGGCAGGCTCGCTGGCCCTGGCGTCCAGCCGGCCGGCCCGGCGCAGGACGATAGCTCCCTGCCAGGCCGGAGCGAAGGGGAGAAGCCATGATCAGCTCGTCGGTGAGCGCGGACGGGGTCGCCGAGTGCGTGATGGACCATCCGCCGGTCAACGCGCTTCCGGTGGAAGGCTGGTTCGAGCTCGCCCGGGTCCTGCGGAGCCTGGGCGAGGTTCAGGCGGTCCGGGTCGTGATCCTGCGCGCCGAGGGCCGCGGCTTCAGCGCCGGCGTCGACATCAAGGAGCTTCGGGCGAGCAGGGACTTCTCCGCACTCGTCGGGGTGAACCGCGGCTGCGCGGCCGCGTTCGCGGCGGTCTACGAGTGCCAGGTTCCGGTGATCGCCGCGGTGCACGGCTTCTGCCTGGGCGGAGGCGTCGGCCTGGCGGGCAACGCCGACATCATCGTGGCGAGCGACGATGCCACCTTCGGGCTCCCCGAGGTGGACCGCGGCGCCCTGGGTGCCGCGACCCACCTGGCCAGGCTGGTGCCGCAGCACCGGATGCGCGCGATGATGTACACCTCAGCGACCGTCACCGCCGGCGAGCTGCACAGCTACGGATCGGTCCTGCAGGTGGTGCCGAGGGACCGGCTGAAGGACGTTGTGCTGGCGGTAGCCAGGCAGATCGCGGCGAAGAACCCGGCGGTGATCCGGGCGGCGAAGGAATCGCTCAACGGCATCGATCCCGTCGACGTGCGGCGAAGCTACCGGTACGAGCAGGGCTACACGTTCGAGCTGAACCTGTCCGGCGTGGCTGACAAGGTGCGTGATGAGTTCGGCGACCCGAAGCAGGACTGAAGCGTCATCGCATGCCCTGCAGGTGCTTTTCTTCCCGTCGGATCTGCTCTTCGGTGAAGTCCTCGGACCGGTAGACATCCCAGGCGTTCATGACCACGCCGATGCCCCAGCCGATGATCGGGAATATCGGCCAGAAGAAGCCGTGCAGGTCGGTCATCGCCCAGATAACCACCAGGAAGCCGTTAACCAGGAAATAGATGATCAGATGCGCGGCAAAGTCCCGCCGCTTCTTGAGTCGCTTGACGGCCCTCTGCCGTAGTGCCGAATTGTCGGTCATATCGTTGATCGTCATCGCCGCCACCTCCTTGTACCGCCAACGCTAGGTCTAGCCGGAGTACATGCGGAGAGCCGATAGTCCCCGGTTCATGGGCCATTCGCACCGTCCGACTGATCGCGGGATCGCACGCCGGTGAAGGCCGGGCGCTGGCCGCCGCCGTCCACCACGAGATTCGTGCCGCTGATGTAGCCGGCCAGCGGTGAGGCGAGCAGCAGGCAGGCATCGGCTATGTCCGCGGGGGAGGCCATTCTGCCCAGCGGCACCGTCGCGGCCACGGCGGCCAGCGCCAGCTCGTCGCCGTAATGCGCGGCGTTGTCGTCGGTGCGCACGAGCCCCGCCGTGACGCAGTTGACCCGGACGGCGGGTGCCCACTCGATCGCCAGCGCCTGGGTGAGCGTGATCAGGCCGGCCTTGGCGGCCGCGTATGCGGCCGTGCCGGGGGCTGGACGGATGGCCGAGACGCTGCCGATGTTCAGGATCAGGCCGCCGCTGTCCTGCGCCTGCATGACAGTGTTCGCGGCCTGCGCGACGAAGAACGGGGCCAGCAGATTCAGCCGTACGACCGAGGTGATCAGGTTCGGCGAGGCCGACGCCGCGGGGACGGACGGGGAACCGCCAGCGTTGTTCACGACGATGTCCAGCCGGCCGAAGCGGCTGACCGCCTCGCCCACGATGACGGCGGCCTGATCGGGGTCGCGCACGTCCGCGGCGGCGAACTCGATCCCGTCCGGAACGCGGCCGGGCTGGGACCGGCCGCAGACCAGGACCCTCGCACCGTGATCGCGCAGGCGCTCCGCGATCGCCAGGCCGATACCGCGAGTACCGCCGGTGACCAGCGCCGCCTGCCCGGCCAGTTCGGCGCGGTCGCGGCCGGGCCGACCCAGGCCGGCCGAGCCGGCCGGGCGCGGTCGTGCGGGCGGAGGATTAGATGCCATGACCGATTATGACTGCGGGGAGGCCAGCCGACGGCCACGCCGGTGTCATGTCACGAGTTCGGGGTCAGTGCCTAAGCGGGCGCGGATTTAGGGGACGGACCACGCGTGAGGATAAGCGAACGACGCCGTGCGGCGGCCCAGTCGGGGGAGGGGCCTGAGCAGCCGCACGGCAGCTCGTGAGCGGCCCGGTCACCCGGTCAGCAGCGCGGCACGCCTGGCGCGGGATCGCCGCCCGTGTTGAGCAGCCGGCCGGCGACATAGCCAATCGCCGGGGACGCCGCGTGGTACCAGATCGGATCTTCGAAGACCGGCGTGCCCTTGATGTAGCAGTCGATCCTGACCTTGCTGCCGATACCGCCGAGGTACCCGGCGATGCTGGCGGTCGTCGATGGCGCCTTGCGAATCCGCAGGTTCGCCTCCAGCGTGTTGAATTCCTCCCTGAACGCCGGCAACAGGCAGTGCGGCATGCCGACGGCCGGCGCGTAATGAGCGTTCAGGCTGAAGGCCGAGACGTAGCCGGACAATGGCGCCGAGATCTCGTACCAGATCGTGGTGTCCTTGTAGTAGGTCCCCGTGGTCCAGCACAGGAGGCTGACTCCCGTGCCGAGGCCCGCGAGCTTGCCCTTGACGGCCGCGTGATCGCTGGCCGAGGTGAATACCCGGACCGAGCTGAAGAGCGTCTGCAGGCTCCGGCCGCTTGTCTTGTGCCGGTGCGAAGCCTGCGTCGCAGCGGCAGCCGAGCTGGCGAGCATGATCGTAGCCGCGGCCGCTGCGACCATGACGGCCGCCGGCCTGGCAGTCCGCCGCCATGCGCTGAGCGCCCCCATCATTTCCGTTGCCCCCTTCAGTGACATCCGCGCCGCGAACGCGGCGACGCCGCCTCATGAGCCCGGACGATCCGATCGCATGAGCCTGGACGGCGATACGCGGCAAGTCTTGACGGGGGCGCACGGCGATGCCAGCTCCGAGCAGCCGACTTGGCGTGATGGAGGGAGGACTTTTAGGCCGAGCGTTCTAACCCTTTACCCGGCGGCCGCCGGACCAGACCGCGGTGACGTGCTCGGGCCTGGCGAGCACCGAGATATCGGCGAGCGGGTCGGCGCCGACCGTGATCACGTCGGCGTCGTATCCGGCTTCGAGCCTGCCGCTCCTGGGCGCCTGGGGGCCGAGGGTCAGCGGAGCGGTGGCCGTGGCCGCTTCGATCGCCTGAAGCGGCGTCATCCCGAGGTTGACCAGGTGCATGACCTCCAGCCCGTTGCTGCCCCAGGCGTTGGGCCGGTCGGGGCCCGTCACGCCGATGTCGGTGCCCATCGCGATGGTGACCCCGCGCTCGATGGCGCGCGAGACCGCTTCCGCGTGCGTGTTGGCAAGCGAGGTGAGCTTGACCGCCGCATAGTCAGGGACAGCGCTCAGGTTGGCCAGGATGTCCTCGACGATGGTGCGGGTCGGCACCAGGATCGTGCCGGTCTCCCGCATGGCGTCGCAGGCCTCGTCGTCGGCGTAGGTGCCGTGCTCGATGGTGCGGACGCCCGCCTCGATCGCTGCCATGATGCCGGGCTTGCCGTGGCAGTGCGCGGCCACGACCCGGTCGGCCATGGCGGCGACCTCGACGATCACGCGCATCTCGGCGACGGTGAACTGCTGGTGGATCGGGTCGTCGATCTCGGACAGCACGCCGCCTGAGGCGCATACCTTGATCAGCCGCGCGTTGCGCCGCAGCTGCTCCCTGACCGCGCGCATGCACTCGTCCGGCCCGTCGGCCAGCCGGAGCTCGCCGCAGTGATGGCCGAAATCGCTGATCCAGGACAGCGGGTAGGAGTGCAGGTCGGCGTGACCGCCGGTGGTGCTCAGGATCGAG
>DATKQH010000015.1:0-60450 GCA_035532775.1 Streptosporangiaceae bacterium
GAACGGCAGCACGGTCCCGTACGGCGCCTGCGGGTACTCCTGCCGCAGCATCGCTCCGTACTCGGCCATGAACTCCGCGGCCTGGCCGGCGTCGAGCGCCGCGATCACCGGCCGCAGGCCGGTGCCCTGGTACCAGCGCAGAACCGGGTCCGGTCCGGTCAGTACGTGCAGGTAGGTCGTCTCCCAGGCGTCGACGGCGCAGCCCTCGCGCGCCAGCAGGTCCAGGTAGAGCACCGGGTCGGCGGCCTGCCGGTTGAACGCCACGCCGGAGAGCAGGGCGCGCCAGCGGGGGGAACCCGCCATCTCCCGCAGCAGCCAGTGCGCGGCCTGATCGAAGTTGCCAGGGACCTGAAAGGCGAGCCAGCCGCCGTCCGCCAGCCGGCTTACCAGGCGCGGCAGCAGGGCCTCGTGGCCGTCGACCCACTGGAACATCGCGTTCGACACGATGACGTCGACCGGCCTGGCGGGCTGCCATTGCCGGACGTCGGCCTGCTCGAACCGCAGTCTCGGCGCTGGCGAGCCCGATCGCAGCTCAGCCAGGACGGCCTCCGCCGCGGCGATCATCTCGGCCGAGCTGTCGACGCCGAGCACATCGGCCGCGGGCCAGCGCCGGCCCAGCTCGGCGGTCAGCTCACCAGGACCGCAGCCCAGGTCCGCCACGAAACCGGGGTCGGTCGCGCCGATCCGGCTGAGCAGCTCGTAGAACGGCCGGGAGCGCTCAGCGCCGAACTGCCGGTACCGCGCGGGGTCCCACATGACCCTCTCCCCAAGTCTCTTGATGTCGAGATTCCTGGAACATTTGTACTGACCCGAACTCTCGATGTCAAGAGATATGCTGCTCGGGTGGAGCGGGCAGGCGCTGACCAGGGACTGCGCGACGAGGTCGATGATCTCGTCGCCGGCTGGCGCGCGGAGCGACCCGACCTGGACCTGGAGCCGCTGCAGGTGCTCAGCCGGGTGTCCCGGCTGGCCAGGCACCTCGACCGGGCGAGGCGGACAGCGTTCGCCGCGCACGGCCTCGAGGCATGGGAGTTCGACGTGCTGTCCGCGCTGCGCCGCCAGGGGCCGCCGTATCAGCTCAGCCCGGGCTCGCTGCTGCACGCGACTCTCGTCACCTCGGGAACGATGACCAACCGGATCGACCGGCTGACCGAAGGCGGGCTGGTGAGACGGCTGCCCGACCCGCAGGACAGGCGCGGCGTGCTGGTCGAGCTGACCCCGCGCGGCCGGTCCGTCGCCGACGCGGCACTGGCCGGCCTGCTCACCCAGGAGCGGGACCTGCTCGCTGGTCTCGACGCGTCCCAGCGCGACCTGCTGGCCCGCCTGCTCAGGATGCTGCTCAGCCCGTTCGATGCCGATGCGACGGCGTAGCGCCGCGGCCCGGGCGGTGGTCACGCTGCTGACGGCCGTCCCGGTGCTGGCCGCCTGCACGCACGCCGGGGTCGATCCGGCGACCGGGCGGTCACCCGGCACCAGGCAACCCGGCGCTCGCCAGCATTCTGACGGCCGCGGGAACTCCGGCATCAGCCTGGCGGACGTCCGTGCCGGGCTCCGCGATCCCGCCAGCCGCCGCCCGGTGTACTACCTCTCGCTCGGCGACTCGCTGGCCCGGGGCATCCAGCCGGCGACGGCCGGCCGCGACGTGCCGACCAGCCGCGGCTATACGGACCAGCTTGCGGCCAGGCTGCGCGGCGCACTGCCGCACCTGCGCCTGGTCAAGCTCGGCTGCTCGGGCGAGACGACGTCGACCATGATCCACGGCGGCATCTGCCGGTACCCGGCAGGCAGCCAGCTCGCGCAGGCGGCCAGGTTCCTGCGCTCGCACCGGGGCAGCACCGCGCTGATCACGATCGACATCGGCGCGAACGACCCGAACTCGTGCGTCCTGAGCGGGGGGCTGTCGTCCATCCTCCCGTGCGTGGTCACCAGGATGCCGCAGATCGGCCGGAATCTGGGCACGATCCTGGCGACACTGAGATCAGCGGCGGGACCGCGGGTTCTGATCGTCGGCATGACCTACTACGTGCCTGAACTCGGACTGTGGCACAGAGGCAGGACGGGCAGGCAGATCGCGATCCTGACCGGCGCCGTAGCCGCGGGGGCCAACCAGATGCTGGTCATCCGGTACCGCCGCTACGGGGCGCGGGTCGCGAACGTGTTCGCGGCGTTTCGCAGCTCGGACTTCGGCGCGAAGAACGGGCACGCTCACGCCGGGGCAACGGGCCGGGCTGGCGGACCGGGCGACCCGGCCGGCCCTAACCCGGCCAGCACTGCCGGGGCCGGTTCGGTGCCGCCCAATGTGGCCACGATCTGCTCGCTGACCTGGATGTGCGCCCGGGCACCACGCGGACCGAATGAACACCCGAACAACGCCGGGTATCGCGTCATCGCCCAGGCGTACTGGCGCGCCATCACCCGCTGACCCTGGCCGCATCCGGGGCGCGATTTACCGGTGCGTGCCCGGCGCGGCCGCGATGGTGACGTCGCCTGTGGCTGCGCAGACGCTGCCCTTCGAAAAAATCGGGCGCCGCCAGGAAAGCCTCGCGGCTCGGCGCTGGCGCCGACGCACGGCTTCCGTGCATTGCGTCCCGGGACCTACGTGGCGGTTTCTTCGGCGACCAGCAGCCAGCGGTCTTCCAGGGCAGCTTTCTCTGCCTGCAATGCGCGCAGCTCGTCGCCAAGCTCGATGAGGCGGGCGTAGTCGGCGGCGGCCTCGGCGAGTTCCTCGTGCAGCCCGGCCTCCCTGCCGCCCAGCCGCTCGAGCTGCCGGTCGAGCCTGGCGAGCTCCTTCCTGGCCTCCCGCAGCTGGCCGGCGGACGGGGCGCTTCCCGCGGGCCCGCCCGCCCCGCCGGCCTCCGCACCAGCACGACCTCCGGCCGCGGCCTCCGCCCGTGCACCCGCGCCAGAGGCCCCCGGCGCGGGCGGCGTACCCGGCTGAGCCGCCTCGCCGGCGTCCAGGCGCTCGAGGTACTCATCGACTCCGCCGGGCAGGAACGCGAGCCCCCCGTCGATCAGCGCCAGCACGCGGTCGGTGACCCGCTCGAGGAAGTACCGGTCGTGGCTGACCACCACGATGGAGCCGGGGAACCCGTCGAGCAGGTCCTCGAGCTCGGTCAGCGTGTCGATGTCCAGGTCGTTGGTCGGCTCGTCGAGCAGCAGCACGTTCGGCTCGGCCATCAGCAGCATCTGCAGCTGGAGCCTGCGCCGCTCCCCGCCGGAGAGCTCGGCGACGGGTGTCCACTGCCGGTCCCCGCTCAGGCCGAGCCGCTCGAGCAGCTGGCTGGCGGAGAGCTCGCCCTTGCCGACCTGGACCGAGCCGCGTACCTGCTGCGCCGCCTCGAGGGCACGCAGGCCGGGATCGACCGGCCTGGGCTCCTGAGTGAGGTAGCCGATCCGGACGGTCTTGCCGGTGACGACCTCGCCGGTGAGCTCCAGGCCGGCCGTCCCGGCCAGCGTCCCCGCGGCAAGCAGGTTCAGCAGCGTGGTCTTACCGCTCCCGTTGACGCCGACCACGCCGACCCGGTCTCCCGGTCCGAGCTGCCAGCTGACGTCATCGAGCAGGATCCGGCCGCCGGCCGCGACGGTCACGTCGGTCAGGTCGATGACCGTCTTGCCGAGCCTCGCGGCGGCCAGCCTGGACAGCTCGACGCCGTCTCTGGGGGCCGGCTCGCCGGAGATCAGCGCCGTGGCGGCTTCGATCCGGAACCTGGGCTTGCTGGTCCTGGCCGGCGGCCCGCGCCGCAGCCAGGCCAGCTCCTTGCGGAGCAGGTTGCGCCTGCGCTGGTCCTGCGCCGCGGCCTGCCTGGCCCGCTCGGCCCTGGCCAGCACGTAGGCGGAGTAGCCGCCCTCGTAGGAGTGCACCTGACCGTCGGCAACCTCCCAGGTACGCTCGCACACCTCGTCGAGGAACCACCGGTCGTGCGTCACGACTACGAACGCCCTGCCGTAGCTGGTGAGATACCCGGCCAGCCACCTGATCGCCTCGATGTCCAGATGGTTGGTCGGCTCGTCGAGCAGCAGCAGGTCATGAGTCCCGCGCAGCAGGGCCGCGAGCGCGACCCGCCTGCGCTCCCCGCCGGAGAGCCGCTCCGCCCGCGCGTCGGTGTCGATATCAGACAGCAGCGCCCGCAGCAGCCCGCGGCCCCTGGCGTCGGCGGCCCATTCGTGCTCGGGCAGCGTTCCGAAAACGATCTCCCGCACTGTTCCGGCTAGCTGCACCGATTGCGGCAGGTAGCCGATCTGGGCGTCGCGGGCCCTGGTCGAGCGCCCGGAGCTGAGGTCGGCCACGCCGGCCAGCGCGGCGAGCAGCGTGGTCTTGCCCGAGCCGTTCCGGCCGACCACGCCGATCCGGTCGCCGGCGGCGACGCCCAGCGACACGTGATCGAGCAGCACCCGCGTCCCGTAGGCCTTGACAGCGGCCTCCAGGTTGACGATGTTCACGCCAGGGCGCCTGATTCCACCACGCAGGCACCCTGCGCCGGGCCGGAGACCTGCACGACCGCACGGCAGACACCCGCGCCGGTGACCGCGACCGCGAGGTCGCGGGCCGCGCCGGTTCCGGCGGCCAGGAACGCGCAGGTCGGCCCCGAGCCGGAGACGATCGCGCCGAGCGCGCCGTGCTCCCGGCCGGCCGCGAGCGCACGCCGGAGCAGCGGCTGCAGCGACAGCGCGGCGGGCTGGAGGTCGTTGCTCAGCAGCGGGCCCACGGCAGCGGGGTCCCCGGACCGCAGCGCGGCCATCAGCTCGGTGCTCAGCTGCGGAGCCGGAACCTCGCGGGGCTCACCGTCCCTCGCAACCCGGGCGGCCCTGAGCCGGTCGCAGGCGGCATAGACATCGGGCGTCGCCAGCCCGGCGGCGCCGAAGGCGAGCACCCAGTGGTAACTGCCGGACACGAGGGCCGTGGTCAGCCGCTCGCCCCGGCCGAGGCCGACCGCCGTCCCGCCGGACAGCGCGAACGGAATGTCGCTGCCGATCCGCGCTCCGATGTCACCGAGTTCGGCGACGCTCAGCCCGGTCCGCCACAGCTCGTTGCAGGCGACCAGCGCGGCCGCGGCGTCGGCGCTGCCGCCGGCCAGTCCGGCCGCGACCGGGATCCGCTTGCGGATCTCGATCCTGACGCCGCCCGCGCCCCGGCCTCGCCGCCCGGTCGCCCGCGCCAGCGTCACCGCCGCGCGCACGGCGAGGTTGGCCGGGCCAAGCGGGACCGCGGGGCCGCCCTCGCCGGTCACGGCCACGCTGGTCCGGTCCGCCTTGCTCACGGTCACCTCGTCGAAGAGCGAGACCGCGTGGAACACCGTGACCAGGTCGTGGTAGCCGTCGTCGCGCAGCGGACCGACCGAGAGCTGAAGGTTCACCTTGGCAGGCACCCGGGCGGTGACGGAACCGGCTGACCCGTCTATTTGCGTCACGTGCGTCACGATTCGATGATGGTACGCGCTTCGCCGGCTGCCTCGGCAATCCGGATGTACTGTGCCACGCCGATGGACTCGCCGCGCAGCGACGGGTCCACCCCAGCCTCGCGGAGCACGTGCTCCGCGGCCGGCGCCGAGCCCGCCCACGCCGCCAGGGCCGATCTGAGTGTCTTGCGCCGCTGCGCGAAGGCCGCGTCGACGACCGCGAACACCGCCGCGCGGCTGACTCGCCCGGCAACCTCGACATCGCCGATCCGGCCCGGCTCCGGCCACCTGGTGAACGCGACCAGCGCCGAGTCGACGTTGGGTACCGGCCAGAAGACGGTCCTGGAGACCGAGCCGGTCCGGCGCGCGGTCCCGTACCAGGCGAGCTTGACCGATGGCACGCCGTAGGTCCTGCTGCCGGGCGGCGCACACATCCGGTCGGCCACCTCGGCCTGGACCATGACGAGCGCGCGGCTGATCGACGGCATCGTCTCGAGCAGGTGCAGCAGGACAGGGACGGCCACGTTGTAGGGCAGGTTCGCGACCAGGGCGGTCGGCGGCTCGCCGGGCAGGGTTTGCACGCTCAGCGCGTCCGCGGTCACGACGTCGAGCCGGCCGGCCAGCCCGGCGGCCCGGGCGGCCACGGTCGCGGGCAACTCGTGGGCGAGTACCGGGTCAACCTCGACGGCGACGACCCGCCGCGCCGCCTCGAGCAGGCCGAGCGTGAGCGAGCCGAGTCCCGGCCCGACCTCGAGGACGACGTCGGCCGGCTGCAGGCCGGCCAGCGCGACGATCCGCCTGATCGTCCCCGCGTCGATCACGAAATTCTGGCCGAGCCGCTTCGCTGGCCGGGCGCCCAGCCGGGCCGCGATCTGCCGGATCTCGGCCGGTCCGAGCAGCCGCGCGCCCTCCTGGCCGGTCCCGCGGCCGGGCGGCTGGCCGGTCTCGCGGACGCCCTCCCGACCGGCGCCGCGGCCAGTCGGCTGGCCGGTCGGGTCGGCGGCCGCGCCGCCAGTCTGGGCCTGGTCCACGGTGAACACGCTAGCTAGCTGGCTCGGCGGTCACCAGCAGCGACCGGCCGGGGTCGGCGCCGGTGCCCAGGTCGGCGGCATCGACGGCGCGCACGATCCGCCAGCCGGCCCTGGCCAGCAGGTCCGACTGCCCGGCAGCCGGGAGGATTGTCCGCCACGGTTCCGCTCCGGCCGTCCGCCGCCTCGCGTTCCCCCTCGCGACGACGGCCGCGGAGTCGAGCCCGTCGGCATGGGTGACCAGGCTGGCAGCGAGCGGGCTGCCAGCCGCGGCCGCGCCGCGCACGCTGGCCAGGAACCTGACGGTGCTCGCCTGGTCGAGGTAGATCAGCAGTCCCTCGCACAGGAAGAGGGTCGGCAGCGCCGGGTCGTGACCCGACCCGGCCAGGACGCCGGCGACGTCGTCGCTGGTGAAGTCGGCCGCGGCGAGCACCGGCGGCGCCAGCAGGCGGTCCGCTGCGGATCGCGCCACAGAACCGGCCAGGCCGAGCGCGCCGACCTCGCCGTCGTTCCCGCCGCGGGCCGCCGCGTCCTCGGCCAGGATCACGCGCAGCCTGGCCCGCTTGCCGGCCTGGGTGGCGGGATGGTCGAGCTCGAAGAACGTCACCCCTGGCGAGCGGAACCGCAGCGCCCGGTCGTCGTAGCCGGCGCCGAGCACCACCACCTGGCGCAGCCCGGCCGAGATCGCGGCCGTCACCTGGCCGTCGAAGAACCTGGTGCGGGCCGCCAGGCTGGCTCGCATGTAGTCGAGGGCCCGCGATCCCATCCCCGCGCAGAGCCGCCGCTGCGCCTGCGGGTCGCCGGCCGGGCTGCGCGGGCGGTCGAATCCGGCCCTGGTCACCGCGACCGCCTGGCTGGTCCTCGACACGCTCACGGCGCGGCCCGCTCCCGCCACGGGCCGAACACCCGCTGGCCGGTGGCCATGACGGTCTCGCAGAACCCGGCGACGTCCAGCCCTTTCACCTCGGCCACGGCTCGCAGGGTGTGCGCGACCTGCGCCGGGGCGTTCCGCCGGCCCCGGTTCGGCACCGGGGTGAGGAACGGCGCGTCGGTCTCGACCAGGATCAGGTCGGCCGGAGCGACTGCCGCTGCCTCGCGCAGGCGGCCCGCGCTCGGAAACGTCACGTTGCCGGCGAAGCTCATCACGTAACCGGCATCGGCGCACCGCTTCGCCATCTCCGCGTCGCCGGAGAAGCAGTGGAACACGACATGCTCGGGTGGGCTTTGCTGAGCCAGAATGTCGAGCACGTCATCGTGCGCGTCGCGATCGTGGATCATCAGCGCCTTGCCGGCCGCCCTGGCGATCTCGATGTGGGCACGGAACCACTCGCGCTGGAGCTCAGGCGGCGCGCTGTCCCGGTAGTAGTCGAGGCCAGTCTCGCCGACCGCACGCACCTCGGGCAGGGCCGCCAGCCTGGCGATCTCGGCGAGGACCGCGTCCCGGCCACCGGGACCCGCCTGCGCGCTGGCGGTCTCGTTCGGATGGATCGCCACCGCCGCGTAGACGTCGGCGTGCTCGGCGGCGCAGGCCGCAGCCCACCTGGAGGAGTCCACATCGCAGCCGATGGTCACCACGTGGACGACGCCCGCCGCGCAAGCGGCGGCCAGCACCTGCTCCACCGGCCCGGGGAGCATGTCCAGGTGCGTGTGCGCGTCGAAGGCCCGCCCCGGAAGCGGCTCGGGCTGCGGGGCGAGCGGAGCGTTCATGAGCGACAAGCGCGCGAGCCGTTCATGATTCCGCTTCGGCGTCGTAGCCGCCCAGCCGGTCAAGCTCGTCGACGACCACCGCCGGGTCGATCTTGGCGAACAGCGGCGTCGGCGGCTGCAGCGGGGTGCCCGGCCTGATCGGCGCCGACTCCCAGGTCGCCGCCCCCGTGTAGTCACCGGTGATAACCGGGTACAGCTGGCCGCCCGGCTCGTCGACCTGGTCGATCCGCGGCATGTCCGACCACACGCCCTGGCCGCCGAGCATCTCGAATACCCGCTGCGATGAGCGCGGCAGGAACGGCGTGAGCAGCGTCTTGCCGTCGTCGACCAGCTGCAGCGCGACGTGCAGGATCGTCCTCATCCGTTCGGGGTCGGACTCGCGCAGCTTCCACGGCGCCTCGTCGGACAGGTACTTGTTCGCCTCGCTGAGCGTGCGCATGCTCTCGGTGATCGCGGCCTTGAATCGCGACCTCGACAGGGACTCGCCGACGGAGGCGAACGCCTGCTGCGAGTGCGCGAGCATCGCCCGGTCGGAGTCGGTTAGCTCGCCGGGCGGCGGGATAGAGCCGATGTTACGGGCGGCGAACGAGACGCTGCGGTTCACCAGGTTTCCCCAGTTGGCGACCAGCTCGTCGTTGTTGCGGCGGATGAACTCGCTCCAGGTGAAGTCGGTGTCCTGGTTCTCCGGGCCGGCCACGGCCACGTAGTAGCGCAGCGCGTCGACGTCGTAGCGGGCGAGGAAGTCGCGGACGTAGATCACGACCGCCCTGGACGAGGAGAACTTGCGCCCCTCCATCGTCAGGAACTCGCTTGAGACCACCTCCGACGGCAGGTTCAGCGCGCCGAGCGAGCCGGGCTTGCCGTCCCTGGCGCCCTGGCCGCTGTAGCCGAGCAGCATGGCCGGCCAGATCTCGGAGTGGAAGACGATGTTGTCCTTGCCCATGAAGTAATAGGAGAGGGCATCGGGATCCTGCCACCAGGCGCGCCACGCGTCGGGGTCGCCGGACCTGCGCGCCCACTCGATCGACGCCGACAGGTAGCCGATCACCGCGTCGAACCAGACGTAGATCCGCTTGTCCGGCCGGTCCCGCCAGCCCTCGAGCGGGATCGGGACGCCCCAGTCCAGGTCCCTGGTGATCGCGCGGGGCTGAAGATCGCCGAGCAGGTTGAGCGAGAACTTCAGCACGTTCGGCCGCCACTGGCCGCTCTTGGACTGGAGCCAGCTGCCGAGCACCTCGGCGAAGGCCGGCAGGTCGAGGAAGAACTGCTCGGTCTCGACGAAGATGGGCGTCTCCCCGTTGATCCTGGACCGGGGGTTGATCAGGTCGACCGGGTCTAGCTGGTTCTGGCAGTTGTCGCACTGGTCGCCGCGGGCCGAGTCGTAGCCGCAGATCGGGCAGGTGCCCTCGATGTAGCGGTCGGGCAGGGTGCGGCCGGTGGACGGCGAGACCGCGCCGAGGGTGGTCTTGGGGAAGATGTAGCCGTTGTCGCACAGGCCCTTGAAGACCTCCTGGACGACCGCGTAATGGTTCTGGGTGGTGGTCCTGGTGAACAGGTCGTAGGACATGCCCAGGCCGGTCAGGTCCTCGGCGATCACGCGGTTGTAGCGGTCGGCTAGCTCGCGGGCGGTCACGCCCTCGGCGTCGGCCTGCACCTGGATCGGCGTGCCGTGCTCGTCGGTGCCGCTGACCATGAGCACCTTGTCGCCGGCCATCCTGTGGTACCTGCTGAACATGTCGCAGGGGAGCCCGAAGCCTGAGACGTGCCCGATGTGCCGGGGGCCGTTGGCGTACGGCCAGGCGGGTGCGGCCAGGATGTGACGGCTGGATGTTGGGGACATGGTCTCTAGGGTAGGGCGTGCCCCGTAGGTCTTGGTGGATGCGGGCGGTGATCCAGGCGGCGGTCCGGCAAGGCGGAGGAGGAGCCGATAGCGGAGCTATCGGGGACGACGACAACGCTGCCGGTCGTCGTCTGGGCGCCGATCCGCGCCGCCAACGACCTGCGGGGCACGCCCTTTGGGCCAGCATGCCCGCTAGCGTGCCAGGGCAAGGTGGTACCGGCCAGCCCGCCGTCGCGGTCCCCACGCCCGCTGCCACCCGTACTTGCACCATGATCGTGGTCATCTCTCAGAGCGCGGACGATTCCCAGTGGCGACGACTGACGGGCGTCCACGTTCTGAGAGGAGTCCACGATCATGGCCCGACTGGCCGTCGGGCCATGACTGGTTGGTTCTTGCGGTGCCGCGATCGTCCTCGGCGCGCGGATTCAGCGCGTCTTGGCCTGGACGACGGCATCGTAGACCTCGCGTTTGCGCAGTCCGAGTTCCGCCGCGACCGTCGCGATGGCGTCCTTGCGGGTATTCCCGGCTTGCTCCGCAGCCGCGACCCGAGCGGCTGCCTCGGCCGCGGAAGGCGCTGCCGGGCCGGTGCTGGCGCTCGCGACGCGAGCGCCGCCGACCACGACGGTGACCTCGCCGAGCACGCCGTCGCTCGCCCACTGCGCGAGCTCGCCGAGGGTCCCGCGCCTGATCTCCTCGTGCGTCTTGGTCAGCTCCCGGCAGACCGCCGCCTGCCGTCCGGGGCCGAACGCGCCGGCCATCTCGGCCAGCGTCGCGGCCAGGCGGCGCGGCGACTCGAAGAACACCATGGTCCTGCGCTCGTCCCGCAGGCCGGCCAGCCGGCGGGCGCGCTCGCCGGCCTTGCGCGGCGGGAATCCCTCGAAGCAGAACCGGTCGGTGGGCAGGCCGGACACCGCGACCGCGGCGGTGACCGCTGACGGGCCGGGCAGCACGGTGACGCCGATTCCCGCCTCGATCGCCGCGCGGACCAGCCGGTAGCCGGGATCGCTGATGCCCGGCATGCCGGCATCGGTGATGAGCAGCACGTCCTGGCCGCTCGTCAGCGCCGCGAGCAGCATCGGGCCGCGGGCGGTCTCGACGTTGTCGTAGTACGCGACCACCCGGCCGCTCAGCGCGACGCCGAGCGCGGCGGCCAGCCGGCGCAGCCGGCGCGTGTCCTCGGCGGCGATGACCGGCGCGGCGCCCAGGGCAGCCGCCAGCCTGGACGAGGCGTCCTGCGGCCTGCCGATCGGGGCGGCGGCCAGGATGAGCGTCCCGGTCCCTGGATCAGCACCGGGCTCGCGACCAGCACCGGGCTCGCGACCAGCACCGGGGTCGGGATCGGTACCCGGGCCGGCGGCGCTGACCGAGTTGTCCTGTTCGTGAATTCCTGCTTCCATCGCGGCCCACGCTAACGCCCCGCAGCCCTACGATGGCTGCGATGAGGGCTTCTGATTTCGCTGCGCCGGCGGACGCGGCCGACCAGGACGACGAGCCGTCGCGCGGCCTGCGCGACCGGCTGGTGCCGCCGATGCCGTCGGCCTCGTGGTGGGGCTGGGCGGGGCCGCTGCTCGTCACCGCGTTCGGCGGGTTCCTGCGGTTCTACCGGCTGGGCACCCCGCACGCGGTCGTCTTCGACGAGACCTATTACGTGCCCGACGCGTGGTCGATCCTGCGGCACGGCGTGGAGTTCAATCACCCGAAGAACATCAATGCGCTGCTCGTCAGCGGAAGCACGCACATCCTCGGTGCCCCTGGTGAGTACGTGGCGCACCCGCCGCTCGGCAAGATGATGATCGCGGTCGGCGAATGGCTGTTCGGGCTGACGCCGTTCGGCTGGCGGTTCTCGGTCGCGGTGATCGGAACGCTGGCGATCCTGATGACGGCTCGGATTACCCGCCGGATGACCAGGTCGACCCTGCTCGGCTGCGTGGCGGGCCTGCTGATGGCGCTCGACGGCCTCGAGCTCGTGCTCAGCAGGACCGCGATCCTCGACATCTTCGTCATGTTCTGGACGCTGGCCGCATTCGGCATGCTGGTGCTCGACCGGGACGCGTCCCGGGCCCGGATGGCCAACATCGCGGCGGCGGGAGAGGCCGACCGCTCCGGTGGCGGGCCGAAACTCGGGCTGCGGTGGCGGCGGGTGCTGGCCGGGGTGTTCCTCGGCTGCGCCTGCGCGAGCAAGTGGAACGGCATCTGGTACCTGTTCGCCTTCGGCGGCCTGGCCATCGCCTGGGACATCGGCGCGCGCCGCGCGCTCGGCTACCGCGACCGGCTGGGCGGGGTGCTGCGCAGCGACCTCAAGTGGCTGCCGGTCTCGTTCGGTGTCGTGCCCTTCCTTACCTACCTGGCCTCATGGAGCGGCTGGTTCGCCAGCAGCCAGGGGTACGGCCGGAACTGGGCCGCCACGGCCGGCAACCACACGCCGATCTGGTCGGCGCTCGATTCCTGGTATCAGTACCAGAAGTCCATGCTCGGCTTCGGCCTCGGCCTGCAAGATCACAGCGGCTATGTGTCGTATCCGTGGACCTGGATCGTCCTCGGCAGGCCCGTCTCCATGTTCTCCAACTGCCTGCCGAGCAAAGCGTGCGGATCCACGCCAGCCTCGACCTTGCAGGAAGTGCTCGCTATCGGCACGCCCGCGATCTGGTGGGCATCGATCCTCGCGCTGCTCTTCTGCCTGGCGTGGTGGGCCAGCCGCCGGGACTGGCGAGCCGGGGCGGTGCTGGTCGGCGTCGCGGCGGGCTGGCTGCCATGGTTCTGGTTCGCCTGGCACGACCACCGGACCGAGTACTACTTCTACGCCATCGTCTTCCTGCCGTACCTGGTGATGGCCATCACGCTGTGCCTGGGGCTGGTCATCGGCCCGGCCAGGGCCGCGCCGGGCCGGCGGGCCGCGGGCGCGATCATGGCCGGCGGCTACGTGCTGCTCACGCTGGCGAGCTTCGCCTACCTGTATCCGGTGCTGACCGCGCAGGTGATGCCGTACAGCTCGTGGCTGCAGCGGATGTGGTTCCACAGCTGGATCTGACGCCGAAACGTACGTAGGTGCCTGACCTGCGGCTTTTACGGTATCGCGCCGACCTCGTGATATGTTCGTTGCTTAACGTGACCGGAAGGCAGCCGGCTGGCTATGATGACGTCCCTTGTCGTTCCCTGGCCGGCCCGGCAGCTTTCCCAAGCGACCCAGACAGTGATAGTCCTGCCCGGACGAGACGTGCAGGAGTCCGGCCTGGTAGCCGGAGCAAGCAAGCGAAGGACGGGATGGCACCAGCAGCGCAGTCACCGCAGGACCGGGCCGGGTTCGAGCAGCAGGTGCTGCCGTACCTGGACCAGTTGTACCCCGCGGCCTTTCAGATGACGAGGAACGCCAGCGACGCCGAGGACCTGGTCCAGGAGACCATTACTAAGGCCTATACGGCGTTCCATCAGTTCACCCCCGGAACCAACCTGCGGGCCTGGCTGCACAGGATCCTCGCCAACACGTTCATCAACAGCTACCGCAAGAAGAAGCGCGAGCCGACGATCGCCCAGAACCAGGACCGCGACGACTGGCAGACTGGCCCGGAGGCCTTCGGGCCGACCGCGCGGTCCGCCGAGGCTGAGGCGCTTGACCGGCTCGGCGATTCTGACGTCCTGCGAGCCTTGCGGGATCTGCCGGAAGACTTCCGCACCGCTATCTACCTGGCGGACATCGAGGGCTACCCGTACCGCGAGGTCGCCCAGATCATGGGGACCCCGATCGGCACCGTGATGTCACGGCTGCATCGCGGGCGGGAGAAGCTGCGCGGCAAGCTGGCCGGTTACGGGCCGCAGGGCAGATCGGCGACCGCGCTGGCCTGACCGCATCCGGCTGCCTCGAGACCCGGCCGGTATGAGGCCGGCCGTCACGCAGCCGGCACTCGCTGCCAGATGGCGAAGAGGCCGGCCTGGGAGAGTCCGTCGTACGGGCCGACGGCCATCAGGCGGTATTCCCGGTCGTGGGCGAGCACGCGGGTCAGCACGGGCACGCCCGGCTCGTTGAGCTTGAGGCCAGCCAGGCCGAGCAGCTCGGCGGAGATCGGGGCATCACGCGGGACCGGGGACTGCCTGCTGCCGGGCAGTGTCAGCGAAGCAGGCCGGTCGTAGAACAGCGCTATCACGCCGTACTGACCGTACCGGAGCCTGGCCTTGTAGTAGGAGTACCAGTCCGCTCGCGGCACCTTCGCGGGATCGAGCGGCAGGTCAGTGACCTTCCACCGCCACCATTCATTGCCCGCAGCGGTGTAGTACTGGGCGACCCGCTTCTGGTCAGATGCGAAGATCAGGCCGCCACTGCGCGCGACGACCGGCTTGAACGAGGCGATGAACGCGTTCGCGTTCTGCCAGGCGCGGAAGGTTACTGACGCTAGCTGCCGGTCCGCCGCCCCGGCCAGGATCAGAGCGGCTACGCCGACAAGCGCCACCACGCCCCGGCGGTCGCGCAGCGACGCCGACAGCCACCGCACCGTCATCCGGCAGCCGTAGCCTGCCGCCATCGCGGCGAACCAGATCCCGTAGGCAAGGTGCTTGTCCAGGGCCCAGCCGGTCCGGACGTAGAACTGTGCCGCGGGCACCACCAGCGCCGTGCCGCCTAGCAGGACCAGCAGCGCGCGGCGCTGCTTGTCCTCCGCCCTGATCGCGATGACCGCCCCCGTCAGCGCGGCCGCGATGATCAGCCCCGAGTAGATCAGGACGTCGATCAGGATCACCTGGGCGCTCTGATAGTCGTTCACCTTGCGGTTGACGACCGAGAAGGCGATCCCGGGCCAGGATCGCGACGCTGTGATCATCAGGCTGAAGAAGACCAGCCAGGCTCCGGTCAGCCAGGCCGTCGAATAGCAGGCCCGCCGGACCCCGAGTCGCGGCAGCCAGACCAGGAACGCGAAGGCGATCACCACCGGATCGATGACCAACCCGGAGTAGGCCGTGGCGGTGGACAGGGCGAGGGCCGCCGCGCAGGCGGCGACCAGCGCGCCGGGCCGGCTCCGGTGGCCGGTCTGGACGGCCAGCCAGGCCGCGAGCGCGGCCAGGAAGACGGACATCGGGTCATAGGTCGCGAAGGCCAGCCGGATGACCGGCTCGCTGAGCGCCCACAGCGCAGCGGCGATCACAGCCGCGGTGCGGCCGAGCAGCCGCGAGGCGGCGGAGTAGAGCAGGACCGTGGCCGCCACCAGGAAAGCAAGCGACAGGATCCGCGCTCCGGCCAGGCCGCCCAGGCTGTCAGCCATGGCACCGATCGGCGGGTAGATGAGCGGCGAGCCGGACAGGATCTTCTCGCCGTACGTCGCCGGCCAGGACTTCCCGTGCAGCCAGCTGGCGAGGATCAGGTGGCCGAGCCGCAGATAGTCCGCCTCGTCGGTAAACGCGGTATTGCTCCAGACGAGGCTGAGCGAGCATCCGGCCTGGACGGCGCAGATGACCGTCAGCGGGTGCGGCAGCACTCGCCAGCGACCGCGCTGCCGCGGGCCCGGCGTGGACGCCTCACCGGACACACCCGGCCCGGCCGGCGTTCCGGGCGTGCTGGTGCGCGTCACCGCGTGCCTGCCGCTAGTCGCCGGCGGCACGGGCACGGCGGAAGATGCGAGGGCGCCAGGACCGCCGCTCGCGGGCCTAGGCGCCGATGCCTCTGAGGCCATCGTCTCCCCTCAGTGGCTCCGTTCATCAATCGTTCAGCTTTCGGTCTACCGCTCGCTGGGGATGGTTCGTCGGCTTTTCGGCTATTTTGAGTCCGCCGAGAAGTCAAGAGTTATGTATTCGTGATCATCCAAGGCCCGGCCCGCAGCGAATACCTCATGAACCGGTCAGCGCGAGCTGACCTGGGCTTCTGGTCAGCGCGAGCTGACCTGGGCTTCCGCAGGTGGAGGGAGGCTGATCACGGTGTGTAGTCGGTGTGTAACTCAGATCACGAGTCCTGCCGCCGGGCTGCGGCGTCTTAGTAGTGACCAACCACGAGGGAGCTACTCCAGATGACTACCGTGACCCCCGCCCCGGCCACCGCCCTGGCCCCGGTCCCGGCCACCCCGGCCGCGCATCAGGACTTCGAGCAGCAGGTCCGCCCCTACCTCGGCCAGCTCTACCCCGCCGCGCTGCGGATGACCCGCAACCCCGCCGACGCCGAGGACCTCGTCCAGGACACCCTGACCAAGGCCTACACCGCCTTCGCCCAGTTCACCCCCGGCACCAACCTGCGCGCCTGGCTGCACAAGATCCTCGCCAACACCTTCATCAACACCTACCGCAAGCGCAGCCGCGAACCCGCCATCGCCCCCGGCGCCGACCCCGCCGCCGACTGGCACGCCGACCCCCTCGCCCCCGCCGCCCGCTCCGCCGAAGCCGAGGCCCTCGACAAGATCACCGACACCAGCATCCTGAACGCCCTCCGCGACCTGCCCCCCGACTTCCGCACCGCCATCTGGCTCGCCGACGTCGAGGGCTACCCCTACCGCGAAGTCGCCGCCCTGATGGGCACCCCCCTCGGCACCGTCATGTCCCGCCTGCACCGCGCCCGCGGCAAACTCCGCCATACCCTCGCCGCCTACGCACCAGCCCCCGCCCCCGGCTAGGCCAACTCCCCGCCAGCCCCCCAGGACTCCCCGCCAACCCCCATGACCCGCCCGGCACCCCCCAGCCGGGCCCGCCAAGCCTGGCCGGTGCCCCCGTTCCGGTCAGGCTTGGCGGCAACCGCGCGCCAACCCCCAGCCCGTGGACGCCGGACCGCTGGCCGGCCGAAGCCCCCGTTCCGGCCGGCCAGCACACACACCGGTGCCCCGCCGCCTCCGGCCAAGGAGACGGCGGGGCACCATCAATGTCAGTGCGAGCCGATCGCGTACAAGCACAGCAACACGGACTGAATCTGCCAGCTGCCGACCATGTGCATCGGGGCGAGCAGCTTGACCAGGTCGGGCGGCGGTTCGCTGTCCGGCGCGAGGGGATGCAGCCATTCCACCGTCCAGACCCGCCGGACGCCAGGCAACCTGGCCGCCACGACGCTGGGCGCGGCGGGCAGCCCGCGCAGCGTCTCCGAGGGGATCGGCCCTTCCTGGAGCCCGATGTCCCGCAGCTTGCTGTACGGCGCTGCGTACGCCATTCCGATCACCGCGGTCTTGCGCGGCAGGTACAAGACCGCGTCACCCGGCTGCTCGTGCGTGGCCACGATAGAAGCCAGGAGGCGCAGGTTGTCGGCCCGGCTGTCGGGCTGCCTGATCGCGACCTGCGGACCGATCAGCGAGCAGGCGAACAGCACGGCCAGGGCCGCCGACGGGACGACGGACAGTATGCCCGCCCGGCGTCCTGTCCATCGGCGCGCTACCAGCCGTCCGGTCAGCCGCACCAGCCAGACCAGGCCGGCCGAGGTCATCAGGACGAGGGCGGGCAGGCAGTACAGGATGTAGCGGTCGACGTAGACGGGGTGGATGATCGAGACGACCAGCAGCAGCGTTGGCGCCAGCACAAGCCACGGCAGCGCGATGACCGCGAGCGTCAGCCCGCCCCCGCGGCGCAGGCCGCGGCCGGCGATGCAGCCGAGCACCGCGAGCACGACGGCGACCGCGATCAGCAGCGTTGTTCCGGCGAATTCGCTCAGCAGCGTCATGACATCCGACCAGTGCGGCGGCTGCACCCAGTCCAGCTCCGACTTCTGGAGGAGGCTGAGGATGGCGACCGGGCTAAGCACGATCGCGGCTGCTGCGCAGGCGACCAGCCAGCGCCTGAGCACGCCGTCCGAGATCGTGCCGCCCGAGATCGTGCCGGTCGCGGGTTCAGCACCGTCCGCCCCCGCCGCCCGCCGCGCCACGAGCAGGCTGATGCCGTGCGCCACGATCAGCAGCACGGCAGCCAGATCGAAGAACCCGGTGACAGCGATGGCGGCGGCATACAGTGCCCACCAGCGCCAGCCCGGCCGGGTGACGGCCTCGACCAGCAGATAGGTCGCGAGCACGGCGACGAGCACGGTCAGGGCATAGGGCCTGCCCTCTTGCGCGTACCTGGTGGTCACCGGAAGCGCGGCCAGCATCAGCCCGGCGATCAGGCCGATCGCTGACGCGCCGGGAAGTGCCGATTCCCTGGCCAGCCGCCGGCCGAGAGCGGCAGTCAGCCCGACGGCCGCGCACATCGCGATCAGCGACGGCATCCGCAGGGCCGTCTCCGAGGTGCCCCAGATCGCGATAACGGGATGCATCAGCAGGAGGTACAGGCCGTGGAACGCGTCCTCGTGCGGAATCATGGCCAGGATCGCGCTGGCCGGACGCTGCGAGCCGGTGATCGTGTAGGCCTCATCCCGCCAGAACGAGGGGCCGCTGATCCGGTAGCCCCCGATGACCAGCTCGACAAGAGCGGGCAGACCCACTACGAGCCAGCCCGGCAGCCGGCGGCTGGCTTGCTGCTCGTCGCTAGCCTGGTCACCGTCGGCCTGCGGCCGGGCAGGGGCCGCAGCCGGATCAGTCTTCAGGCCACGCATGCGAGCACCTCTCAGGGGCGAGACTGACCAGATAATAGTCGGTATGAGGCCTAACGTCGGCCAGGACAGAACGAGGGTGCGAGAGAGCGGGCCGGCGCGCCGGTCAGCCGCGGTGCGAGCCGACCAGGTACAGACGGAGTATCACAGACTGGATGCGCCAGCGCCCGATCATGGGCATCGGAGCCAGCAGCCTCGTCTGACTCGCCGGGGCCTCGGTCGCTCGCGACAGCGGAACTGCCCACTGGACGGTCCAGACCCGCCGCACCTGCCGTAGCCGGGCCGCCACCGCGCTGGGCCCGGCCTGAGTGCCGCGCAAGGTACCGGAGGCGACCGCCGTTCGCCCGAGACCGATGTCGCGCAGCCGGCGGAACGGAGCCGGGTAGGCCACGCTGACCAGCTCGGTATCCCGCGGCAGGTACAAGATCGCATCGCCCGGCAGCTCATGCCTGGCGATCAGCGCCGCGACCGCACGCAAGTTGTCGGCCCGGGCGCTGTCCAGCCTGATGGCTCGCTGCGGACCGATCAGCGCGGCCGCGATGACGACGACCAGCACGGCCGGTGCTGCGGCTGCGAGCAGGTCAGCCCGCCGGCCGGGCAGGCCGCGGCCGGCTAGCGCCCGCCGGGTCATCCTGGCGATCCAGATCAGGCCGGCCGAGGTCAGCAGGGCCAGCGCCGGCAGGCAGAACAGGACGTACCGCTCCACGAACAGAGGGTGCACCAGCGAGACGGCAAGGAGCAGCGCCGGGGGCAGCACCAGCCAGGGCAGCACGATCACGGTGAGTGTCAGGCCGCCACGTCGAAGGCCGCGTCCTTCGACGCAGCCGAGCACGGCGAGCACGGCGACCACCGGAATCAGCACCGCGGACCCGGCGAAGTCGCGGAGCAGGGTCGCGATCGTACTCAGATCTGGCGTTCGCACCCAGTTCAGCTGGGCGGACTGGCCGGCGCTGAGCACGGCGATAGGCGTGAGCAGCACCGCTGCTGCGGCGCAGGCCGCTAGCCAGCTCCCGAGCACGCGGCGCCACGGCGGCCGTGCCGTCTGCGCGTCGTCCGCGGACGACGTCCGCCTGGCCACCAGCAGGCTGACCAGATGTGCCCCGACCAGCAGCATGGAGGCCAGGCTGAACAAGCCGGTCAGCACCAGGGCGGCCGCATAAAGGACCCACCACGGCCAGTGCGGGCTCGCTACGGCCCGGACTAGCAGGTAGGTCGCGAGCACGGCAAACAGGGTGGTCAGGGCGTATGGCCTGGCCTCCTGGGCATACCTGGTCGTCAGCGGAACCGCTGTCAGCGCCAGCCCGGCCAGCAGGCCGGCCGCCTGGGGAACTGCCATCCCCGAGGCCTGCGCCAGCCGCCGCCCGAGGGCGGCGGTCAGCCCCACGGCCAGGCACATCGCGATCAGCGACGGCAGCCGCAGCGTTGTCGCCGATATCCCGCCAGCCGCGATGACCAGGTGCATCAGCAGGTAGTACGGCCCGTGGACGGCGTCTTCGTGCTGCACCATAGCCGCGATCGCCGAGACCGGCCGCTGCGAGCCCGAGATCGTTGCCGCCTCGTCGCGCCAGAGCGACGGGCCGCCGATCCGGTACCCGCCCACGATCAGCTCGGCCAGGGCGGGAAGGACGACCACGAGCCAGCCGAGCGGCCACCGGGTTCCGCGCCGCGAGCCGCCCGTTCCGCCAGCGCCCGGCCGGGCCGGCTCACGGGACACCGCCGCATCGGATGGCGTGCCACGCATGCGAATACCTCCCGGCCGGGTCTTAGCTGCCGAAGATGCGGTCGCACGCACGCGCGGCCGCCTTGCCGTCGTCGAGCGGGCAGAACCTGACCGCGAACGCCGCGGCCGCCTGCTGGTACCTGGGGGCCACCGAGTCGATGTCGGCCAGCGCGGCCACCACCTCGTCCGCGGTCGCGAGCAGCGGGCCAGGTGCCTCAGCCTCGAAGTCGAAGTAGAAGCCGCGGATCTGATCACGGTACTGCTCGAGGTCGTAGGTGAAGAAGAGCATCGGCCGGCCTGTCGGGGCGAAGTCGAACATGACCGACGAGTAGTCCGTGATCAGCACATCGGTCACCATCAGCAGGTCGCTGATATCGGGGTATCCAGTCACGTCGAGGGCGAAGCCGCCGATCGTCGCCGGAATGCCGCCCGCCATCAGGTGATGACCCCTGATCAGGAGCACCCACTCCTCGCCCAGCCGCCGGCTGGCCGCCTCCAGGTCGAGCCTGAAGTCCAGCTGATAACGGCCGCTGGCGTCGTGCTGATTGTCCCGCCAGGTCGGGACGTACATCACCACCCGCTTGCCGGGCGGAAGGCCGAGCCGCTGCCGGACGCCGGACGCCGGATCCGCAGCGGCGGCGGCCGCTATCAGCGCGTCGTCCCGCGGGTAGCCGGTCTCGCAGATCTCGCCGGGAAATCCGAAAGCCTGCCGCATGATCGGGGTGCTGTACGGGTTCGGCGACAGCAGCAGGTCCCACTGGGCGACGTCCGCGGCCATGTAGCGCAGGTACCTTCGGCCGCTGGCCATCGCCGGCTCGCCGATGTCGTAACCGATCCGCTTGAGCGGCGTCCCGTGCCAGGTCTGGACATGCCGCTGGCCACGGCGCTTACGGTAAGGAAGGGGCACGTGGTCGTTGTAGACCAGGTAACGCGACCTGGCCAGCGCGGCGAAGTAGGCACGAGTTCCGATCAGCACCGCGGCGGCCCCTTCCGGCACCGGCACCGACCAGTCGCTGATGGCCCAGATGTTCGTCCTCCGGTCACCGCGGCGGCACAGCTCGTCGGCGATGCCGCGAGGGTTGTCCCCGCACTGCTTGCCGTGGAAGCTGCTGAGCAGAATCTCGTCCCGCACCGGCAGCAGCCGCTGCAGGCGGTAGTAGCTGTCCCTGAGCAGGCGGCGACGGATCCTGCCGCGCTCGGTCACGCCGAGCGCCGGACCGACGACGAGCCGGATGCCCGCGCCATCGGGGGCAGCGCGGCAGCGGTAGACCTTGCGCCCGACGCTGACTCGCCTGCTGTCGATGGTGACCGGCCCGATGTCGGCCGACCGGCCCGCGGTGTCCAGCGTTACTTCCCACTCGCCGTCGAGAAGCGGCCGGCGGGCGCCGAAGATCTCCATGGCACCGACGGGAATGGCGGCGCTGAAGCTGCTGTCACCGAGGTCGGGCCGCACGGTGCGGATATCCCTGCCGTCCAGGTGCCGCAGGACGACCTGGCAGTCCGCGGCCGTGCCCGCGGCAGCGGACCCGGCCACCCCGGCTACCCCGGCTACCCCGGCGGGCAGCGGGCCGCGCAGCCACAACTGGCCGTCCTTCGCCCAGCCCAGCTCGGTCATGTCGGCTCCGCGGCGGGCGCTGGCCCGAGCCGCACCCCCAGCCGGCCGCCGGTCCACTGGGCGCCGAGCGTCAGGCCGGGCGCGATCTCGCGCGGCCCGGGATCGGCGGGCAGCGGACCAGCCGCGTGCAGCCTGGACGGCCGCCACGCCGCGCGACCCCGCACCAGCACGTAGCAGTCCCAGCTCCCGGTCAGCCAGCGACGCCCGGAACGGAACAGCCGGGTGCTGATGTCGCAGCTGAACCCGGACCAGTCATAGCTGTAGCGGTCCTGCCCGGATGCGGCGGTCACGTCGGGACGCCTCAGCTGCCTGGCGGGCAGCACCAGCGGCGGGCGGCGGCGGCCGCGCGGGATCAGCACGACGAGCTTGGTCGTGTGGCGGCGGCGGGCGATGTCCATGGAGGGCACGTAGGCCCAGCCCGTGATCCGCAGCGCTGCGGGCCGGGAACCGGCCTGCGTCCCGGGCTCCGGACCGGGCTGCCAGGCGACGCTCTCGACCGAGACGTAGGGGTCGAGCTCCCGCCACTGCGGCCGGAACACCTCAGGCGGGATAGCGAGCGCCCGTTCTCCGCGCAGCGGCAGGTCGGCGCGCAGCCGGCCCCGAACCCGCACCATCGGCGGTGTCCTGCCGGGATGGGCGTCGAGCCACCCGGCCAGCTCGATGAGCTCGGCCTGGCGGCCGGCCGAGATCAGGTGGTAGGCGAGCTTGTGGGTCGACGGCAGCTGACCGGTCAGGCCCGGTGTCACCCGGAGCAGGTAGCCGGCGGCCAGCTTGGCGAACTCGGCCTGGTAGTCCGCGCTGGTGCCCGGCAGGTCCCTTACATACAGCCACAGGTCATTGACCAGGGCTTTGTGCTGATGCTGGCGCAGCATGGCCGGCGTGCCCCGCGTGCGCAGGAAGTCGTCGATCATGCCGAGGGCGGTGAACCGGTCACGGAAGTTGCCCGCGTCGCTGCGCGACTGCGTGATCGACGGCGCGCCCTTGTCCCGGTCCCGCCAGTGATAGACCGGATCGGTGATGACGTCGACCGACCGCGCGAGCACGTGCGCCTTCGTCATCGCGACCAGGTCTTCCCAGAGCATTCCCTCCGGGAATCTCAGCCCGGACGCGTCCCAGAACGACCGGCGGAACAGCTTGTTCCAGACGGAGATGTCGTAGAACAGCTCGGGCGCGGCTGAGATGTGCGTCTTGAGCCGTCGTGCCTTGATGGCCCGCGCATGGAGTCCTGACCTGCCCAGCCCGGCGGCGGACAGGCGCAGGACGCCGCCTGAGACGAAGTCCGAGCCCGATTGCTCGAGCACCGCGAGCATGGTCGCGTAGGCACCGGCGGGCAGCAGGTCGTCGGCGTCGACGAAAGCCAGGAACTCGCCCGCGGCGACCGCGACACCATGGTTGCGGGCCGATCCGGGACCGCCGTTGCGGACGCTGACAAGCTCGAATCTGGGATCGGCAGCCGCCTGGGCGCGCGCGATCGCGGCACTGCCGTCGGTCGACCCGTCGTCCACCATGACCACCTGGAGATCGGGATAGGTCTGGGCGGCGATCGAGGCCAGGCAGTCGCCGAGCAGGTCGGCGTTGTTATAGAACGGCACGACGACGCTGATCCGGTGACCGGTCATCGAGCCTCCCACGGGCGCGGCGCGACTCCTACTCGCCGCGCCAGGCGGGCGACCGCTTCTCGGCGAAGGCGGCCGCGCCTTCCATCGCGTCCTTCGATCCGAAGATCGGGCTGATGATCTCGGACTGCCTGGCGAACGCCTCGGTAGAGGGCCAGTCGGCTGATTCGACGATCACTCGCTTGGACGCGGCTAGGGCCAGCGGAGCACCGAGCGCTATCCGCCCGGCAAGTTCCATCGCTGCGGACAGTGCCTGGCCCGCCGGGACAAGCTTATTCACCAGTCCGACCTCCGCCAGCCTGGCGGCGGAGAAGTGCTCGCCGGTCAGCGCGATCTCCATGGCCACGTGGTACGGGATCCGGCGCGGCAGCCTGAGCAGCCCGCCCGCTCCGGCAACCAGGCCTCGCCTGACCTCGGGCAGCCCGAACTTGGCTGCCTCGCTCGCGACCACCAGGTCACAGGCCAGGGCCAGCTCGAAGCCGCCCGCCAGCGCGTAGCCTTCCACCGCCGCGATCACCGGCTTGGCTGGCGGCCGCTCCGCTATCCCGGCGAAGCCGCGGCCGGCCACAACGGGCGCGTCGCCGGTCAGGAAGCCCTTGAGGTCCATTCCGGCGCTGAAGGTGCCCCCGGCGCCGGTGAGCACGAGAACGCTGATGTCCTTGCGGGCGTCGAACTCATCGACCGCCGCCGCCATTCCGCGTGCGACGTCCCCGTTGACCGCGTTCCGCGCCTCAGGACGGTTCATCGTGATGACCGCGACGCCGTCGGAAACCTCGGTGCGAATCGCGTCTGCCATGCCGGCGCCTTCCGATCGGATTGGCTACTGGGACGGTCCGTTGCTGGGACGGCCCGGTTACTGGGACGGTCCGGTTGCTGGGACGGTTCGGTTACTTGGGCTGGAACCTGATGCCGCCGTCGAACCTGATGACATCGGCATTCATGTAGTCGTTCTCGATCAGCGACCTGACCAGCTGGGCGAACTCCGCCGCGGTGCCCATTCTCTTGGGGAACACCACGGGCGCGACGAGCTTGGCCTTGAACTCCTCGCTGCCGGGGCCGGCGCCGTAGATCGGCGTGTCGATGATGCCCGGGCAGATCGTGTTGACCCGCACGCCGATCGCAGCCAGGTCACGTGCGGCCGGGACAGTCATCCCGATGATGCCGCCCTTCGAGGCCGAGTAGGCGATCTGGCCGGTCTGTCCCTCGATGCCGGCGATCGACGCGGTGTTGATGACCACGCCCCGCTGGCCGTCGGCGTCGGCCGGCTCGGTCCGGGCGATGGCAGCCGCCGCGAGCCGCATCAGGTTGAAGGTGCCGATCAGGTTGACGTCGATGACCTTGCGGTAAGCGCCGAGATCGTGCGGAGTCCCGTCGCGGCCGACGGTGCGGGACGCCCAGCCGATGCCCGCGCAGCTCACCGCGACCCGGAGCGGGGCGCCAGTCCCCTCGGCCGCCGCGACGGCGCGGGCGACCGACTGCTCGTCCGACACATCGGTCTTGGCGAATACCCCGCCGACCTCCGCTGCGAGCTCGCTGCCGCGGGCCTCGTTGAGATCGGCGACGACGACCTTGCAGCCAGCCGCGGCCAGGTCGCGCACCGTCGCCTCGCCGAGGCCGCTTGCTCCGCCGGAGACAATTGCTGCCGTTCCGCTCAGGTTCATGGCCGGGAGCATACTGTGCCCGCGTCCGCGGCCCTGAACTGGGCGGGCCGTGCATGCGGCGGCTTATGTCGCGGCAGCGCTGTCGGCACCTGCGCCTACCATCGGAGGCAGCGCCCGAAGCCGGGCGCGTCACCCGTGAGCTTCGAAATCGGGCTGAGAGCACAGCTAAGGGAATAGCCGAGGTACCTGATATCGCTGCTGCCTGGGCGTGCCAGGCCGGATCGAGCCGAGCTCGCCGGGGAGCAGTGCGAGCGCCAGTATGCAGGGACCTTAGGTATGCAGGGACCAGGATTTCCTGGCCCGACCCAGGAGAGGTTTGGTCACAGTGGCTAAGTACCGCGGGAACCCGTGGGTCGTCCTCGTAGTCATGTCGCTGGGGTTCTTCATGACCCTGCTCGACCTGACGATCGTGAATATTGCGATCCCCGACATGATCACGAGACTGCACGCGACCCTGGACGGCGTCCTGTGGGTCATCAACGCCTACGCGCTGGTGCTCGCGGTCCTGCTGATCACGGCTGGCCGGCTCGGTGACCTCTTCGGGCAGCGGAGGCTGTTCATCGTGGGCGTGATCACGTTCACGCTGGCCTCCGCGGCCTGCGGCCTCTCGCCGAACGTGGGCTGGCTGGTGGCATTCCGCGCCGCCCAGGGAGTCGGCGCGGCACTCCTGCTGCCGCAGACGCTGGCCATCCTGACGACGGTGTTCCCGCCCGAGCGGCGCGGCGCGGCGTTCGGCGTCTGGGGAGCCGTCGCCGGCGTGGCCACCATCGCCGGCCCGACCCTCGGCGGCCTGCTGGTCAGCGCATTCGACTGGCGCTACATCTTCTACATCAACGTCCCGGTCGGCGCCCTCGTCATCGCGATGAGCGTGTTCCTGATCCCGGACGTGCGGGTCGGTGCCAGGCACCGGCTCGACATCCCCGGCGTGCTGCTGGCGACGGGGGCGCTGCTCGCCATCTGCTACGGGCTCGTCGAGGGCCAGAAATACAGCTGGGGCCACATCACCTCGTTCATCTCGATCCCGCTCGTCATCGGCGTCGGCATCGTCCTGCTCGCCGTGTTCCTCGTGGTCCAGGCGCGCACCCAGGACCGGGAGCCGCTGGTGCCGTTCGCGCTGTTCAGGAACCGCGACTTCAGCCTGATGAACTGGGTTTCCGGGGTCCTGTCGATCGGCATGATGGGGATCTTCCTGCCCTTCACCATCTACCTGCAGTCGGCGCTCGGCTTCTCGGCCCTCAAGGCCGGCCTGACGATGGCGCCGGCCTCGATCGTCTCCATGGTCGTGGCGCCGGTCGCCGGGCGCCTGACCGACCGGATCGGCGGCAAGTACATCCTGCTTTCCGGCCTGATGCTCTTCGCGATCGGCTTCGGGCTGACCGCGGCCATCGCGACGACCCATTCGACCTGGCAGGACTTCATCCTGACGCTCGCTGTGGCCGGGGTAGGAATGGGCTGTACCTTCGCGCCAATGACCACGATTGCCATGCGGCACATCGAGCCGAGGGTGGCCGGTGCCGCTTCCGGCATGATCAACACGGTCCGGCAGGTAGGCGCGGTCATCGGCACGGCAGCCGTCGGTGCACTGCTGCAGAACCGGCTCGCTGTCTCGCTGCCGGTCGCAGCGGCCCATCGAGCCGGCTCCCTGCCGCCGCAGGCCAGGAGCCATTTCATCGCCGGATTCGCCAAGGCGGCGCAGCACGGGGAGGCCGCCAGTCCTACCCAGGGCAACGTCAGGCTGCCGGCGGGAACGCCGCCGTCACTGGCCAGCGAGATCCACCGGATCGCCAGTGAAGTCTTCTCCGCCGGGTACGTGACCGCCATGCACGCAACCATGATCGTGCCGATCGGCCTGCTGGTCATCGCCTCCCTCAGCTGCCTGGCCATCAAGGGACGCGACCGGTCAGCGCCGCCGGCCAGTGACGCCACCGCGGACTCCGCCGCGCTGCCGGAGGCGTCGCAGGCTCCGGCGTGACAGCTAACGGCGCCGGGGATTCCCCGGGCCAGGCTCCGCCTGGTCTGATCGGCGAGGCCCGCGCCGCGGCCGACACCTACCGGCCGCGGCGGGCGGATACCGCCCGGCCGGTCGTCACGGTCGACGCCATGGGCGGCGACAACGGGCCGGCCGCGATCGTCGCAGGCGCGATCGCGGCCTACCGGCAGTGGGGCATTCGCGTCGTGCTGGTCGGCAAGCCCGGCCAGGTACGCCCGCTGCTCGCGCAGCACGGGGTGCTCGGCGAGATCCGCCTGGTAGCCGCCGAGGACACGGTCGCCATGGAAGAGGGCGCGCTGGCCAGCTGGCGGCGGCCGCGATCGAGCATCGCGCTGGCGTGCCAGCTCGTCCATCTCGGCCAGGCGAGCGCCGTCGTCTCGGCCGGCTCGACCGGCGCGATCGTCTCCATTGCCAGGCTGCGGCTGCGCAACCTGCCCGGAGTCATCCGCCCGGCCATCGCGGTCGCCCTGCCGACCAGCCCGACTCCGACTGTCCTGCTCGACGCCGGGGCGACCGCGGATCCGAAGCCCGAGATGCTCGCGCAGTTCGCTCAGCTGGGCTCGGCGTACGCGGAAATAGCGCTCGGGATCACCGACCCGACGGTCGGCTTGCTGTCGATCGGCTCGGAGCCGGGAAAGGGCAACAAGATCACCAGGCGGGCCTACGAACTGCTCAGCGCGGAGCCGCAGCACGGAGCGGCGCCGATCAGGTTCGCCGGGAATGTAGAGGGCAGCGACCTGCTGGCGGGCAAGGTCGACGTGATCGTGACCGAGGGCTTCACCGGTAACGTCGCGCTGAAGACGCTGGAAGGATCGGCCGCCTTCACCGCCGGCCAGTTCAGGTCGGCGCTGGGGGCATCGCGGATGACCAGGCTTGGCGTGCTGCTTCAGCGCAAGGAGCTGCGCGAGCTCGCGACCCGGTTCGACTCGGAGACCTATGGCGGCGCCGCGCTGCTCGGGCTCGAGGGCACGGTGGTGATCGCGCACGGGTCGTCGACCGAGCGCGGCGTGTCGACCGCATGCAAGCTTGCCGCGGATCTGGCTCGCGGCCGCACCGCGGACCGGATCAGGGAGCGGCTCGGGCCGCACCGCCAGGGGCACTTCCTGCGCCGGACCTGACCGCGACTGGCGCGGGCTGTGCTGCGGCAGGCCTGATCAGGGCCGCGCGGGCCGCGCGCGCTGGCGCGGCGGGGTATTCACGTTGCCGGCGCTCGATAGTCTCTAGCTATGGCTGACCTGCAGGCCGCACTCGCGGCCCACGTGAGTGCCGCGCTCACCGCTGAATTCGGATCCGAATACGCCGGCGCTGATCCGCTGATCCGGCCGTCGACGTTCGCCGACTTCCAGGCCAATGTGGCCATGGCCCTGGCCAGGCGCCTCGGCCTGCCGCCACGGGACGTCGCCGCCCGGATCGCCAGCCACCTGGGTCAGGCGCCCATCTGCGATCGCGCCGAGGCCAGCGGCCCGGGATTCATCAACATCACGCTCAGCGACGCCTGGATCGGCGAGGCCGTGGCAGCCCAGCTCGGCGATCCGCGGCTCGGCGTCCCGGTCAGCGACCGGCCACAGCGAGTGGTAGCCGACTACTCCGCGCCCAACGTCGCCAAGGAGATGCACGTCGGCCATCTGCGGACGACCATCGTGGGGGACTCCTTCGTCCGCATGCTGGAGCGGCTTGGCCACACGGTGATCCGCGCCAATCACATCGGTGACTGGGGCACGAATTTCGGCATGCTGCTCGAGCACCTCATCGACATCGGCGAGCAGGCCGCGTACGCGCAGCTCGCCGCGGGCGAGATCAACGAGTTCTACCAGGCCGCGAAGGTCAAGTTCGACGCCGATCCTGCCTTCGCCGACCGGTCCCGCCGCCGGGTGGTGGCACTGCAGGCCGGAGACCCGGAGACGCTGCGGCTGTGGCGGACGCTGATCGACGACAGCAAGCAGTACTACAACGCGATCTACCGGCGGCTCGGAGTCACGCTCACCGACGCCGACCTCGCGCCGGAGAGCTTCTACAACCCGATGCTCGAAGACGCCTGCCGTGACCTGGAGCAAGCGGGCATCGCGACCATCAGCGACGGCGCGCTCTGCGCCTTCCCGCCGGGCTTCACCGGCCGGGACGGGAACCCGCTGCCGCTGATCCTGCGCAAGAGCGACGGCGGTTACGGCTACGGGACCACCGACATGGCCGCGATCAGGTACCGGGTTCGCGACCTGGACGCCGACCGGATCACCTACGTGGTCGGCTCGGAGCAGGCGCAGCATTTCGCGATGGTGTTCGCCGTCGCGCGCCAGGCCGGCTGGCTGCCCGACTCGGTCATCGCCGAGCACGCCGCGATCGGCATGGTGACCGGCACGGACCGGAAGCGTTTCAGGTCCAGGAGCGGCGAGTCCGTCAGGCTGATCGACCTCATCGACGAGGCCGTCGCCCGGGCCGAGGAAGTGATCAAGGACCGGTACGACGAGCCTGAGCTGCGGGCCCAGATCGCCGAGGCGGTCGGGATCGGCGCGCTGAAGTACGCGGACCTGGCGGTCGCCAGGGACTCGAGCTACGTGCTCGACTTGGACCGGATGCTGACGCTGACCGGTAACACCGGGCCGTACCTGCAGTACGCCACGGCGCGGATCAGGTCGATCTTTTATCGTGCTGGCCTGCGGCCAGACGAGTCGGCCGGGCACATCAGCCTCAGTGCGCCCGCCGAGCGGGCCCTGGCACTGCGGCTGCTCGGCTTCGGCGCTGCCGTCGCCGAGTCCGCGGCGACGGCGGAGCCGCACAAGCTCGCCGGTTTCGTATTCGACCTGGCAAGTGACTTCACCACCTTCTACGAGCAGTGCCCGGTGCTCAAGGCCGACAGCCAGGAACTCAGGAGCTCGCGGCTGGCGCTGGCCGCCCTGACCCTGAAGGTGCTGCTCGCCGGCCTTGACCTGCTGGGGATCCCGGTACCTGACCGGATGTAGGGCGTTCTCAGAGAAATCCCAGCATCTGCCCGCTGATATCCCAGCCCTAGCTGGCAAGGTCACTGGCATGGATGAGCTGAACTCAACGCAATCTGGCGGCTGGCCGGTCCAGCCGGACGCTCGGGCCGCGCGCCGCCGCTTCGGCAAGGCCACGCGGTGGGCGGCCGGCCTCGCACTCGCCGCCATCCTCGTCGGCGGCTCCGTTCTCGGGGTCAGCCTGACCAGCGGCGGCACCAGCCCGCAATCAGCCAGCGCGCTGCTGGCGAGCAACGGCGGACGGGCATCTGGCGGCGGCGCGGCGACCGCGGGCGCGCTTGGCCTGCCGGCGACCGTGCGATCGGCCAGCATCACCGCGGGACCGGGCAACCGGGCCGGCCAGGCCGCGCAGCGGGCCGTCGGCGGGGTGCGCGCCTGCGTAGCGGCCGCGAGGCATCTGCGTGCGACCGGCCATCGCCGTGCGGCCCGTGCCAGGCTGCGCTCCTGCCTGAGCCGTTACCTCAGGCTCCGGGTCAGGCTGCGCCAGCTCGTGCACCGGGCGATGCACGGTCAGATCACCTTCGCGACCAAGAAGGGTCCGAGGACGCTCGTGTTCGAGCACGGCGAGATCCAGAACGTCTCGGCGAGTTCGATGGTCGTCAGGGCGGCCGATGGTACGACCTGGACCTGGAGCCTGGCCAGCTCGACCATCGTGACCAAGGGCGGCCACCGAACTGACCTTGCCGCCCTGTCGGCCGGCCAGAAGATTGTGGTCGTCGGCCAGCTAGCAGGCGGTGCCGACGATGCGCGCCGGGTCTTCGTCCTCGGCTAACCGGGACCGCATGATCACGGACCGGACGGCGGCGTACGGGACGGCAGCCCGACAGAACTCGCGGGCTGCCGTCACCGGCACGCTTAGGACAGTCGTCCCGGACGCTCCTGGTCAGGGCAATACGGCCCCTTTCGATCAAGCGAACAGTGAGCCGGCACCAGTCATGGCCGAAGCGGAACGGATACCACGGGTGCTCGTCGTTGACGACGAGCCGAATATTCGCGAACTCGTGCAGGTCGCGCTGAAGTTCCACGGCTGTACCGTCAGCACGGCAGCCAGCGGGACCGAGGCGATCCGCCAGGCCGAGGCGATGCTGCCAGACCTGATCGTCCTCGATGTGATGCTTCCTGACATGGATGGCTTCGAGGTATGCCGCAGGCTGAGAGCCGCGGGCAGCGAAGTCCCGGTGATCTTCCTGACAGCCCGGGACACGTCGTCGGACACCGTCACCGGCCTGGCGATCGGCGGCGACGACTACGTGACGAAGCCGTTCTCCGTCGAGGCCCTGGTCGCCAGGGTCCGGGCGGTGCTGCGGCGCGCGTCCAGGTCCGCGCCGCCGTCGCAGCCCGGTGATCAGGACGGCACGCTCCGGGCTGGCGACCTCGAGCTCGACGAGTCCCGCTGGATGGTGCACAGGGCGGGCACTCCGGTGGAGCTCTCGCCCACCGAGTTCCGGCTGCTCGCCTACCTGATGCGGCACCAGGGCAGGGTCCTCACCCGTGCCCAGCTGCTCGAGAATGTCTGGGGCTGGGACTACGCGGGCGAGTCCCAGATCGTCGAGACCTACGTCAGCTACCTGCGCCGCAAGCTCGACCCGCTCGGGCCGCCGCTGATCCATACCCAGCGCGGGGTCGGCTACAGCCTCAGGCTGCCCGAGCATGCTGCGGCTCACCGGGCCCACCAGGCCACTCAGACCTGGCAGCAGGACCCAGGTACCGGGCGGCCGGAGCACGGTCCGCAGCGGGCAGCGCCCGGCCGGCAGGGGGCGGAGCCCGGCCGGGAATGAGCGGAGCGCGAGCGGAAGCGGGGACCGCCCGGCCGTCAGGCGGCGGCGCCCGACCGGGCGCGGCCGCCGTCAGGAAAGCACAGGGCGGCTCGCGCGGAATGTCGCTGCGGACGAGGCTGCTTCTGCTGCAGATCGCGGTCACGGCCGTGTTCCTGCTGATCATGGGCATCGTCAGCACGACACTCTTCGCTCAGCACCTGAGGAGCCAGTTCAACGCGACGATCCTGGCCGAGAGCACGCGCAGCCCCAACGACATCATCCGGCGGCCGGCTCGCGGCGTCGCCGTCGTGGAAGCCACCTTCAGCCCGTTCACCGTCCGGCCGCTGAACCCTGACCGGCCCTTGGACGTCGCGCTAGCCATTGCGATCAGGCGGCTGGGACCGGAAACAGTTCTCCGGCTCGGAAAGGGCGACCGCTCATTCGGGCCTAACGACTCTGAACTCCGGGCGGCAGCGCGGCTGATTCCGGCGACGGAGAATCCCTCGCACCGGCCGAGCGTGCAGATCGTCGCCGAGCTGGCCACCTCCGTGCAGAGGCAGCTCCGCGGCCTGATTTTCAAGGAAATGATCACCGGCGGCGGCCTTGTCGCGCTGCTGGCGGTCGGCGGGCAGTGGCTCATCGGCCGCGGACTCGGGCCCCTCGACCGGATGGCCAGCACGGCCAATGACATCACTGCCAGGGGTGACCTGACCGCGCGGATGGCCGAGGCCGATGATCAGACGGAGGTCGGCAGGCTGGGCGCGGCGATCAACACCATGCTCGACCGGATCCAGCAGGCCTTCGGCGCCCGGCTCAGCTCCGAACGCAAGGTCAGGGAGTTCGCCGCCGACGCGTCGCACGAGCTGCGCACGCCGCTGACCACCATCCGCGGGTACGCCGAGCTGTACCGGCAGGGGGCGCTCGGCCCCGAGCAGCTGCCGGGAGCCATGCGGCGGATCGAGCAGGAAGCGCAGCGCATGTCCACGCTCGTCGCCGAACTGCTCGAGCTGGCCAGGCTGGACCGGACCACCTCGCTGGACCTCACCGAGACCGACCTGGCCATAGTCGTCCGCGATGCGGTGGCGGACGCGATGGCGGTCGAGCCGGAGCGGCCGATCAGCGCGCAGGCACCGCCCCGGCTGATCGCGGTCGTCGACGAGCGGCGGATCAGGCAGGTGCTGGCCAACCTGCTCGGCAACGTCCGGGCGCACACGCCGGGATCGGCCCAGGTCGCCGTCAGGCTCGGACCAGTCCAGGGCGGTGTGCTGATCGAGGTTGCTGACGCCGGACCGGGGATGGCACCGGAGGACGCCGCGCGGGCGTTCGACCGGTTCCACCGAGCCGCCGAGTACGGGCAGCGCGCGCCGGACCAGGGCGACGATGGTCAGGGCACGCGTCCGGATTACTCCTCGGGCGGCGGCAGCGGACTCGGCCTGTCGATCGTGCAGGCGATCGCGACCGCCCATGGCGGCCAGGCAACGCTGGAGTCCTGGCCAGGTCACGGCACAAGAGTCCGGATCTGGCTGCCAGCCCGCCCCGTGGCCCACGCCCCCGCCTAGCTGCCAGCCCGGGTCCGCACCGGGGCGAGGCCGGCCACCGCCGGGCGGCGGCGGCGGCGCTGGCCGACCTACTCGGCGGGCGGCCCGGCGCCGGTCCGCGCGGCCTCGTCCGCGGCTGGCGCTGCGGGTGCGGCTGGCTCGGGCCGGGCGACTGACCGGGCGAGCAGTTGCGCCACATCGACGACCTGGAGCGACTCCTTTGCCTCGCCCGAACTCTGCTTCGCGCTGACCGCGTCGCCGAGCATCACCAGGCAGTACGGGCAGCCCGTGGAGATCGTGTCCGGGTTAGTGCCGAGCGCCTCGTCGATCCGCTCGATGTTGATCCGCTTGCCGATCCGCTCTTCCATCCACATCCTGGCGCCGCCGGCTCCGCAGCAGAAGCCGCGCTCCTTGCACCGGTGCATCTCCTGCGCCTGGACCCCCGGCACCCGCTCCATGATCTCCCTCGGCGGGGTGTACACCTTGTTGTGCCGGCCGAGGAAGCACGGGTCGTGGTAGGTGATCTTCTCCTCGATCGGGGTGACCGGGGTCAGCTTCCCCTCCTCGACCAGCCGGGCCAGCAGCTGGGTGTGATGGATCACCTCGTAGTTGCCGCCGAGCTGCGGGTACTCGTTCGCGATCGTGTTGAAGCAGTGCGGGCAGCTCGCGATGATCCTGCGAGCCCCCGCCTCGTTCAGCGTCTCGACGTTCTGCTGGGCGAGCATCGAGAAGACGAACTCGTTCCCCATCCGGCGCGCCGGATCACCGGTGCACGTCTCGGCCGGCCCGAGCACGGCGAACGACACGCCCGCGGTGTGCAGCAGGCTCGCGATCGCCTTGGTCGTCTTCTTGGCCCGGTCCTCGAGCGCGCCCGCGCACCCGACCCAGAACAGGTACTCGACGTCGTCGCCGATCGGGCCGTCGACGACCGGCACCTCGAAGTCGAGATCGGTCATCCACTCGGTCCGCTTCGACTCGCCCATCCCCCACGGGTCGCCCTTGTTCTCCAGGTTCTTCAGCATCCCGGACGCCTCGACGGGGAACTCGGACTCGATCAGGACCTGATGCCGGCGCATCCCGGTGATGTGGTCGATGTGCTCGATGTCGACCGGGCACTCGTTCACGCACGCGCCGCAGTTGGTGCAGGACCAGAGCACGTCGGGATCGATCACCCCGTTCGCCTCGGCAGTTCCGACCAGCGGACGTTGCGCCTCGGCCTTCACGGCATCTGGCAGTGCCTCCCTGGCCTCCTCCGACGAGGCGAGCAGGTACGGCGCCTTGGCGAACGCGTGGTCGCGCAGGTCGAGGATGAGCATCTTCGGCGAGAGCGGCTTGTCAGTGATCCATGCCGGGCACTGCGACTGGCAGCGGCCGCACTCAGTGCAGGTGCCGAGGTCGAGCATGCCCTTCCAGGTCAGGTCCTCGATCTTGCCGAGACCGAAGACGTCGGTGTCCGGGTCGGCCTCCTCGAAGTCGAGCACCTTGCCGTTCGAGCGCATTGGCTCGAGGCCCCGGAGCGCGTTCGGGCGGCGGGAGAACAGCACGTTCAGCGGCGCGATGAAGATGTGCAGGTGCTTGGAGTAAGTCACGAAGACCAGGAAGCCGAGAATGACGGCCAGCTGCAACAGGACGAACGTGGTCTCGATCGCCAGGTTGGCGCTGCGGCCGAGCGGCGCCAGCCAGTGCCCGGCGATCTGCGAGGCGAACGCGCCGTGCGGGTAAGGGAAGTCGCCGGCGTTGATCTGCGCACCGCGGTAGATCAGCAGCGTCGCGATCACGAGGAAGATCATCAGCAGAACGAGCCATGCGGCGCGGGTGTGCGAGCCCGCGAACCGGGACTTGCGCCCCTCGACCTTCGGGTTGCTGCGCAGCCGGATCACGGTGAAGGTGGCCAGCCCGACCAGGACCGCGACCGCGACCAGGTCCTCGATGAAGCCGATGAGTGCCCAGTGCCCGATCCCGGGGATCGCGAAGGTCTTGCTGAACAGGTCACCGTAGGCCTCGATGATCGTCAGGATCAAGATGATGAAGCCCCAGAACGTCAGGAAGTGGGCGATGCCAGGAACTGTCCACTTCAGCAGCTTGCGCTGGCCGAACACCTCGGTGACCTGGGTCTCGGCGTCGCGGGCTGGGTGCTCCCTGACGGCCGCGATGCGCTCCGGCGCCGGCTGGCCGCTCGTGGCGAGCCGGTAGAGCCACCACATCCGGCGGCCTGCGATCGCGAACGCGATCACGGTAATGGCAAGTCCGATGATGATCCGCAGCGCCAAATCGACCTCCGGGGACGGCGTTGGGTGCCAGCGTACGCCGGCCGCGGTAAGGAAATGCGACCGACAGCCGGTCCGGTGCGGGTGCTGTTACCGATGAGTAACTTACGGCACGGCTGGCTAGCAGGTCCGCCAGACCCCCCACCCGAAGCAGCATCGGCGGACCCCTGATGTCGCTATAGCAGCATCAGCGGTCCGCCGATGTCTTTCGACCCTGAGCCGGCTGGCTCCATGCGGCCGGCCGGCTCAGCGGCGCCAGGCGATGACGGTGCCCGACTGGATCGTCGGCGGGCCGAGCAGCTGGACCAGATAGCTGGCCAGCGGCGAGCTCGCCGCGGTCACCGCCACGACCGCGGCCGGATGCCAGGCCGCCAGATCCGCGCGCACCTGCGACAGCTCGGGCGCCTTGCCCGCCGAAGCCGGTCCGGCTGAGGTCGCGACCGGCAGGCCGGCGGCCAGCGCGGCGCCGGCGAAGGCACTGGTCGGCGGCAGCCCGGCCGCCCAGAGCCGGTCAAGATACCAGGCGGCGGGGCTGACCCCGTTACCGCCGATGTAGGCCTGGCCGCCCGCACCAGGCCCGATGAAGTACCCGCCGACGACAGCGGACGGCTGGCCGGTGTCGGCCTGCCACCGCATCGCAGCGGTCAGGATGTTGGTGGGAACGGGCACGACGAGGACCGGCGCGCCAGCGGGCAGGTGCAGCGCCGCGAAGGTCGTGGACCAGCCGTCGGGCAGCGGTGTCGTCGTCCCGGCCGGAAGCGGCCTGGGCAGCAGCGGCAGGATTGCGAGCGCGGCGACCCCGAGCACCACGGCGGGCACCTGACCGGCGCTCGCGGGGCGGTCGCGCCCGGAAGGCCGGCGCCGGGCGGCGAGACGGCCAGCAGACTCGTCGATCCCGATCGCCAGCAGGACCGCAGCCGCGCCGTCGGCCAGGATCGACAGCCGGTCCGGCAGGATCGACGACAGCAGCTGATGCTCCTCGAACCAGTGCCACGGCAGGCTCACGGCGGGATCGGGGATCCCGCCCGTCTGCGGATGACCGCCGAACGAGAAGATCACGAGCCCCGCCAGCGTGAACGCCGCCGCCAGGCCCGCGGGCCGACGCCAGCTGACGGCTGCCGCCAGAGCGAGAACGATGATCAGCGGCCAGCCCAGGTACGCCAGGTACTCGGTCAGCCCGCCGTGGTAGCCGGCCGCCGCCGCAGCGCTGCCCGCGGTATGGAAGAACAGGTACGAAGATGGCGTCACGAACCCCCACGGCTCGTTCACGTAGTAGTCCGGCGGATACAGCGGGCCATGCTGCACGAGCGGCCCCCGGAACTGAGTCCACAGGGCTGGCCCGGCCAGCGCCAGCGTGACCGCGCCGACGACGACGAGCCCGGCCGCCGCGGGCAGGATCCGCCGCACCGCCGCCGCCGGCCGGGCGGCGGCCAGGGCGATGACCGCGAGCACCCCGGCCAGGGCGGTGAGCAGGACGACTTCCTCGCTGATGAGCAGCTGCCCGGCGACCAGCAGGCCGAGCCACGCGCCGGTGCGCACGGGCACGGGCACGCGGCCAGGCCGGCCACGAGCAGCCCGGCCGTGCAACTCCTGGCCGGCCGGGTACAGCGGGCCGGCCGCGAGCCTCACGCCGGCGTCGGCGATCAGCGGCGGCAGGATGGCCAGCAGCAAATTGTAGTGGCCGATCGCTGAGTGCAGCAGCGCCGGGGAGAACCCGTAGACCGCGCCCGCCTGCGCGGCCGCGGCGGTGCTCAGCTGCCAGCGCCGCAGCACCCGGAACAGGGCCCAGGCCGATCCGGCGAAGCCGGCGGTGGTCAGTACGGCCAGGCTCACCTGCGGGCCGAGCAGCAGGGTCACCGGGGTCAGCAGCACGCCGGGCAGCAGCAGCGACGTGTTCCACATCAGGTTGACGCCGACGGGCGCGTTCATCGCGCTGGTCACCAGGGCGGGCAGGCGGCCGTGGCTCACCGCCGTGGCCGCGTACCGCAGGTACCAGGAGAACAGATCGGCGTCGCCGGCGTTCGGCGCCGCGAATCTGGACGCCGGATCTGCCCACAGGCGCCAGGTGACGACGAGCGCGGCCACCAGGTAGCAGGCGGGCACGACGATGCCGGCCCGGCGCAGAGCCGGATCGGGGAGGGTACTGCCGCGCAGCGGCCGGGTTTCGGTCGCGGTGACCGCGCGTCGTCCTGCCACGAACCCCAGCCGCCTTGCAGTTAAATAACGCCCATCGCTGACCGCTAGCCTGATCTTCACGCCGTCACCGGGCACCCGGCTGCCGTGAACAAGGTAAAGGTAGAAGAGATCCGACGGGAAAACGAATACCACGTGGATAACGAAGCCCGTCGCTGGACACCAGATGAGTTCAGGACGCACATGCCGGCTCAGCAAGGCCCGTCAGCCAGGTCAGCGATGCTGGCCGGCTCGATCGCGATCCTGATCCTGGCCAGCCTGCTCGGCGGCGCGCTCGCGTCGGTCGCCAAGGCGGCCTGCCGGGCAGGCGCCTGGAACGTCGGCGTCGAGCAGTACCAGGCGCACTGCTACACCGACATCTACCCGCTCTACTTCGCCGAGGGGCTGGCGCAGGGGCGGCTGCCGTATTTCGCCCACCACGTCGAGTACCCCGTCGTGATGGGCGCCGTCATGGAGGCGACCGCCTGGGTGACCGGGCCCGCCGCCGACACCAGCCAGGCGGGCCGGGAGTTCTACGACGCGACCGTTGCGCTTCTGGCTGGCTGTCTGGTGGCAGGCGTGCTGGCGACGGCCTACTGCGCCGGGCGGTCGCGCCGGTGGACCGGACTGCTCGTCGCGCTGTCGCCTGCCCTGATCCTCGCCGCGTTCATCAACTGGGACCTCATCGCCATGGCACTGACGATGGCGGCGCTGGCTGCCTGGGCGGCCAGGCGGCCGGTGCTGGCCGGGGTGCTGCTCGGCGTGGCCGTGGCGACCAAGTTCTACCCGGTCATCTGCCTGCTGCCGCTGTTCGTGCTCTGCCTGCGGGCCGGCCGGCTCAGGCAGTTCTGGGTGACGGCGGGCTCGGGCCTGGCGGCCTGGCTGGTGGTGAACCTGCCGGTTGCGCTGGCTGCGCCCGCCGGATGGGAAAAGTTTTACATTTTCAACGCACAGCGCGGTGCTGACTGGGGTTCCATCTGGTACTTCTTCCAGGCCGAGCACTGGCCAGTACTGGGGGGCCTGTCGCTGTCGGGGATCAACCTGGCGTCGGCCGCGGCGTTCCTGGCCGCCTGCATCGCGATCGCAGCGCTCGCCCTCGCGGCGCCCCGCCGGCCGCGGCTGCCCCAGTTGCTCTTCCTGGCCACCGCCGCCTTCCTGCTGACCAACAAGGTGTGGTCGCCGCAGTACGTGGTCTGGCTCGTCCCGCTTGTCGTCCTCGCCAGGCCCCGGCTGGGTGCGTACGCGGCGTGGCAGATCGCCGAGGTCGGCTACTTCTACGCGATCTGGGGATACCTCATCACGGTCGTCGCCGGCCAGCAGACCGCTGGCGCGGTGTCGCCAGGCCTGTACTTCGCGGCGCTGCTGGCGAGATTCGGCACCGTGCTGCTGCTCTGCGGGCTGGTAGTCAGGGACATCCTGCGCCCCGAGCGCGATGTCGTCCGCGCGGACGGAGAGACCGATGACCCGGCTGGCGGGGTGCTCGACGGCGCGCCTGACCGTCTCGTGCTGGCCCTGCGGCAGGCTCGCGCGCGGTGATCACGAGCCGCGCGGGGGGGCGGCTCAGGATAGGCTTCCTTTGGCCGGACAAAGTTGAGCCTGGTCGACTCAACTCATTTGACTTGAGCTTGTCATGGTGGCAAACTTGCGTCGGCGAGACTCAATCTTCAGATAGCAGCAAACCACGGCCACGACACCAAAGGCCAACGACAACCAAGGACTGACACATGGCACGAGCGGTAGGCATAGACCTCGGGACGACCAACTCCGTCGTCGCTGTCCTCGAGGGCGGCGAGCCCACGGTCATCGCGAACGCGGAAGGCTCCCGGACCACGCCGTCTGTGGTCGCGTTCGCCAAGAACGGTGAGGTGCTCGTCGGCGAGGTCGCCAAGCGCCAGGCGGTGACCAACGTCGACCGGACCATCCGGTCCGTGAAGCGCCAGATGGGCACCGACTGGTCCATCAAGATCGACGACAAGAAGTTCACCCCGCAGCAGATCAGCGCCTTCATCCTGCAGAAGCTGAAGCGGGACGCCGAGGCCTACCTGGGCGAGAACGTGGCCGACGCGGTCATCACCGTCCCCGCCTACTTCAACGACGCCCAGCGGCAGGCCACCAAGGAGGCCGGCCAGATCGCCGGCCTCAACGTGCTGCGCATCATCAACGAGCCCACGTCGGCGGCGCTGGCCTACCACCTGGACAAGGCGAGCGAGGCCACGATCCTGGTCTTCGACCTCGGCGGCGGGACCTTCGACGTCTCCCTGCTCGAGGTGGGCGAGGGCGTTGTCGAGGTCAAGGCGACCAGCGGCGACAACCACCTCGGCGGCGACGACTGGGACCAGCGGATCGTCGACTGGCTGGTGAAGAACTTCAAGAACAGCTACGGCACCGACCTGTCGCAGGACAAGATGGCGCTGCAGCGGCTGCGGGAGACCGCGGAGAAGACCAAGATCGAGCTGTCGAGCTCGACCGAGTCGCAGATCAACCTGCCCTACATCACGCACTCCGAGCAGGGGCCGCTGCACCTGGACACCAAGCTGTCCCGCGCGGAGTTCCAGAAGATGACCTCGGACCTGCTCGACCGGTGCAAGAGCCCGTTCCAGCAGGTGATCAAGGACGCCGGGGTCAAGCTGAGCGACATCCACCACGTGGTGCTCGTCGGCGGTTCCACCCGGATGCCGGCCGTCGTCGACCTGGTCAAGGACCTGACCGGCGGCAAGGAGCCGAACAAGGGCGTCAACCCGGACGAGGTCGTCGCGGTCGGCGCGTGCCTGCAGGCCGGCGTGCTCAAGGGCGAGGTGAAGGACGTCCTGCTGCTCGACGTGACCCCGCTGTCGCTGGGCATCGAGACCAAGGGCGGCATCTTCACCAAGCTGATCGAGCGTAACACCACGATCCCGACCAAGCGCTCGGAGATCTTCACCACGGCCGACGACAACCAGCCGTCCGTTCAGATCCAGGTCTTCCAGGGCGAGCGCGAGATCGCGGCCTACAACAAGAAGCTCGGCATGTTCGAGCTGGCCGGGATCGCGCCGGCGCCGCGTGGCATCCCGCAGATCGAGGTCACCTTCGACATCGACGCGAACGGCATCGTCAACGTCTCGGCGAAGGACCTGGGCACCGGCAAGCAGCAGTCCGTGACCATCTCGGGCGGCTCGGCCCTGTCCAAGGACGACATCGAGAAGATGATGTCGGACGCGGAGAAGTACGCCGACGAGGACCGCATGCGCCGCGAGGAGGCCGAGGTCCGCAACCGGGCCGAGACCCTCACCTACACCACGGAGAAGTTCCTCTCCGAGAACTCCGACAAGCTGCCGGAGGACGTGACGTCCGAGGTCAACGAGTCGATCGCCGAGCTGAAGAAGGCGCTCGAAGGCACCGACACCGAGGTGATCAGGGCCGCCACGGAGAAGGCAGCCCAGGCCAGCCAGAAGATGGGCACCGCGATCTACGCGCAGGCCCAGGCCGAAGGCTCCGCCACCCAGGAGACCGGCGCGCCTGCCGGCGAGACGCCCGATGACGAGGTCGTCGAGGCGGAGATCGTCGAGGACGACAAGCCGGGCTCGGGAGGTGACACGGCCTGATGTCGGCATCAGAGGAGGAGAACCAGGGCCCAGTGATCAGGGACCGAAGGCGAATCGATCCGGTCACCGGCCAGCCGAGGCAGCCGGCTCAGGCTCCCGGCGCGGCCCAGGCCGCGCGCGGGGCTGGTCAGCCCCGGCCAGGCAAGCACTCGGTGTCCAAGCCCGGCAGCCTCCGCCCGGAGGCTGCCGGGGCCGGCGCCGTCGCGGGCAAGCCCCAGGCCGGACCTGGCGGAGCCGGGGCCGGTGAGGCGGGCTCCGCGGGGCCGCAGCCGTCGGGTGACGGCGCCGCGCCGAACGGCGGCTCGGGCGACGTGGCGGTCAAGCTGGCCGAGCGGACCGCCGACCTGCAGCGGGTTCAGGCCGAGTACGCCAACTACCGCAAGCGGGTGGACCGCGACCGGGCAGCCGTCCGGGAGCAGGCTCTCGCCAGCGTCGTCGCCGAGTTGCTGCCCGTGCTCGACGACATCGGCCGCGCGCGCGAACACGACGAGCTGACCGGCGGCTTCAAGGCGGTCGCCGAGGCACTCGAGGCCGCGGCCGGCAAGCTCGGGCTGACCACCTTCGGGAAGGCCGGCGAGGCGTTCGACCCGAACGTGCACGAGGCGCTCATGCACTCGTACTCGGCCGACGTGACCGAGCCCACCTGCGTTCAGGTTCTGCAGCCTGGCTACAAGGTCGGCGAGCGGATCCTGCGCCCGGCCAGGGTGGCGGTGGCCGAGCCGACCGACCCGGCGGGAGCAAGGACCGCGAGTGGCGAATCGTCCGGGGAAGACGGCACGGATGACGCATCGGGCGAGGCGGACGCCGCCAGTGCCGATGACCACGCGCCTGACGACGGCGACTAACCCCCGACCAGGAGGGGCCTGTTGAGTACCAAGGACTTCCTCGAGAAGGACTACTACAAGGCTCTCGGGGTCAGTAAGGGTGCGACCGCTGAGGAGATCAAGAAGTCCTACCGCAAGCTCGCGCGCAAGTACCATCCCGACGCCAACAAGGGCGACGCCGCATCCGAGGAGCGGTTCAAGGAGATCTCCGAGGCATACAACGTCCTGTCCGACTCCAAGCGGCGGGCCGAGTATGACGAGGCCAGGTCACTGTTCGGGGCCGGCCGGGGCAGGACGCCCGGCGGCGCCGGCGGCCAGTACGGCACCTTCGACCTCGGTGACATCTTCGGGTCGACCGGCTCGGGCGGCCGGCTGGGCGACCTGCTCGGCGGCATGTTCGGCGGCGGCGGCCGGACGACCACCCAGGCCAGGCCGCGCCGGGGCGCGGACGTCGAGACGGAGGCGTCGCTGACGTTCAGCGACGCCATCGAGGGCTCGACCGTGACCCTGCGGCTGACCGACGAGGGCCCGTGCAAGGTCTGCCGTGGCACTGGCGCGAAGGCGGGCACCGTGCCAAAGGTCTGCCCGACCTGCGAGGGGACCGGCCAGTCCAGCCGCGACCTCGGCAGCTTCGCGTTCTCCGAGCCGTGCACCACCTGCCGCGGTCGCGGCCTGGTGGTCGACGATCCGTGCGCGACCTGCGGCGGCAGCGGCCGGGCCATGAGCGCGCGGACCATCCAGGCCCGCATCCCGGCTGGTGTCGCGGACGGGCAGCGGATCAAGCTCAAGGGCAAGGGCGCGCCCGGTGAGCGCGGCGGGCCGCCGGGTGACCTGTACGTGCGGGTGCACGTGGCAGGTCACCCGGTGTTCGGCCGGATCGGTCACAACCTGACCGTCAACGTCCCGGTGACCTTTGCCGAGGCGGCGCTCGGCGCCGAGATCAAGGTGCCTTCCCACCGCGGGATGCCGGTCAACCTGCGGATTCCGCCCGGTACGCCGAACGGCCGTACCTTCAGGGTCCGCGGCAAGGGCGTCCGCAGGTCCGATGGCACGCAGGGCGACCTGCTCGTCAAGGTCGACGTCCAGGTCCCGACCGAGCTGACGGACACGGCCCGCGATGCCCTGGAGAAGTTCAGGGACGCGACGACGGGCGCGGACCCGCGAGACGAACTGCTGCGCAAGGGCCGGACGTAATGCTGTATGGCAAACGGCGAGTACCCCGGGGGAAGGGTCCGCGAGAGGCGATGACATGCCGAACGATTTCGAGCTGACAGACGACACTCCGGTATACGTCATCTCCGTGGCCGCGCAGCTGTCCGGCCTGCACCCGCAGACGCTGCGCGCCTACGACCGGCTCGGCCTGGTCTCGCCGGGCCGCACGGCGGGCCGCGGGCGGCGCTACTCGCTGCGCGACGTCCTGATCCTGCGCGAGGTCCAGCGGCTGTCACAGGAGGACGGCGTCAACCTGTCCGGCATCAAGCGGATTCTCGAGCTGGAGTCCGAGTGGCAGCGCAGCAGGGTGATGCTCGCCGAGATGCATGCTGAGATCAGCCAGCTCCGGGCCGAGCTGGAGTCGACCAGAGCTGTCGCCGCCCGGCTGGCAGCCCTGCTGCGCACCAGGACCGGCGGCGGCGCGCTCGTCCCGGTCCGGACGCCGGGCACCAGGTCGGGCGATGCCACGGTGCCTGAAGGGAGCCAGTAGTGGCGGACGACAAGCTCACCCGCAAGAGCCAGGATGCTCTGAACGACGCCCTGCAGCGTGCGTCGGCCGCGGGCAACCCCAACCTCGACGGGCTGCATCTGCTCGCCGCGCTGCTGGATCAGGACGGCGGGACGGCCGCGCCGCTGCTCCGCGCCGCCGGCGCGGACCCGGACGCCATCGCGAACCGGACCAGGGAGCTGCTCGCCCGCCTGCCACGGGCCGCGGGCGCCACGCTGAGCGCGCCGGCCACCTCGCGCCCGCTGCTGGCGGCGCTGGCCACCGCCGCGAAGCGGGCCAGGGAGATGTCCGATGAGTATGTCTCGACCGAGCACCTGCTCGTCGGGCTGGCCTCGGATGGCGGCCAGGCCGCCACGGTGCTCCGCGAGGCAGGAGCGACGCCGGATCACCTGCTCGCCTCCTTCGAGCAGGTGCGGGGGCACTCGCGAGTGACCTCGCCCGATCCTGAGGGCACCTACCAGGCGCTGGAGAAGTACGGCATCGACCTGACCCGCAGCGCCAGGGAAGGCAAGCTCGACCCGGTGATCGGCCGGGACGCCGAGATCCGCCGGGTGATCCAGGTGCTGTCCCGCCGGACCAAGAACAACCCGGTCCTGATCGGCGACCCCGGGGTCGGCAAGACCGCCGTCGTGGAGGGGCTGGCCCAGCGGGTCGTGGCCGGCGACGTGCCCGAGTCGCTCCGCGGCAAGCGGCTCGTCGCGCTCGACCTCGGCGCGATGGTGGCGGGCGCGAAGTACCGGGGCGAGTTCGAGGAGCGGCTGAAGGCCGTGCTGAACGAGATCAAGGAGAGCGAAGGCCAGATCATCACGTTCATCGACGAGCTGCACACGGTCGTCGGGGCCGGCGCGGCCGAGGGCGCGATGGACGCGGGCAACATGCTCAAGCCGATGCTGGCCAGGGGCGAGCTGCGGATGGTCGGCGCGACCACGCTCGACGAGTTCCGCGAGCGGATCGAGAAGGATCCGGCCCTGGAGCGCCGGTTCCAGCAGGTCTTCGTCGGCGAGCCGTCGGTGGAGGACACCATCGCGATCCTGCGCGGCCTGAAGGGCCGGTACGAGGCGCACCACCAGGTACAGATCTCCGATGCTGCCCTGGTCGCCGCGGCTACCCTGTCCGACCGGTACATCACGGCGCGGTTCCTGCCCGACAAGGCGATCGACCTCATCGACGAGGCGGCGTCCCGGCTGCGGATGGAGATCGACTCCCGCCCGGCCGAGATCGACGAGCTGCAGCGTGCGGTCGACCGGATGAAGATGGAGGAACTCGCCCTGGCCAGGGAGGCCGACCCGGCCAGCAAGGAGCGCCTGGAGCGGCTGCGGGCCGACCTGGCCGACCGGCAGGAGCAGCTCACCGGGCTCGTCGCCCGCTGGGACCGGGAGAAGTCGAGCCTGAACAAGGTCGGCGAGCTGAAGAAGCAGCTCGACGACCTGCGCGGCCAGGCGGAGCGGGCTCAGCGCGACGCCGACTTCGAGACCGCGTCACGGCTGATGTACGGGGAGATCCCGGCGCTGGAGCGGGAGCTGGCCCAGGCATCGGCGGCGGCCGGAGACGATGCCCGGCTGGCTACGGTCGCGGCGGACGGCGCGGCGGCGGAAGTGCCTGCCGACACCGTCGACGGTGTCGAGGTTCCCGGCCACTCAGCGGGCGGGACCCGCGGGACCGGCCCGGCCGGCCGGCCGATGGTCAAGGAAGAGGTCGGGCCCGACGACATCGCCGATGTCGTGTCGGCCTGGACGGGGATTCCCGCCGGGCGGCTGCTCGAGGGCGAGACCGGCAAGCTGCTGCGCATGGAAGACGAGCTCGGCCACCGCATCGTCGGCCAGGGCACGGCCGTGCAGGCGGTTTCCGACGCGGTCCGCCGGTCCAGGGCCGGCATCTCCGACCCGGACCGGCCGTCCGGATCGTTCCTGTTCCTCGGGCCGACCGGGGTCGGGAAGACCGAGCTGGCCAAGGCACTCGCTGAGTTCCTGTTCGACGACGAGCGGGCCATCATCCGGATCGACATGAGCGAGTACTCCGAGCGGCACTCGGTCGCCAGGCTGGTCGGCGCGCCGCCGGGATACGTCGGCTACGAGGAAGGCGGTCAGCTGACCGAGACGGTGCGGCGCAGGCCGTACTGCGTCGTGCTGCTTGACGAGGTCGAGAAGGCCCATCCCGAGGTCTTCGACATCCTGCTCCAGGTACTCGATGACGGCAGGCTGACCGACGGCCAGGGCCGCACCGTGGACTTCAGGAACACGATCCTGATCCTGACCTCCAATCTCGGCTCCGCGTTCACCGCCGACCCGGCGTTCGACGAGGATGCCAAAAAGGATGCAGTGATGTCGATCGTGCGGGCGACGTTCAAGCCCGAGTTCCTGAACCGGCTCGACGACATCATCCTCTTCGACTCGCTGTCGACCGAGGAGCTGACCCAGATCGTCGACCTGCAGATCGCCAGGCTCGCGCGCAGGCTCGCCGACCGGCGGCTGTCGCTCACCGTCACGCCGGCCGCGAAGGAATGGCTGGCCGTCACGGGCTTCGACCCGGTCTACGGAGCGCGGCCGCTGCGGCGGCTGATCCAGTCCGCGATCGGTGACCAGCTGGCCCGCAAGCTCCTGGCCGGCGAGATCCTCGACGGCGGGGAAGTCGTCGTCGACCTCGATGCCAGTTCCGACACGCTGACAGTCGCCCCGCGGCAGAGCCCGGCGGTGCGCGCTTAGCGGCGGCTCATCAACGTGGCAGCGTGAGGTCCAGTTCGAGCCTGCGAGCCAGGTCCCTAGCCGGTCGCCGTACAGGATCGGCAGCGCGAAGTACCCTGCCCTTGACGCCCTCCACCACGGCCGGCTCGCCGGCCTCGCCCACGTCGGCCGGGTCATCGGGGTAGACCCGGGTCGCCAGGTCCCACAGGCGGTCGCCGCCCCGGCGTCCGGCGATCGCGACCTCGCCGCGCTGCACCATGTGCTCCAGCAGCTGCGTGACGTTGCGGTTGTTTGTCCATCCGGTCGACTGCCACGGCACCTTGCAGGTGTCCGGAAGGTGACGCGATGGCAGCGGGCCGAGGAGCCAAGCCGGTCGAGGACGGCCAGACGGCACGCGTCGTTGGCCCGACCCAGTCGCGGCGTGACGCCCGCCAGCCGGGCAGGTCCCGTGGCTCGGCCCTGTCCCAGTGAGCCATGTCCGCGCGGTACAGCGCCAGGTCTTCGCTGGGCCGGATCATCGCCCGCAGTTCGAGCAGCGCCCGGTCCGCAAGTGCGGTGTCCAGCTCGGCTGGCGCGTACGACGACCCGTTCCGACATGCTGTCAGGCGGTGAGCATCCGGTCGTACTCGTCCTCCGGCAGCCGCAGGTCGTTGCGGATCCGGTAGCGGAGCCTCAGCAGGTCATCGAGGCCGGTGTAGCCGCCGTCGGCCGCCCGCTGCCCGGCTCCCTGCAAGATCAGCTCGACGCCGGTGGTGGCCCAGTCCAGAGCGCCGGTCAGGTCCAACTGCTCGACGAGCAGTTCGGTGATCAGGTCGCAGGCGCGCGGGTCTGTCCGGCCCTCCGACTGCATGATCTCGATCAGCGCGTAGGCCTCCGCCCGGCTGCCAAGCTGGAACAGCGCACGGCACAACGGAGCTCGCGGGTCCACGTCGACCGGCCCGCCATCGGCGATCGCCATCCGGAAGCCCTTGACCGCCGCCGTCGGATTGTCGGCCAACAGCCACTGCTCACCTGTCCGGACAAATGCCTCAGCGCGCGGCATCGACTCGGTCTGGGTGCCTGTCGTCGCCAGCGCCATCATCCGCTCGGCTGCCGACTTGTGGTTGCCAGTCATGGCCGCTTCGAATTCGATGGCGTCGAATTCCTCACGACTCAGAGCTGCCACGTCACCAACGTACCCATCGGGTCGCGGATTCCAACGCGCGGGTGGGTTCCAATGCGCCAATTATCGCCGGGCGCTTTCGAGTGCATCCCAGAAACCGCGCCGCAGGGAATGGCGCACCTCATCATGGAGCAGCGAGTCGATGGGCAGCACGGACCCCTGCAGCAGCCTGGCTTCCAGATCCGATGGCATCCTCGGCTTGCGGGCCAGCACGGCCTCAAGCCACAGGCCAGGGGCGTCCCTGCCGACTGACTCACCGAATGCGAACCCTTCGCTGTGCGCCGCCTCGACCGCCTCGGGAAGCGAGATGGCGACGGGCTGCGCTGTCCGGACGGCCGGCCGCACGGAGACGGCCTGAGATGCGGAGACTGGCTGAGACTGCGCCGGATACCGCGGCTGGAACGGGGGGGACCCGTTCCCTGGCGCCTGGCCCGGCACGTAGGCGTCCCGCGCCTGCTGACCGTAACCGCCCGGCTGGCCCTGGAAGAACGCGGGGTCAGGAGTTCCGTAGGGCGACGGCTGAACGCGCGTCGGCGCCGCCTCGAACCCGGCAGATGTGGCGGGCACACCGTTACCTTGCTGATCGGCGGGCTGGTAGGAACCGGGTACCGCGCCGTTGTGGCTGCCGCCATCATGCGTACTGCCGTTGAGCGCACTGCCGTTGAGCGCACTGCCGTTCACGCTGCCGTTCGGCGCACCGGCGACCTGCTGGCTGCCATTCTGGTAGCTGCCGATCTGGCCATTCTGGCCGGAGCCGTTCTGGTAACTGCCAGTGGAGCCGCTCTGACTCGAGCCGTTCTGACCAGAGCCATTGTGCGAGCCATTCTGGCCAGGCCCGTTCTGGCCGGCGCCGCTCTGGCCGGGACCGTTCTGATAGCTGCCCTGGTACCCGCCCGCCGGCAGGCCGTTGGGCGTCAGCCCCGGCTGAGTCAGGCCGTGCGTCATGCCGGTCTGGTAGGCGCCGGTCTGGTAGGCGCCGCTCTGGCCCGTCGAGCCGTTCGACGCGTGGCCCTGGTAGCCGGGCGACGCGGCAACGTTCTGGTAGCCGGCATTCGGCGTTCCGTTCTGGCCGGACCCGCCCTGACCCGAGCCACCCTGGTAGCCGCCTGGCAGCGCTGCGCTCTGGTACCCGCCCGGCACGCCGCTCTGCGTCACGCGGTTCTGGTACGCGCCGCCCTGCTCCGGCACGGCGTTCGAGCCCGAGCCGCCCTGATAACCGTTCTGCGGCCCGGCACTCTGCGGCACCGTGTTGTAGGGCATCTGGCCCTGCGGCATCGGGCCCTGCCCGCTGGCCGGCCCGGAGCCGTTCGCCGCGACGGCATGTCCCTGCGATCCGAGACCGCCGCTCACCGATCCGTTCTGATAAATGCTCGGTGAAGTTCCCGGTGAGACCGCTCCCCGCTCGCCGACCGGGTCGTGGCCGTACAACCCCTGCGCCCCGCCGTCCTGAGCCGCACCGCCCTGGACCGCACCGCCCTGGCCGACGCCGTTCGGCGGAACGCCAGCGGACGCCGATGCGCCAGCCGGAGCCGCGTGCTGAGCGATGCCGGTGCCCTGCCCCGCATGCTGCGGGACGCCGTTGCCGAAGCCGGCGTGCTGGCTCTGCCCGGTGCCCTGGCCCGCGTGCTGGCCGACGCCGTTACTCTGCCCGGCGTGCTGACCCAGGCCGGCGCCCTCACCGGCGTGCTGGCCGACGCCGGTGCCCTGGCCCGCATGCTGGCCCAGTCCGGCGCCCGGCGTCGCATGCTGCGGTATGCCGCTGCCGTGCATGTCGCTGCCGTATATGCCGGTGACCTGGATCCCGCCGCTCGGCGTGTTGCTGCTCTCGGACGCGTGCTGTGGTGCGCCGCTGTACTGGGTAACCCCGCTGTGCTGGGCGACTCCACTGTGCTGGGCGACTCCACTGCCCTGTCCGTCGTCGCCGCCGCCCGATTCTCTGCCGCGCTGCACCGACGGGGCAGCCTGCCCGGATTGCGAGCCGGCCTGACTGGAGTGCACGCCCGCCTGAGCGGCGGCACTGGCGCCCTGGTAAGCCGCAGCGGAAGCAGCCTGGCCGGACGCATTGCCGTAAGGCTGGGCCGCGGTTCCGTAGTCGGAACCAACTGGGGCCGAGTAGGCCCCGGCCGGCGCGGGCAGTGCCGCCGCCGGGAGTCCTGCGTGCGTCATCGCGCCAACCACCGAGCCGTCGCTGTTGGCGATGGCGCGGGCGCCGATACTCGTCGTCGCGTACTGCTCGTCATGGGTGGCGGGTTCCGCGCCGCGGATCAGGTCGACAAACGACCGGAGGTGAACTCCCGAGATCTCGACGATGTCGTCGCACTCCTGCCGTAGCGGCTGCGGAATGGTCCAGCCACCATCCGAGGCGATGTGCAGGATGACCACGCGAAGGCCAAGGTCCTGGACTTCCGCGACGATCTCGGCGAGGTGCTCGTCGGCGCTGGCAATGAAGGCGTCGCTGATCGCGCCGCTCTTGGCCAGGGTGACCAGATCGCGCCGGAACTGGCTCTCGATGCCTTCGCGCCTGCCCGGCCGGGTGTTGACGAGGCGGAGCTTGAGGCCTGGCATCTCGGCTAGCGCGTCGTGCTCGGCTGTGCGGCGACCCTCGGCGGTCTCATACCAGTAGCAGCGCAGGACCGGCAGGCCGGTCCGGTCCCTGGCCAGCCCGGCGAGCAGCTTGAGCAGCCCTGCGTGGTCCCACGACACGGAGTCCCGACGGCGCGTGCCATGAACGGCCATGGCGCCATCTGCGAGGGCATAGCCTGCATCAACGAATAGCGCACAGCGATCCACGCGACACCATCCTTTCCCCTGACGCGAGACGTTACCAGCGCCTAGCGGCCTTCGTGACGTATAGCGCAGATCACAGGCCTAGCAGGCTGGTCTGGCTAAGGGCACGGTTGGTGTTCTAACGACGATTCCGCAGACGCAATCGCGATGCTGCGTTCCAGGCGATCCTGACTCGGGCGTCCCGGGATCGGGCGCACGGCGATGTCGGCGGGATTGCGATGATATGACGGTACCAGCCCGGCCGGCCATGCCGCCTGCGTGCGGGCGGCACTGTCCGTGCGGGCGGCACTGTCCGTGCGGGCGCCAGGGGCCGGAGGCGCGGCGGGAGCGGCCCGATGCGAACGGCACGGGCGCGGCAGGCGCCGTCGGCGGCCGGCATTAGGCTCGGTGCCGTGAGTGACCGAGCTGAGCTGCTGGCCCAGATCAAGACGAAGGCCGTGATCCACGTCGCGGTAACGCTGTCGTCAGGCCAGCAGGCTGACTGGTACGTCGACCTGCGCCGGGTGCTGCTCGACGGCCCGGCGGCGCGCCTGGCCGGGCGGGTGATGCTGGATCTCACCAGCGGCCTGAACTTCTCCGCCGTAGGCGGTCTGACCCTTGGCGCCGATCCCGTCGCGAGCGCGATGATGCATGCCGCGGCCGAGCAGGGCAGGCCGCTGAACGCTTTCGTCGTGCGCAAGGAAGGAAAGGCGCACGGCCTGCAGCGCAGGATCGAAGGCCCGGATGTGCGCGGGCTGCCGGTACTGGCGGTAGAGGACACCTCGACAACCGGCAAGTCGGTCCTGACCGCCGTTGACGCACTGACCGAGGCGGGCGCCAAGGTGGCCGGCGTCGCGGTCGTCGTCGACCGGGGCGCGCGGCCGTATGTAGAGGAGCGCGGCCTGACGTACCTCGCCGCCTTCGACCTCGCCGACCTCGGCCTGAGCTGACGTCTGGGCTGAGCTGACCTCGGCCGGCGCTGACGCCCTCCGCCCAGCCGTAAGCCCGCGGCCGTGGCGCACAGGCCGGACCACCTCCCGCGCCTGCACCTGGTACCGGGAGATACTAGGGACGCACACTCGACCAGAGGGAGCGGCTAGTCATGCCTATCGCGACGCCAGAGATCTACGCGCAGATGCTCGACCGGGCGAAGGAACACGGTTTCGCCTATCCGGCGATCAACGTGACGTCGAGCCAGACGCTCAACGCCGCCCTGCGCGGCTTCGCCGAGGCAGGCAGCGATGGCATCGTCCAGGTGTCGACTGGCGGTGCTGAGTATCTGTCGGGCTCGGTCAAGGACATGGTGACCGGCGCGGCCGCGCTGGCAGAGTTCGCCCACGTCGTGGCGGCCAAGTACCCGGTGCACATCGCGCTGCACACCGATCACTGCCCCAAGGACAAGCTCGACGGCTACATGCGCCCGCTGCTCGATATCTCCAACGAGCGGGTCGCGCGGGGCGAGGAGCCGCTGTTCCAGTCGCACATGTGGGACGGGTCAGCCGTGCCGCTGGACGAGAACCTCCAGATCGCATCTGAGCTACTCGCCAGGTGTGCCAGCGCCAAGATCGCGATGGAACTGGAGATCGGCGTGGTCGGCGGCGAGGAAGACGGCGTGACCGGCGAGACGAACGAGAAGCTCTACAGCACGCCGGACGACGCGCTGGCGACCGCGAAGTCACTCGGGCTGGGCGAGCGCGGGCGATACCTGCTCGCCGCCACGTTCGGCAACGTCCACGGTGTCTACAAGCCAGGTCACGTCAAGCTCCGGCCGTCGATACTTAAGGAGATCCAGGACGCTGTGGCGGCGGCCTATGGCAAGCCGGACCCGTTCTACCTCGTGTTCCACGGCGGCTCAGGCTCCGCGCTCGAGGAGATCCGTGAGGCAATCTCCTACGGTGTCGTCAAGATGAACGTCGACACCGACACTCAGTACGCGTTCACCCGCCCGGTCGCCGGCCACATGTTCACCCAGTACGACGGAGTACTGAAGGTCGACGGCGACGTGGGCGACAAGAAGGCCTACGACCCGCGGGCCTGGGGCAAGGCCGGGGAGACCGGGATGGCCGCCCGCGTTACCCACGCCTGCGAGGACTTGCTCTCGGCCGGCAAGCAGCTCAGCTGAGCGGGCCGGTCCCGTGCGGGTAGCAGTCACGTGCGGGTAGCAGTTCTGTCCGACATTCACGGCGTACTTCCCGCGCTTGAAGCCGTGCTCGCCGAACCCGACGTGGCCTCAGCCGACCTCGTCGTACTCACTGGCGATCTCGCCGCGGGGCCTCAGCCAGCGGAGACGCTCGGCGTCCTGCGAGGTCTCGGCGGGCGGGCCGTGTGGGTCCGCGGTAACGCCGACCGCGAGCTGGTCGAGTTCCGCCGCGGCGAGCGAACCTCGATCCCGGACCCGATCGCCCCGTGGGCAGCCGAGCAGCTGCGTGACGACCAGGTCGACCTGCTTGCCGGACTGCCCCTGTCCATGACCCTCGAGGTGACAGGCATCGGCAGCGTCGTGTTCTGCCATGCGACCCCGCGGGACGACGAGGAGGTCGTGCTCGTTGATTCCCGCCTCAGTCGGTGGGCCGAGGTCTTCGACCCGCTCGCGGCATCGGTCAGCGCCGTGGTGTGCGGTCACACCCATATGCCGTTCGTGCGGCTGGCCCACCGGCGGCTGGTCGTCAACCCGGGCAGCATCGGGATGCCGTACGGCGGGCCGGGCGCGCACTGGGCACTGCTCGGTCCCGGGGTCGATCTTCGGGTGACGGAGTTCGATCTCGATCGGGCCTGCGAGCGGATCGTCGCCGAGTCTGGTTATCCCGAGGCCCGGGAATGGGCGGAGTACTTCGTCCGGTCGGTGGCCGGTGACGCTGATGCGCTCGAGGCGTTCGGCCCGCGGGACGGCCGGAACGAGGGGTCCTAGCGCGCGCGTCAGCCGGCCATGTCGCCGCGACGGAATGCTGCCCTGATCGACCGGATGACCTGGTCGGGCGCGATCGTGAGGTCCCGCCAGGTGAAGTGGACCACCTCGAAGCCGGCCTCGCGCAAGGTGGGGCCTCGCCGAGGTGGGGGGCGGCCCCCGCGCCGCGCCGCGGGCCGCGTGTATTTCTTAAGCCGAAGAGTATGCGGTGACGTGAAGAGAATTCGGCAGCCGGCGACGCAGAATTTACTGCTAAGCCTGGGCCACGACCGCGGACCCGCCCAGCACGCCGACCCGCCCAGCACGCGGACCGGCCCGCCGGCGCCGAAATGCCAGCCGGGAGGGTCCTGTTCCCGCGTCCAACGGCGGCGGGCGGCAGGATAGAGCCATGACACACCAGAATCTGCTGGCCGGCCCCACGCCGCCGCCCACCTACCTGCCGGAGAACTCCGAGGCGGCCGCGGCCCTGAGCGGCGGCGCGGACCCCTCCTCGGTTGCCGCCAGGTTCCCGTCCTTCTGCGCGGCGTGGGCGGACCTGGCCGAGCGGTCTCTGGCACAAGACCCGGTCATGGCCTACGCCTACGCCAGGACCGGTTATCACCGGGGCCTTGATCAGCTGCGCCGCGCGGGCTGGCGCGGGCACGGCCCGATTCCCTGGGAGCACGAGCCGAACCGGGGCTTCCTGCGCTGCCTGTACCTCCTCGGTGCGGCGGCCGCGGCGATCGGCGAGGACGACGAGCTCGCCCGGACCAGCGAGTTCCTGAGCGACTCAAGTCCGGCCGCAGCCGCCGCCCTCGCGACGAGCTAACTGGGCGCTGCGCTAACCGAGCCGACAGGGCGGCGAGCTAATGGGCAGCGAGCTGATAGGCGTCGAGCTGATAGGCGTCGACTACCACGACCGCATCGGATACTCGTCTCGCCGGTGCGGCCCTGGATCGCACATCACGACCATGGTGCTAGATAACCTGTACTCATGCCCGCCATCGTGATAGTCGGCGCCCAGTGGGGCGACGAGGGCAAGGGCAAGGCGACCGACTTGCTCGGCGACAGCGTGGACTACGTCGTCCGGTACCAGGGCGGCAACAACGCCGGGCATACCGTCGTCATCGGCGAGGAGAGCTACGCGCTGCATCTGCTGCCGTCCGGCGTCCTGTCCGAGCACGCGACGCCGGTCATCGGCAACGGGGTGGTCATCGACCCGGCCGTGCTGATCGAGGAGATCGACGGCATCGAGGCGCGCGGGATCTCCTGCGGGCGGCTGCTCATCTCCGCCAGCGCGCATCTGATCATGCCGCACCACGTGGCGCTGGATAAGGTCACCGAGCGCTACCTGGGCAACGCCAGGATCGGCACGACCGGCCGCGGCATCGGTCCCTGTTACGCCGACAAGGCGGCCCGGATGGGCATCAGGGTCCAGGACCTGTTCGACGAGACGATCTTGCGCCAGAAGCTCGAGCTTGTCCTGCGGGAAAAGAATCAGGTGCTCACCAAGCTGTACAACAGGCGGGGAATCGACGCGTCAGCGGTCTGCGAGGAGTACACCGGCTACGGCAAGCGGCTGGCGCGCTACGTTGCGGACACCGGTCTGGTGCTGAACAACGCACTGGACGACGGCAAGGTCGTGCTCCTGGAAGGCGCGCAGGCGACATTGCTCGACGTGGACCACGGCACCTACCCGTTCGTGACCTCGTCGTCGCCCACGGCAGGCGGCGCGTGCGTCGGCTCCGGGGTCGGGCCGACGAGGATCGGCAGGATCGTCGGCATCCTCAAGGCCTATACGACCAGGGTGGGCGCCGGGCCTTTCCCGACCGAGCTGACCGATGCTCAGGGCGAGTGGCTGCGCAAGGTGGGCGGCGAGTACGGCGTCACCACCGGCCGGGCGCGCCGCACGGGCTGGTTCGACGCGGTCATCGCCAGGTACGCCACCCGGGTGAACGGGATCACCGACTACTTCATCACCAAGCTCGACGTGCTCTCCGGGCTGGAGAAGGTCCCCGTGTGCGTCGGTTACGAGATCGACGGGGTGGTGCACAGCGAGGTCCCGATGACCCAGACGGAGTTTCACCACGCCAAGCCGGTGTACGAGTACCTCGACGGCTGGTGGGAGGACATCTCGCACGCCAGGGAACTGTCCGACCTGCCAGCCAATGCCCGCTCCTACGTGCTCACCCTGCAGGACATGATCGGAGCGCCGATCGCCGCCATCGGCGTCGGGCCGCGCCGCGACCAGACCCTTCAGCTCCGCGACCTGATCTGACCCCGGCCGCCCGAGCCCGGCCGCCCGAGCCCGGCCGCCCGAGCCGCTAGAACCAACCCGAACTAGGCCGGCGCGGACGCTGCCGCAGCGGCGGCCCGTTAGGCTCGCCGGGTGCGCGTTCTGCTACTTGGCTCAGGCGGCCGCGAGCACGCGCTGGCCCGTGCCCTGGCCGAGGACAGCGACGTGACCGAGCTGCACGCCGCTCCCGGCAATCCCGGCATCGCCCAGCACGCCGAGCTGCACGACGTCCCGCCCGCGGACCCGGCCGCCGTCACGGCGCTGGCCGCCAGGACCGCCGCCGATCTCGTCGTGGTCGGCCCGGAAGCGCCGCTCATAGCCGGCGTCGGCGACGCGCTGCGGGAGGCCGGCTTCAGCTGCTTCGGCCCGGACCGGGCAGCCGCCATGATCGAGGGCTCCAAGTCGGTCGCCAAGGAGATCATGGTCGCCGCGGGCATCCCGACCGCCGCCGCCCGCACCTGCCGGACCGAAGCCGAGGTCAGCGACGCGCTCGACGAGTTCGGGCCGCCCTACGTGGTCAAGGCGGACGGCCTCGCGGCCGGCAAGGGCGTCGTGGTCACGAACGATCGCTACGCGGCTGCCGCGCATGCCAGGTCCTGCGGCCAGGTCGTGATCGAGGACTTCCTGGCCGGCCCGGAGGTCTCGGTGTTCGCGCTCGCCGACGGCACCGGGGCAGTCCCGCTGCTGCCCGCGCAGGACTTCAAGCGGGCCGGCGACGGTGACACCGGGCCCAACACGGGCGGGATGGGCGCCTACGCCCCGCTGCCGTGGGCGCCCCCGGACCTGGCCGCGCGGACCGTCGCCGAGGTCATCGAGCCGGCGCTGGCCGAACTGAGCCGCCGCGGCACGCCCTACCGCGGCCTGGTCTACGCGGGCTTGGCCCTGACCAGCGACGGGATCAAGGTCATCGAATTCAACGCCCGGTTCGGCGACCCGGAGACCCAGGTCGTGCTTGACCGCCTCGCGACACCCCTCGCCGGCCTGCTTGCCGCGGCTGCCTGCGGCGACCTGCCAGCGGCCGGCCAGCCGCGATGGTCCGATGGCGCGGCGGTCACCGTGGTCATCGCCGCCGAGGGCTACCCGGGCACGCCGGTGACTGGCGACCGGATCGATGGCGTTGACGAGGCTCAACAAATTCCCGGTGCCTATGTGCTGCACGCCGGGACGGTCGTCCGCGACGGAACCCTGGTTACCTCGGGCGGGCGGGTCCTCGACGTCGTCGGAACCGGGCAGGACCTGGCGCAGGCCCGGGCGGCGGCCTACACGGCCGCCGCCCGGGTCAGGCTGCGCGGGGGCTGGTACCGCACCGACATCGCCGGTCAGCCAGGCCAGCAGCCGCCACCGGCCGGATGACTGGCAGTCAGGCGGATCATCGCCGCGGAGACGGGGCCGCCGCGCCGCCCGGAGCCAGCGAGATCCCCGCAGCGGACGGCAGCGGACGGGCAGCGGCGCGGCAACGCCGGCTGACGTGCCTGACGCGGACAGCCCGGTCCCGGCACCCGCCGGGCGAGGCGGCTGCGATCCCGCCGGCCCGGCCGATCCCGGCGCCGGCGGCCACGGCGATACGACACGGCAGATCCGGTAGGCGCCGGCCAGCCGGTCCGGGTCACCACGCTCGAGCTGTTCTTCGATCTGATCTTCGCCTTCACGCTGACCCAGCTCGCCGTGGTTCTCGCTCCGGGTACGACCGACGTGCTGCAAGTGCTGCTGATCTTCGGGCTGCTCTGGTGGATGTACGGCGGGTACGCGTGGCTGACCAACACCCGCGCTCCGGTCCGCACGCGCTGCTCATCCAGGCGGGGGCGCCGCTCGTGGTCCGGCTGGGCGGCCGGTTCGAGATCCGGCGAGCGACACGAGCAGGCCGGGACTGGCGCTCGCTGCCCACTTCTACGCCCATATGCCGATGCTGCTCGGGATCGTGTTCATGGCCGCCGGGGTGGCCGAGGCGGTCGCCGGGCCCGGCAGCGGCAGCCTGCCCGCCGCGCTCGCGCTCGGCATCGGCTCGGCGGCGTTCATCGGCGGGCCGGCGGCGTTCAGGGCGGCGCTGCGAACCGGGCCGGCCCGGCTCTGGCTGGAAACGGCGATCGTCGCGCTCGCGACGGTGCCGCTCGGCGCGTTCGTGACGATCGAGGTGCAGCTGGTCCTGGTGACCGCGGGGCTGGCCGTCATGCTCGTGATCGAGGGCCGCGGCCGGGCGCGCCCCTGGCCAGGCGTGGTCACCCGCGATCAGCCGCCGGGAGAGCCTGCGGGAGAATGAGTCGGTGATCGAGCGATACACGTTGCCCGAGATGGGCCGGGTCTGGAGCGAGGCGCACAAGTACGAGCTCTGGTGCCGGGTGGAATCCCTGGTTCTCGAGGCGAACGCGGCGGCGGGGGTCGTGCCGGCGGACAGCGTAGCTCCGGTCCGCGCGGCACCGCCGCCCACGCCGGAGGCCGTCGCCGCCATCGAGGCCGTCACCAACCATGATGTGATCGCCTTCCTCAGCGCGTGGGCTGACAACACCGCGCCGCGCGAGGCCGCCGCCTATGTGCATTTCGGGATGACGTCGTCGGACCTGCTCGACACCGCGCTGGCCCTGCAGCTGACCGAGGCGACCGACCTGCTGATCGCCAGGGCCACGGCGCTCACCGCGGCCCTGCGGGACCATGCCCTGGCCCACCGCGGCACGCTGCGGCCCGGCCGCACGCACGGCATTCATGCCGAGCCTGACGTCTGGGGGCACCGGGTCGCCGACTTCGCGTTCGCGATGGCGCGCGGCGTCGCGCGGCTGCGCCAGGCCCGCGAGGCGATCGCGGTCGGCAAGCTGTCCGGCCCGGTCGGGACCTACTCGAGCATCGACCCGGCCGTCGAGGCGAGCGTCATGGCGGGGCTTGGCCTGCGGCCGGCCGACGTCGCGACTCAGGTCGTGCTGCGCGACGGCATCGCCGAGTGGGTCAGTGTTCTCGCGATCATCGCGACGGTCTGCGAGGCCGTCGCGCTTGAGGTCAGGCATGGCCAGCGGACCGAGGTCAGGGAACTCGCCGAGGCGTTCACGGCGGGCCAGAAGGGCTCGTCGGCCATGCCGCACAAGAAGAACCCGGTCCGTTCCGAGCGGATCAGCGGGCTGGCGAGGATCGTCCGAGCGCAGGTCGTGCCCGTGCTCGAAGGAATACCGCTCTGGCACGAGCGGGACATCTCGCATTCGTCGGCCGAGCGGGTGGCGCTGCCCGACGCCGCCATCGCCACCGACTACCTGCTCGAGCAGACGACCGCGCTGATCACCGGGCTGGTCGTTGACGCGGCGAGGATGCGGGCCAACCTGGACGCGACAGGAGGCCTGATCTACTCCTCGGCCATCCTGCTCGACCTGGTGGACGCGGGGATGTCGCGCGAGGACGCGTACACGCTCGTGCAGCAGGCCGCGATGCGGGCCTGGGAGACGGGCCTGCCGTTCCGCGAGACGCTGGCCGAGCAGGCGGCGACACGGGGCACCAGCCTGGACGAGGCACGCCTGGACGAGGTGTGCCGCCCCGAGCGCTATGTTGCGCGGCTCGGCGCGGTCTTCGACCGCCTGGAGAAGCTTGACCCGGCCGAGCCCGGAGCGGCGGAATGCTGAACCACCTCTACTCGGGCAAGGTCCGCGAGGTCTACCAGGCCGGCGACGGCATGCTGCTGCTGGTGGCGACCGACCGGATGTCCGCATTCGACTACGTGCTCGACTCGCCGATCCCGGACAAGGGCAAGATCCTCACTCAGCTCTCCCTGTGGTGGTTCGAGCGCCTCGCTGACCTGGTACCCAACCACGTCGTGGACGCTCCGATCCCGCCCGAGTTCGCCGGCCGGGCGATGACATGCAAGCCGCTGCGAATGGTTCAGGCTGAATGCGTGGCCCGCGGTTACCTGACCGGGTCGGCGCTGGCTGAGTACCGGCGGGACGGAACGATCTGCGGGATCAGCCTGCCGGGCGGGCTCGAAGACGGCTCGCGGCTGCCCGATCCGATCTTCACGCCGGCCACGAAGGCACCGCTCGGCGAGCACGACGAGAACATCACCTTCAGCCAGCTGGCCGGGTCGGTCGGCGCCGACCTGGCCGCGGAGCTGAGCCGGATCACGATCGCCGTCTACGAGCGCGGGGCCCGGCTGGCGGCCGAGCGCGGAATCATCGTCGCCGACACCAAGATCGAGCTCGGCTTCGACGTCGACGGCACGCTCACGCTCGGCGACGAGGTCCTCACTCCCGATTCGTCGAGGTTCTGGCCGGCCGCCCAGTGGCGGCCAGGACGCAGCCAGCCTTCCTATGACAAGCAGTACGTGCGGGACTGGCTGCTCTCACCGGAATCCGGCTGGGACCGAAACTCGGGAGAGCCGCCACCACCTCTTCCCGGCCGTGTAATCGAGCGAACAAGGGATAGATACATCCAGGCATTTGAGCAGATCACGGGTCTGACCTGGGCTGATTCAGGCTGAGCCGGCAACCAGACCCACCTGTTGCCCGTAGTGCACAGTCAGCTACGTTATGTATCGGCGTCGTCATCGTCCGGGGGGTCAACCAGCAGTGGAATACTGGACTACGCGTGACACGGCTGGGACGACGACATCGGACCTGGCCCGAAGCTGGCCGGAGCAGGTCAGCGCATATGCGTCAAGCCGGGATAATGATGTCCCGCCCCCCAGGGACAGGAGTTCCAGCATTATGAGCAGCGGTCAGCAGACCCGCTATCGCGTCGTAGGTGGCAACCCCCTCCAGGGGACCGTATTCGTCCAGGGCGCCAAGAACGCGGCACTG